>DATDPT010000063.1:0-9498 GCA_035292605.1 Acidimicrobiia bacterium
GGAGATGGTGCGACCGGCGAAGCGGGCCGCAGGGTCGACGCCGAGCAACGCATAGAGGTCCCGCCGCTCCTGGTCGTCGTGCGCAGCCTGGCGGAGGGCGATCTGCATCCCGAACAGGATCCCTATCGCCCAGAACACCGCGGGCCCGAGCCGGGAGACCGCGGTCAGGTCGACACCAAGCGTCAGGGGGAAGACCAGGATGGCAACGACGGCAAAGGGGAGGACGATGCGCATCGTGTCCCCGAGCCTGCGTTCGACGGTGAGGTCGACCCGGGCGATCTCGAGGGTTTGGCTCCAGAAGCTCACGATTGCTGCTCCAGGCTGCCAAGTGCCATCGGGAGCAGTCGTTGGGTATGGGAGGCCAGCTGCCCGGACTCATGGGACACCATCACCACAGCCCCACCGTCCGATGTCGTCCGGTCGACCAGCGCCCGGATCAGCTCCTGGGCCTCGATGTCGAGCCCGCTGAAAGGCTCGTCCAGCAACAGGATCTTGGGAGCGGTGATCAGGAGACGCGCCATCTCGGTCCGACGCAACATCCCGAATGAGCTGTCGTCTGCTCTCCTCGAGGCCACGGCTTCGAGCCCGACAACTCGCAAGGCAGCCTCTGCTTTTGCGGCGTTGGCGCCGACCAGGGTGGCGGCGTGACGCAGGTTCTCGGCGAGCGTCAACTCGGGGATCACAGACGGCCGATGCTGGAGGAAACCGATCTGCCACCTCACCTCGTATACCTCGGGAGTTCCCAATGCAGCCCCCAGCACCGAGCCGGATCCGGCATCCGGAGCCAGCAGGGTTGACACCACTCGGAGGAGGGTGGTCTTGCCCACACCGTTGGGCCCGGTGACCCCCAGCGATTCTCCTGGGCCGATTCCGAGATCGACGCCACGCAGGACGGGCAGTCCGCCGAGTGAGACCCCGACTCGTTCGAGATCGATCAGACGATCCACGTCGGCAGTCTCACCGCGGTGGTGGGGAGACTCAAGTTGGGTCAGTGGACCTGGAGGCGAGGCACCGGGCGAACTGGCAGCGCCAGGTATCCCGTGGACTCGACGAGACGGATCTCGGTGGTGTCGAGCCATCTCCAGATCAGGTCCGCCTCCTCGGCCATCTCCACGTTGTGGGGGACCTGATGAGGCTCGTCGTCGCCCATGATCGGGGCGGGCCGCAGTATCGGGGTGCGGTCGAGCCGCCAGGTGGCGACCAATCGTCCGTGGTCGATCAGAACCCGGCAGCCATCGCGGCTCTCGACCTCGCAGAACCCGAGATCGGTCAGGGATTTCCAGACCCGACGCCGATCGATGGCGCGGGCCAGGGCCTGATGGCGGTCCCTCTGCCAGCCTGCCTCCTCGTATCGGTGCTGGGCCGCCAGTTGGGCCATCTTCTCCGCAAGAGGGGCGAGCAGGATCTCGGGATCGCGGTCGAGGCCCTCGACGAGCCGTTCAACGATCGGCCGGTACTTATCCCGTGAGAGCGAGCCGTCACAGGGGCACAGGGCCACCCCCAGCTGAGCTGCGGCGCAGAGGGCCCTGCGGGTCGAGGGTGCGGCACGACATCTGCGAATCGGTGTCGCATCCCAGAGGGCGGTCACCACCAGGTCGGCGGCCTGCTTCGAGCGAAAGGGACCGAGATAGGCGAGAGCGCCCTCTTTGAGGGTGCGCACCACCGACAGTCTGGGAAACGGCTCACGGGTCAACTTGACCCAATGCGAGGTCTTCGGTGGCCTCGAACGTCGGTTGTACCTCGGACGATGGGCGTGGATCAACCGGAGCTCGGTGATCTCGGCTTCGAGGGGTGTCTCACACACCACATGATCGATCGAAGCCAGCTCACGCATCAGATTGCCGATGGTTCGTCGTTGGTCGCCATAGAAGTACTGGCGCACCCGGGCCCGGAGGTTGGTTGCCTTCCCGACATAGATCGGAGTGCCGTGCCGGTCCCGGAACAGATAGACCCCGGGACGCCGGGGGAGTGTCTCGCTGAGCGCGATCTTCGAGTAGAAGGCGGAGCCCCTCGCTTTGGGAAGCTGAAGCAGGTCGTCGAGATTGGTCACCCCGAGGCTCCCTGCTCGCTCCAGAAGCGAGTGGAGCACATGGGCGGTGGCGCGTGCGTCGTCGAGCGCACGGTGGATCGGGATGACCGGGCTTCGGAAGTGGGCAGCCAAGGTTTGCAGACGCAGGTTCCTCACCTCGTCGCGGACCAGGCGACGGGCCAGAGCCGCGGTGTCAACCGTGTCGTTGGCCAGGCGCTCGTAGCCGAGCTGGCGGGCCGCGGCCTGGAGAAACGACATGTCGAAGCGAACGTTGTGGCCCACGATCACCGTGTCGGCGACGAACTCCAGAAACGAGGGCAGGGCAGTGTGGATGGTGGGGGCGTTGATCACCATCGACTGGGTGATACCGGTCAGGATGGTGATGGAAGGCGGGATGGGGAGCCCGGGGTCCACCAGGGTCTGGAAGGTCCCGAGAAGCTCTCCCCCCTGGTATTTGACGGCCCCGATCTCGGTGATGGCGCAGTCGTTTGGCGAGCCACCCGTGGTCTCCAGGTCGAGCACACAGAAGGTGGTGGAGAACAAAGGGGTGGAGAGCTCGTCGAAGCTGGGTTGGAGCAGGGCGGCCACGGCCCATTCGAGGCTAAACCGAACGTATGTTCGATGTCAAGGAGCATCACTCTCCTTACGGCGACGACCCCCCTGTCGTCGGGCCTCGTAGGCGAGCAGCGCCATCGTCACCGATGCGTTCAGAGAATCGGCTTGCCCCTGCATCGGAATCGATACCAGGGTGTCGGCTGCCTCCCGGGCATCCGCGGTCAGCCCGCGATGCTCCGATCCCACGAGCAGGGCGCACGGCGGGGCGAGATCGACCGACCACAGGTCTCCATCGGCAGAGGGGTCTGCTGCCAGCAGGCGGATCGAGTGCACTCGGAGCCAGGCGACCGCAGGGTCGAGCCCGGTAACGGCCAGCGGCACCGTGAACAGAGCGCCGGTCGACGACCGCGCCACGTTGGGGTTGAACGGATCGATCTCGGGATCGACAGCGATCACGGCGTCGGCGCCCACCGCGTCCGCGGTGCGCAAGATGGCTCCCAAATTCCCCGGCTTCTCGAGACCTTCGGCCATCAAGATCAAGGGAACCGGGCCGGCGTCGAGACGGTCGATCCCGAGGTCGAATTGGTCGAAGACGGCGATCACGCCCTCATCCGAGCCCCGGTAGGAGGTGCGTGAGAGCGTGTCCGGTGAGCAGGCGAAGATGAGCGGGCCCGCGAAGGGATTCGGATCGAAACGCTGGGGGTCGTAGTAGATCTCGCGCGGCTGGTGACCGGCACCGACCGCGCGGGCCAGGAGACGCGGTCCCTCGACGACGAACACACCCTCCCGATCACGGTTACGCCGATTGCGCAAACCGAGCAGGGTCTTGATCCTGGGGTTGGCGGGAGAGGTGATGTCGAGATCGGGCACCGCTAGCCGTCCCACGTCTCCCAATGGACCACCGACTCCCGGGGTCTTCGGCCGCGATCGAGGCTGGACGACCGCCGGTCCGGCGCCGGCCTACCCACCGTCACCACCCCGATCGGAAGCTGATCCGGGGGCAGGTGGAGCAGCAACGCCAGGTCCGGCAGGGCATGGACGCCGAGGAACCCGGCGCCGAGGCCTTCGTCGACTGCGGCGAGGAGAATCGCCATCAGACCGGCGCCGGCGTCGACCCACCAGTAGGGAATTGGCCACTCGATCTCTTCACCATCAGGCCCCAGCTTGTCTGGCTCCCGGTAGCGAGCCCGATACACCTCCTCGCTCACCGAGATGACGATGTGGGCCGGGGCCCGTGAGATCCAGGGATCGAATCCGCTCGCCACGTATTCGCTCTCGTCGGCCAACCCGGCGATGGCACTGCGCCCCCCGGCGTCGGTGACGATGACGAACCCGAGTCCTTGTGAGAAGCCGGCGGAAGGGGCTCGGAGCCCGGCGTCGACGATGCGGTTGAGGCTCTCGATCGGAACCGGATCCGGGAGATAGTTGCGGACCATTCGCCGCGCGCCGATGACCTCACGAAACTCCACTGCTGCATCTTGTCACTGATACCGACAAGGATGTCGGAAGCGGGGTCGGGGACAATCGCCGGCAAACGGCTTAACGTGGACGGGCCTGGTGCCTGTAGTCGATCACATCGATCACGGAGGGAGACGAATGACGGTCAGTGGGCAGGGAGGAAACGGGTTCTCCGTGGTGTGGACCAGGGGCAAGGGGTGCTCCGAGTTGGCCGACCTCCTGACGGATGGTGTCTCCAATCGAATCACCGGTGACGTGGTCGAGGGGTGCATCAATTACCGGGCCGACCTTCTCGTCTCACGACGACTGCCGGGGTCCTTCGATTTGGTGAATGTCGCGGTTCCGGTGGCCTTCGTGCCTGAGAACGTGACCGGCGTGGTGGCCACCGTGGCCGGCGGCCCTCACTCCATCCTGGCCGCTCAAACCGCCGCCCTCCTGGGGGCGAGTCTTGGAGTAGAAGCGGAGATGGTCTCCGCCTCCGGGCCGGGCGATGACCTCTCCGCCGCCCAGTTGACCCTCGATCGGATCGCGGCCCTCGTGCCCCAACTCCGGGGACGGGTTGTCGGGGTCGAAGGAATCAGCAGTCTCGCCCAGGATCTCGACGAGGGGTCACTCCTGGTGCTGGGTGCGCCTGGGGGCTCCTGGCTGCAACGTTCGATGTTGGGCCCGGGGGCGAGGCTGAGGAGCAAGGCCCAGGCCGGGGCAGTCATGGTGCGGAGCGCACCCGATCGAGTCTTCCGCTGGATGGGAGAGCCGGTGTTTGTCGGGCCGCTGCGACACTCCGACGACACGCTGAGAATCCATGCCGAGAAGGTGTTGGCAGTTGCGGACCAGGGTGTTCTCATCGGGTTGGTGAGAAGAGAGCGGCTGGAGGGATCCGGGGACACTCCGGTCGGCGCCATCATGGAACCGGCCCTCTCGGCAAAAGTCGACGAGACCCTGGCCGAGGCACGTGAGTTGGAGCCGACATTCGGCGACGACCCGATCCCGGTCACCGACCATGAGGAGCACCTCGTTGGAGGTTTGTCGTTGCCTGCGGCCTGAATCCGGCCAGAATCACCAGGCGTGAAACTCAGGACCTTCATCTGGGGGACCTTCTGGACACTGGTCGCCCTCGCTCTCGTGTTCCATGTCGCCGGTGGCTGGTACTTCTCCGGAGAGCTGATCGAGGACGGCTTCGAGATCGATCCCGATGACCTCGTCGTCTCCACGGGTGACTACGAGCTGGAGCAGGTGTCATACAACTCGCCACGCGGTGCGATGGGCGCCTGGTACCTCCCTGCCGGTGGTACCACCTGGGTCGTGCACGTCCACGGCAAGGGGGCCACACCGGCCGAGGCCGAGCCCTTGTTCACCCCGCTCCAAGATGCCGGTTATCCCCAACTTGCCATCACCTACCGCAACGATGACGACCAGCCCGAGGATCCCAGCGGCTACTACCAGTACGGGGCGACCGAGTGGGAGGACGTGGCGGGGGCGGTTGCCTACGCGCTTGACAACGGAGCCGAGCACGTCGTTCTCAACGGCTACTCGACTGGTGGCAGTCATGTCATGGCATTCATGTTCCGCCAGTCTCTGGATACCGTCACCGGGGCCTTGTTGGACTCCCCGAATCTCGACCTGAGCGAGACGGTCGACTTCGCCGCGTCCAAGCGGGACTTACCCCTGCTGCCGTTCAATGTCCCTGCTTCGCTCAGCACCGTGGCTCAGTTCTTCACCTCGCTCCGAATCGGGGTCAATTGGAAGTCGTTGGACTACATCCAACGGTCGGCCACCTCGCTGCGGCAGCCTGTCTTGATTCATCATGGGACGGCGGATCAGACGGTCCCGGTGAGCGAGAGCATCGAGCTGGCCGAGACTCAACCCGACCTGGTGCGATTGATCCAGGTCGAGGGTGCCGATCACGTCGGCTCCTATGACGCCGATCCCGGAAAGTACGTCGAAGAGGTGCTGGCGTTTCTCGCAGAAGTCGGTTGATCGAATCCCTCCCCACCTAGGGTCTCCTCGACCGTGGGACCTCAGGCGCCACCCGACACCATGATTCGTCTCGACAACGTGACGAAGATGTTTGCGGGTGGCACGCACCCCGCGGTGGATGGTCTCTCCTTGGCCGTCGGCCGTGGCGAGTTCGTGGTGTTGGTCGGCCCATCCGGATGCGGGAAGACCACGACTCTGAAGATGATCAATCGCCTTATCGAACCGACATCGGGGCGAATCGAAGTCGACGGTCGAGACGTGATGACGGTGCCGCCGCACGAGCTGAGGCGTTCGATTGGATATGTCATCCAACAGGTCGGGCTCTTCCCGCATCGCACCATCGGCCAGAACGTGGCCACCGTTCCGCGGCTCCTCGGGTGGGAGGAGACCCGAATCAGCGATCGAGTGAGGGAGCTCATCGAGCTTGTCGGGCTCGAGGGGTCGATGCTGGGGCGGTATCCGGCCGAGCTCTCAGGCGGTCAGCAGCAAAGGGTCGGAGTCGCACGGGCCCTGGCGGCCGACCCCCCGGTGCTGCTCATGGACGAGCCCTTCGGTGCAGTCGACCCGATCGTGAGAGCTCGTCTCCAGGATGAGTTCCTGGAGCTCCAGTCCAGGCTCGAGAAGACGGTGGTCTTCGTCACCCATGACATCGACGAGGCGATTCTCCTCGGATCCCGAATCGCGATCCTCAACGTGGGAGCAGTGCTCGAACAGCACGACACACCTGAGGGCATCCTGGCTAAACCTGCCAATGGCTTTGTCGAGTCGTTCATCGGCGGCGAGCGTGGGCTGAAACGACTGGCGCTGCGCGCAATCAACCAGGCCGGGGTGTCGAGAGGACCGGTGGTCGATGTCACCGCCACAACGGAAGAGGCCGCCAAGGTCATGGGCGAGCACGGCGTCTCCTGGGTCGGACTGCTCTCGGGCGAACGCCTCCTCGGCTGGGTCGATGGCTCCGAAATCGAGGGGAGACCGCTCGCAGAGCTGACACCACACGAGTTCTTGGTCAGCCTTCGCAGCGACTCCTCGCTGCGGGCGGCCCTCGATGCCGTCGTCACCAGCCACGCCCGGGTTGCGGTGGTGGTGGACGATGGCATCTATCGGGGAATGCTCGACCTCGAGGCGATCGCCGAGGAGATCACAGAATGATCTTGGCCCAGGACACTGCCCCTCTCTTCGACTGGGACTGGGTCGGGCGCAACCTCGATGCCATCTGGGAGCGAACCGTGGAACATCTGGCGCTCACCGGTGTGGCCCTCACAGTCGGGATCATGATCGCGGTGGTCCTTTCGGTGGTTGCCTTGCGCAGACCAAGGACCTATCCGACGATCACCGCCGCCACCGGCCTCCTCTACACGATCCCCGCTCTCGCCGTATTCGCCCTGGTAGCACCATTCGTCGGCATCGGGACCGCCACTCAGAGATTCATCACCGCCGAGATCGCGCTGGTCAGCTACACCCTTTTGATCCTCATTCGCAACATCGTGACGGGGATCAACGAGGTCCCGGCCGGGGTGAGGGAAGCAGCCATGGGCATGGGCTACCGCGACGGGGAGCGGGTTCGCCAGATCGAATTGCCGCTGGCAGTGCCAGCGGTGATGGCGGGGATCCGAATCGCCACAGTCACGGTCATCGGGTTGGTCACGGTGACCGCCCTGCTCGGCCTGGGAGGGCTCGGGTTTTTCATCCTCGACGGGTTGCGACGGTCGATCATCTTTCCCACCGAAATCATCGTCGGAGTGGCGCTATCCGTGCTTCTGGCTGCCTTGATTGACCTCTCGTTGCTCGGCATCGGGCGGGTGCTCACGCCGTGGGCCAGGGGGAGGGGCACCTGATGGACTTCCTTTCCGACGTGATCTCGTGGTTCGCCGAGACGGGAAGGTGGACCGGCGACGACGGGATCATCCCCCGGACCATCGAGCATCTCTGGCTGGCCTCTCTCCCGATGCTGATCGCGGTGGTGGTGGCGCTGCCGGTAGCCGTGTGGCTCGGACACCGCAGAATCGGTGGTTTCCTCGCCAACGCCGTGGTGAACATCGGCCGGGCAGTGCCGTCGTTCGGGCTGATAATCCTGGCTGCTGTCTTCTTTGCACGCGCCGGGGTCAGTCTGAGGTTCTGGCCGGGAGCGGTCGCTCTTCTCGCATTGGCCATCCCTCCGATCTTCACCAATGCCTACGCCGCCATCGTGACCGTGCCTGGAGAGACGGTTGAAGCGGCACGTGGCATGGGATTCACGGAGAACGAGACTCTCTGGCGAATCGAGGTGCCGATGGGCGCCCCCCTAATCCTCGCCGGGATCCGCATCTCGTTCATCCAGGTCCTGGCAACCGTACCACTCGCGGCGGTGCTCTCCTCAGGCGGAGGGCTCGGTCAGTACGTCGTTCGTGGCTTCGCTCAGGGCGCAAGTGGCTTGGTCGAGGTCTTCGCAGGTGCCGTCTTAATCGCCGCTCTGACCCTCGGCGCCGACTGGCTGCTGTCTCGTGGAGAGCGATTGGTGTTGCCCGAGGGCCTGCGTCGGCGCGGATCGGATGAGATACGGGCCGCCGCTTCGATCTCGTGATCTGTCTGGAAATAACGGATACCAGGTTAACGTTCGCCTACGCGGCGCCTTTCGGGGCGCCTTTGGCATTAACGACAGAAAGGAAGACCCATGCGGAAATCCCGCAGTCGCGTCTTCGGGGCGACCCTCTTGGCGCTCATGCTCGCGGTGACGGCATGTGGCGATGGGTCGGGTGGAGACGCAACTACCACATCCGCGGCGGGTGGAGACACCACCGCGACGTCCGGGGGAGCGGTTGACGGGCCAGCCATTACGGTGGCCTCGTTCAACTTCCCGGAATCAGTGATCCTCGCCGAGATCTATGCGCAAGCACTTGAGGCGAACGGATACACCGTCGAAAGAAACCTCAACCTCGGAGCCAGGGAGTTGATATTCCCCGAGATCGCCTCAGGTGCGATCGACTTTCTGCCCGAGTATCTGGGCTCGGCCATTTCGGTGGGCTTCACCGAGGATGCCCCAACCGATCAGACCGAAGCTCTTCAGGCTCTACGCGACCTGTTCGCCGGGCAATCGGCAACGGTGTTGGAACCTGCGCCCGGTCAAGACAAGAACGTGTTCGTGGTTACCGGCGATTTTGCAGCCGAGAACGGTCTCACCACCGTCGCGGATCTGGCAGGAGCCGGGGAGGTCACGTTGGGTGGCCCGCCCGAGTGCGAAGATCGCACGACCTGTTACGCCGGGCTGGTCGAGACCTACGGGCTCGACAACCTGACGTTTGAGTCGATAGCAGAGGGCGCGGCGCGAGTGGCGGCTTTGGACTCAGGCGAGATCCAGGTTGCTTTGCTCTTCTCGACCCAGCCGGTCATCACCCAGATGGGGTTTGTCGCCCTAGAGGGCACAGACGAGATCATTGCCCCGGAGAATGTGGTACCGGTCGTCAGCAACGAGGTGGCCGACGCCTATGGCGATGAGTTCGCCG
>DATDPT010000064.1:0-52894 GCA_035292605.1 Acidimicrobiia bacterium
GTTGGCTTCAGCTCTTCCATTTCACGGTTTGTGAGGGTTTCGACTGTATTCTCGGCATTTATCCCGGACTGATCGAGGATTGAAACGTGGCGTTGCGCGTATTCGCGAACGGGACGCTGTTCGCAGACGCGATCGGCACCGGTCCTCCCCGGGTGATTGCGCTCCATGGGTGGGCTCGTCGGGGGAGCGATTTTCGGCCGTCTCTCACCGATTTGGATGCGTTGGCCCCCGATTTGCCCGGTTTTGGGGCTTCTCCGCCCCCACCCGAGCCGATTGGCGCCGAGGGCTATGCCCGACTCGTCGCTGAGATCCTCGATGTCTGTGACGCCCCGCCGGTGGTGGTGGGCCACTCATTCGGGGGGAGAGTGGCAGTCTGTCTCGCCGCGCTCTACCCCGACCGGGTCGGCCCGCTGGTCCTCACCGGCGCGCCACTGGTTCGGCTCACCCCATCCCGGGCCCCGACGTTGCGCTACCGGCTCATACGGGGTCTGAACCGGGCCGGGCTGGTCGGCGACGATCGGTTGGAGGCGATTCGACGACAGACCGGGTCGGCCGACTACCGGGCAGTCTCGGGTGTGATGAGAGACATCCTGGTACGGGTGATCAACGAGAGCTACGAGCCACAACTTCGGGCCCTGACGGCACCGGTGACCCTGATCTGGGGTAGCGCCGACCGGGAGGTCCCGGTGAGCATCGCTCGGGCGGCGGCGGAGGTGATCCAGTCAGAGGGGCGAGAGGTCGAGGTGGAGATTCTCGAGGGGATAGGACACCTCGTCCCGGTTGAGGCGCCCGACGCTCTGCGTGGTGCGATCGAGCGGGCACTCTCCCGATGATTTGGGCGCTGATCGCTGCCGCTTTCCTGGCCACCATCCCGGCGGGTCTTCGCTGGCTTCGGGTTGCCCAACGCGAGCACTATCTGTCCCCGTCGGTGACCCGGTTCGCTATCCGCTGGTGGGCCAGCAGCTGGCGCAATCGTGCCCTGGTCGGAGTGGCGACGGTCGGAGTCGTGGGGGCCATCTTCGATCCCTGGTACGGGTTCCTGGCGGTGGCGAGCGAGATGGCGGGGCCAGTCGGCCTGTCAGTGCGCGGCGTGACCTCCCCTCTGGCATGGACCGGCCGTTTGCGCCGGTTGGCCGTGGTCTCGGGATTGTTCGCGGCGCTGGTCTACCTGGTGGGCGGTCTCACCGGCTCCGCCTGGCTGGTGGCGCTGGGGATGGTGTCGGTCCCGATCATCGTCGACCTGGCCTCCCTGGCCCTGGCCCCGGTGGAGTCCCGACTCGGTGACAAATGGGTGGCCAAAGCCGCCGCTCGATTGCGCTCCTCGGGAGCGAAGGTCGTCGCGATCACCGGCTCCTACGGGAAGACGACCACCAAGCAGTATGCGGCCCATCTCCTATCAGGCGGGTTCCGCACCGTCGCCAGCCCGGCATCGTTCAACAACCGGATGGGGCTGGCGCGCGCCATCAACGAGCATCTGGCGCCGGGCACCGAGATCTTCGTGGCCGAGATGGGCACCTACGGTTCTGGGGAGATCGCAGCCCTCTGTGAGTGGGTCAAGCCCGATGTCTCCGCAATCGTGGCCATCGGCCCGGTGCACCTGGAGCGCTTCAAGAGCGAGGAGAGGATCCTGACCGCCAAGTCGGAGATCCTCGACGGAGCCGCGGTGGGGGTGATCGGTATCGACCACCCTCTGCTGGCCGGGCTCGCCGAGCGCAAAGCAGGTGCGATGAAGCTGATCACCATCTCGACCGGGGAGAGCGATGCCAGAGTCAGAGTCGAGGACGGCCGGCTCCTCATCGAAGGGCGCCAGGTCGCCCGACTGCCTGAAGGAGCCTTCGGGCTCAACCTCGGAGTCGCCATCGGCATCTGTCTCGCCCTGGGCATGAGCCCCGACCAGATCATCCCTCGGCTGGACAACCTCCCACGGCCTGAGCATCGCCAGACAGTCACCACTTCGGAGAGGGGCTTTTCGGTCATCGACGACACCTATAACTCCAACCCGGTCGGGGCCAGGAAGGGTCTGGAGAGGCTCATGGAGTTGGGGGCGGGGGGGCGCAGGGTCCTGGTCACCCCGGGAATGGTCGAGCTCGGGCCCCGGCAGGCGAGGGAGAATCTGGCGTTCGCGGCAGCCGCGGCGACGGATGTCGACGACATCGTGGTGGTGGGCAGGACCAACCGATCGGCACTCCTCGAAGGCTCGGGCGCGGGGCGAGCTTCGGTTACCGTCGTGGCTTCCCGTGAGGCAGCCGTCGACTGGGTGCGCGACAACTTGGGTCCCGGTGATGCGGTCCTCTACGAGAACGATCTTCCTGACCATTACCCCTGAGGAGCTCGAATGGCCAAGCCTGCGGTGATCTTCGGAGGGCCCTCCGACGAGCACGACATCTCGATTCTCACCGGTCTCCAGGTCACCCGGGCTCTGGGCGATGTCCACGCGGTCTACTGGTCGAAGACCGGCGATTGGCATCTGGTGGACAGCGATCTGGAGGCGTCCGCTTTCGTGGACGGGGTTCCGCGAGGTTCCAGGGAGCTCAGTTTCGTTGCGGCACCGGGACAAGGTCTGGTCCTCAAGAAGCGCCCCCTGGATGTGGGCGCCGTCTTCATCGCATGTCATGGCGGGCCTGGTGAGGACGGCACGCTGCAGGGGATGCTCGATGTTGCCGGTCTCAGGTACACCGGGACCGGACAGGCCGCCTCGGCGTTGGGGATGGACAAGCTCGCCTTCGGGGCAGCGATGTCCGCTGCCGGCCTGCCGACTCTCCCCCGGGCTCTGGTGGCAACCGGCGACGAGGGTGCCCCGGCATTCGATGGCCCCTATATCGCCAAGCCCCGCTTCGGTGGTTCGTCGATCGGGATCGAGATCGCCGATGACTGGACGACGGTGCTCGCCCTCAAGAGAACCTCCTCCTACTTCGATCAGGGGGCGGTGATCGAGCCTTTCCTCGCCGGCAGTCGCGATCTCCAGGTTGCGGTGCGCACCTACCCCGAATGGCAGCTCTCCGCGATCGAGGCCCCTTCGCGGGCCGCCGAGGGCATCTACTCCTACGACCAGAAGTACCTGGCCTGGGGCGGAGAGGTGAGCGGAGGCCGCCAGCTTCCCGCCAACCTCGAGCCGGTGCTGGAACAGGAGCTGAGAAAGCTGTCTGCCCGGGTGACCGAAGTCGCCGGGCTGAGGGGGATCACCCGGATCGATTATCTGGAGCGGGACGGGGAGATCTTGGTGAATGAGGTCAACACCATCCCTGGCTCGATGGCGGCCTATCTGTGGATCGACCCCCCCTTGTCGAGAGAGGTCTTGTTCGCGGACATGGTGGCCGAGGCGGAAGCCGCCCCGGTGCGGGTCTTCTCGGTTGCGGGCAGCGACGGGACCGCGCTGCGCAGCGCGGGCACCATCGCCTCCAAACTCGGCTAGCGGTCTCCTACAAGAAGGACCGGCGAACGCCGGTCCCTTCTCAGTCGATGCCGGCCTGGATCAGAGATGAACTACGGGGCAGGTAAGGGTGCGGGTGATGCCCTCGATCGCTTGGATCTTGGCAACGACGAGTTTGCCGAGAGAGTCGACATCCTCGCTAGTCGCCTTGACGATCACGTCGTAGGGGCCGGTGACGTCGTCTGCCGAGTCGACACCGGGGATGGTGCGCACTTCCTCTGCAACGAGGGCGGCCTTGCCGACCTCGGTCTGAATCAGGACATAGGCCTGGACCAACTGAGCCTCCTAGGGTCTCGGGGAGGCCGAGCCTACACAAGTGGGTTCTGCCGGGCACGTGGTGGGGTGCCTGGGGAAGAGCCGGTTAGGACCAAAAGGCGCACTACTGCCTTCCAATATTGACCTTCGGCCCTATGTTCCGCCTCTGGATTTGGACAAACTCGACTCATGGTCGAGGCCGGGCTGTGGGTATGAGATGACAGTCGCCATCGACGTCAAACATCTCGTGAAGCGCTACGGCGACTTCACCGCCGTTGAGGACATCTCGTTCTCGGTCGAGGAGGGGGAGATATACGGGATACTCGGTCCCAACGGGTCGGGGAAGACCACCACCGTCGAGAGCCTGCAGGGCCTGCGCTCGATCGAGGGCGGCTCGGTCTCGGTCCTCGGATTCGACCCTGCTACCGAGCCTCATGAGATCCGTCTCCGTATCGGATCCCAACTCCAAGAATCGGCGCTGCCGGATCGGGTCAAGGTATGGGAGGCGCTGGACCTGTTCGGCGCCATCAGCGATCAGGGCCCGTCCTGGGGCGAGCTCCTGGCGGATTGGGGCCTCACCGAGAAGAGAGACGTCCGGTTCGGGAGTCTCTCAGGTGGTGAGCAGCAGAGGCTGTTCGTCGCCCTGTCCTTGGTCAACGACCCCCGGCTGGTGTTTCTCGACGAGATGACCACCGGGCTCGACCCCTCTTCCCGTCGAGTCGCCTGGGATCTGATCCGTCGAATCCGGGAACGAGGCACCACTGTTGTCTTGGTGACTCATTTCATGGATGAGGCGGAGACGCTGTGTGATCGTCTCATGGTCATCAACCACGGTTTGGTCGTTGCCGGGGGCACTCCCTCCGACCTGATAGATCGATTCGGCGGTGGAGCCAGGGTCAGGTTCACCCTCGACGGACAGGATGCCGGGTGGCTGTCATCGGTCCCTCATGTCACCGATTGGCAGCATGAGCGCAACCGGTACGAAGTGCGTGGAGAGGGCCCGGTTCTCACCTATCTGGCGGCTGCATTGCTCGACCACGGTCTTGCTCCATTCGATCTGCGTCAGGAGCGGGCGACCCTCGAAGACGTCTTCCTGACGCTCACCTCGGGGAAGGAGGCCGAGTCGTGAGGATGCTGGGCAAGATGACGTGGCTCGAGTTGAAGCTCTTCTTAAGGGAGCCACTGACCGTCGTCTTCGCATTTGTCCTTCCCTTGACCGTGCTCTTTGTCATGGGTGGCGTCTTCGGCAACGTGGCTCAGGAAGGCTTCTACCGGGGGGTGGGGGCGATGGACTACTACGTTCCCGCCTACATCGCTCTGGTGGCGGCCTCGGTGGGGCTGATCACCCTCCCCACCCAGTTGGCCAGCAACCGAGAGCGGGGTGTCCTCAAGCGCTACCGGGCTTCGTCCATGCCTGCGTGGGCGGTCATCGGGTCTCAGGTTGGGGTGACGTTTCTGATCTCCGCGGTCAGCGCCCTGATCTTGGTCCTGGCGGCCATACCCGTTTACGACGTCACCGGCCCCACCTCGACCCTGACCGTGCTGGCGGGCTTTGCCGTAGCCGCGCTGGCCTTCTCGTCCATCGGCGTCCTGCTCGGTGCCCTCCTCCCCTCATCACGTTCCGCCCAGGCGCTGGGTGTGCTGCTGTGGTTCGTGATGCTCATGGTCGGGGGCGCCGGCCCGCCCCCCGAGGTGCTGACCGGCGCGATGAACACGGTCGGTGAGTTCACCCCGCTGCATTATGCGATCCGTGCCTTGCAGGATGGGTGGCTGGGTCTCGATGCCGGCTACTCGTGGTTGGTGGTCGGGGTGCTGACCTTGGCCTGTGCCGGGGCGGCGGTGCGCTTCTTCCGCTGGGAGTAGCCCGCCTAGTAGCCTTGCTGACCCACCCTGATCGAGATGGCGTACTGGTTCCCATCCTCCTCGACCGTGTCGAAGACGAGCCGTTGGCCCTGACGCAGGCTGCGAAAAATCGATCCTTGGAGGGCGCCGGCCCGCAGGTAGACCTCGGAGCGGTCGTCGTCACGGACGATGATCCCGGCACCGGTCACAGGGTCGTAGGTCTTGACCACACCCTGGAGCATGTTCAGGCCTTTTCCACCTTGCCGGCACGGATGCAGGAGGTGCACACCCGGGCGCGACGGGTGTTGGACCCGTGGCGGACCCTCACCCGCTGGATGTTGGGAAGCCAACGCCGGTTGTTGCGTTTGTGGGAGAAGCTGACGGTTTTGCCGTAGCTCGGCTCCTTGCCACAGATCTCGCAGCGATAAGACATGATTGGAAAACTCCTGGGACGGTCGGAAGACAGACGGATCGATCGAACCGTCGCGACCGAGCGGCAGGATAGCGGCGATCCCGACCAAGTCCCACTCCGGATGTACCGTGCCCCGGTCGTATGGCCACTCTGAGCCGGCTAGTTGCGGTCCCCACTTCGAAGGTCAAGGACATCGGTCCCTCGCGCCAGCACGCTCTGGCTGAGGTCGGCATTCGGAACGTCGCCGACCTGCTCCATCACATCCCCCGTCGCTATGTCGATCGCACCGAGACCGCCGCCATTGCAGTGGTCCCGGTCGGATCCGAGGTAACGGTCGTCGGGGAAGTGAAGTCGGTCCAGACCCGTCGGCCCAAACCCAAGCTGCTGATCACCGAGGTTCGGATAGCCGACGACACGGCCTCGATCAAGGCGGTCTGGTTCAACCTGAAACACATCGACAAGACCATCAGAGAAGGGATGCAGCTCTCGCTCTCAGGTGTGGTGGAGTCCTTCAAGGGCTCCCTCCAGATGAAAACCCCGGCTTACGACATACTCAATGACACAACCGAGACGTTGGTGACGGGCCGGTGGGTGCCGGTTCACCCTCAGATCGCCAAGATCAACCCATGGGTCATCCGCCGCGCTATCCGAAGTGCCCTGCAACGGTCGAAACCGATAGTGGACACGATCCCAGCCGAGTCGTTGGCGCGACTTTCCCTGATCGGGCGGGATCAGGCCTATGAGCAGGTCCATTTCCCGGAGACAATGGAACAGGTGGTCCCGGCGCGGAACCGGCTCGCCTTCGATGAGCTGTTCCGCCTCGAGCTGGCATTGGCCATGCAAAAGAGGCGTCAAATGCTGGACTCGACCGGGATCGCCCATGAGCCCACCGGGGAGCTGGTCGATCGGTTCCTCAACGGTCTCCCGTTCACTCTGACCGGAGCGCAGAAGCAGGTCCTCGAGGAGATCTCGGCCGACCTCCGGCTCGGCTACCCGATGCACCGGCTGTTACAGGGCGAGGTCGGGTCGGGCAAGACCGTGGTCGCGGTGGCCACCCTTCTCCAGGGGGTGGAAGGCGGTTGGCAGGGAGCGATCATGGCGCCCACCGAAGTCCTCGCCGGCCAGCACTATCAAGGTGTGACCGCACTGCTGGCCCAGTCCGGGCTGTCCCCAGACCCGCTCGGGCCCCTTTCCGACCTGGGAATGGCAAGCTTGTTCGCTTCCGATGGACCCGCGGTCCATATGGCACTTCTCACTGGATCGACCGCCTTGGCGAACTATCGGGAGGACATCACCCGCGATCGCCTGCTCGAAGACATCGCCAGCGGCCAGGTCGACGTTTTGGTGGGCACCCACGCCCTGATCCAGGAAGGGGTCCATTTCGCCCGACTGGGCATTGCTGTGGTCGACGAGCAGCATCGTTTCGGGGTGGCGCAAAGGGTGCTGCTCAAGGAGAAGGCGGATGCGGTGGACCCCGATCTCCTGATCATGACGGCCACCCCGATTCCCAGGACCCTTTCGATGACCATCTATGGGGATCTCGACATGTCGATCATCAGCGAGATGCCACCGGGTCGCACCCCGGTCAAGACGAGCGTCATCCCGCCCGGGGAGGAAGCGCTGGCGTGGGACACGATCCGGGCGGCAGTAGCCGAGGGACGCCAGGCCTTCGTGGTGTGCCCTCTGGTCGAGGACAGCCCCAAGGTGGAGGCGGCATCGGCCGTTGCGGAGTTCCAGCGGTTGTCGGCGCTGATGCCGGAGCTCCGGGTCGGCCTCATCCACGGACAGCTGCGATCGGGGGAGAAAGACCAGGTGATGGCAGAGTTTCGGGCGGGCGAGATCCACGTCTTGGTGGCCACGACGGTGATCGAGGTTGGGATCGACGTGCCCAACGCCACAGTGATGGTGATCGAGGATGCCGACCGCTTCGGGTTGAGCCAGCTCCACCAGCTGCGAGGCCGGGTCGGGCGTGGCCTGCACCCCGGGATTTGTCTTCTCCTCGCCGACCCGAGCACCGACGAGAGTGAGCAACGGCTCCGTGCCATGGCCTCGACCACCGACGGCTTCGTGCTTGCCGAGGAGGACCTCAGGATCAGGGGGCAGGGAACTGTGTTCGGAGCCCGCCAGTCGGGTATGGCCGACCTCCGCCTGGCCGACGTCCTGAGGGACTTCGACCTGCTGGTGGCCGCCCGACATGACGCTTTCGAGCTGGTCGACCGCGACCCCGAGCTGAGCGGTCATCCCGAGTTGGCTGAGGAGGTCAGATCGATGCTGGGGGACGCCGTGGAGTGGCTGTTCCATAGCTGAGGGTTAGCGTCCGGTCGATGCGGATCATTGCCGGCGCGGCCAAGGGGCGAAGGCTGATCGCACCGGACTCGAAGGGGACCCGGCCCGTGACCGACCGGGTGCGAGAGGCGGTCTTCTCCATCGTCGGCGCCTGGGTGGAGGAAGCAAGTGTCCTCGATCTCTATGCCGGGTCGGGCTCGTTTGGCCTCGAGGCGCTCTCCCGGGGCGCCCGGGCGGCCACGTTTGTGGAGAACGGTGCCAAGGCGCTGATTGCCCTGCGGCGCAACATCGAAGTCGTCGGCCTGGGGGGAACCGTTGTGAGCTCGACGGTCTCGGACTATCTCAACCGATCGGCCGGGAGCTACGACCTCGTGTTCATGGACCCTCCCTGGACTCAACCGTCAAAGGTGATGGGGGCCGATCTCGGGCGTCTCGACCGGCTGTTGGCTCCCAGCGCCGAAGTGGTGGTGTCCCGGCGTCACTCCGACGAGGAGCCGCCGATCCCCGTAACCTGGGGTGTTGCCACCGATAGAAGCTACGGAGATACCAGAATCTTCAGGTACGTGAGGGAATCAGAAACCCAATGACGAAAGCTCTTTGCCCAGGAAGCTTTGATCCTCCTACCAACGGTCATGTGGACGTGATCGAGAGAGCGATCGCCAGCTTCGAAGAGGTCGTCATCGCGATCGTGGACAACCCGGCCAAGGCCGCCCTATTCACTGCCACCGAACGTGCCGACATGTTCAAGGACATCTTCGGTGACAGGGTCCGGGTCGAGACCTTCAGCGGCCTTCTGGTCGACTTCGCCCGCGACACCGCCGCCGACGTCGTGATAAAAGGGCTGCGCACCGTTGGCGACTACGAGTATGAGCTCCAGATGGCACAGATGAACCGCAACCTCACGGGGATGGAGACCATCTTCATGGCCGCCAAGGAAGATTGGAGTTTTGTCTCCTCGTCGCTGGTCAAGGAGGTGGCGCGGCTGGGAGGATCGGTGAGCGGGCTGGTGCCAGACGTGGTCGAGAAAGCACTCAAGGAGCGCCTGTCATGACTCAGGAACCAACCACATCCGAAGCCGCGCCGACCGAACCGGTGGAGATGCCGAATCGGACCGAGCTCGGAGACCTTCAGGACATGGTCGACGACCTGATCGTCTTTCTCCACGAGGCCAAGTCGGTTCCACTGTCGGGGAACGCCATGGTCGACCGCGAGCAGTTCCTCAGCCTGCTGGAGCGGATCAGGGCAGGGCTGCCTGACGAGCTGCGAGCCGCACGTTGGATGGTCCGTGAGCGCGAGGCCTTCATCTCCCGAACCAACGAGAAGGCCAGGGAGATCGTGGACCGGGCGCGAAACGAAGCGGATGAGTTGGTAGCGGATTCCAGCATCGTCGCCGAGGCGGTCGAGGAGGCCAATCTCCTGGTGCGTCGGGCCGAAGGGGATGCCCGTCGCCTCCGTCTCGAGACCGAGGATGAGATCGAGAAGAAGCTGCAAAGGGTGGAGGGTCTGCTCGCGGAGATCACAGCCCAGGTGCAAACGGCTCGCGACGAACTGCACACGGCCCGTCCCAAGCCCCCGGACGTCCCGATCTGAGATGACCAACGATCTCCTGGTCCCGGTCGGCGATCTGATCGGCGCCCCGGGCAAGCAACGACCGTTCTCAGGTGAGGAACCGGTCCACCTGCGCCTGGGGGAGACGGTCGTCGACGGCCCGATGAGTGTCACTGGTGAGGTGTTGGGCCTCATCGATGCGGTGAAAGCACATTTCACCGTCTCCGCCGGGGCCCATCTGACCTGCACCCGCTGTTTGACGGAGTGGGACGAGACGATGACGGCCGAGGGCGATCAGGTGTATCGGCGGGTGCCGGACGAGGATGGTTACGGCATCGTCGACAGCCGAATCGACATCTCAGGGCCGGCCAAGGACGAGTTGGCCCTCAGTCTGCCGATCGTCCCGCTCTGCACCCCGGGTTGCAAGGGACTTTGCCCAACGTGTGGAACCGACTTGAATACGGAGCCCTGCGACGGTCATGGGGAGGATCCCGATTCGCCTTTTGCCGTCCTTAAAGATCTGTTCGATTCCTGACCTATTGAGGAGTGCCCGCAGATGGCGGTGCCCAAGAAGAAGATGTCGCGCTCGCGGACCCGGCAACGCAAGGCCGTTTGGAAGGGCACGCGTCCCACCGCGGTCGCCTGTGAGCATTGCGGCAAGCCCAAGCTGCCTCATCGCGCATGCCGTGAGTGCGGCACCTATAAGGGCCGCGAGGTCGTAAAGGCAGACTGAGGCTTGGCACGCATCGCCCTCGACGCAATGGGGGGCGACAACGCCCCAACCGAGACGGTCGCCGGCGCGGTTGAAGCCTCACGTCGGGGGGTCGACGTGGTCCTGGTCGGTGAGCACGTCTCACTCGAGGCCGAGCTCGCCACACACGAAACCCGGCTTCCCATAGTCGACGCGCCCGAAGTCATCGGGATGTCCGACGATCCGGCGCGCTCACTTCGAGAGAAGCCGGGCGCCTCGATCACAGTGGCGGCGAAGCTGGTGGCCGAGGGCTCCGCTGCCGGCTTGGTCTCCGCGGGCTCCACAGGCGCCGCCATGGCCGCGGCGGCGATCATCATCGGCAGGATCAAGGGTGTATCCCGCCCTTCGATCGCCTCGCTCTTCCCCACGCCCGGGTCACCGACCCTGGTGCTGGATTCCGGGGCCAATCCCGAGGTCAAGCCGAACCAACTCGCTCAGTTCGGGATCATGGGCTCGGTGGCCGCGCAGGTCATGCTCGGGCTTGCCGAGCCACGAGTCGGTCTCCTCTCCAATGGTGAGGAGAAGGGCAAAGGGCGGGATCTGGAACGGGCCGCTTACGACCTCCTCGAGAGTGCTCCGGTCAATTTCATCGGGAACGTCGAGGGGCGCGATGTCGCCACGGACCGCGCCGATGTGATCGTCACTGACGGGTTCACCGGAAACATCCTGCTCAAGACCACGGAGGGGGCGGTCCAGATCGTCGCCCTCTACCTCCTGGAAGAGCTGGCGTTGCTCGACCCGGCTATCCAGGACGCGGCTATGCCGGCCTTGTTCCGGGTGCGTCAGCGTCTCGATTGGGAGACATACGGCGGGGCCCAACTTCTCGGGATCAAGGGTGTCGTCGTCATCGCCCATGGGGCTTCGAGTCGGGTGGCAATAGCCAACGCCCTCGTCATGGCCCGGGACAGCGCCGATCGCGACCTACCCGGGCGTCTTGCCGTCGAGCTGGCCCTGTGACATCGCTCGACGACGAGCTGGGATACGTATTCGCCAATCCCGAGCTTCTGCTTCTGTCGCTGAGCCATCGCTCGGTAAGTGCCGATGATCCCGCCCGCCAAGACAACGAAAGGCTCGAATTTCTCGGCGACGCCGTTCTGCAGTTGGTGGTCACCGACCGTCTCTATCGGGATTACCCCCGCCTGGCAGAGGGGCAGATGGCCAAGATCCGGGCGGCTCTGGTCAGCCGCCCGACGTTGGCAGATGTGGCGCGAACGATCGACCTCGGACGTCACATCGAGTTGGCCCAGGCCGAGGAGCGATCCGGCGGTCGGGAGAAGGACTCGATCCTCGCGGACGCCATGGAGGCCATCATCGGAGCCGTCTACCTCGACGGGGGCATCGAGAAGGCCGGCGACCTCATTGAACGTCTCTGGGGTGATCGGGTCGGGGAACGAGCCAAGAGCCCGGGGGTCAAGGACTACAAGACCAGGCTCCAGGAAGTGCTGGCCAAAGACGGTCAAAAACCTGAGTACGGCACCGAGGGAACCGGTCCCGACCATGAGCGGATGTTCACCGCGTGGGTCAACTTGTCCGGCATCGAGGCCGGGCGCGGCACCGGCCGCTCCAAGAAGGAGGCCGAGCAGGAGGCTGCCCGCCAGGCCCTCGAAATGCTCAGGTCAGGCTCTCACTGACCGCTCCCTCCTGGCGTGCCCGCAGGTCGAAGTACCACATCGTGCTCATCACCGCGATCGCAGCCATCACCAGACCTTGGAAGATGAGCCCGGTGACGAACACAAGCGCGAGACCGGTCGAGATGTCGCCGACGGCCACCAGGGGAACGGCCACGAACTGCAACAGCCCGCCGGCAACCGATCCCATCAGGCCCACCAAGAGCAGATAGCCGAGCGTGGGCCACCAGCGGCCCCGAACGAGTGTGATGCTCCGCGACAGCGACCCGATCACCCCTCGATTCTCCAGCGCCACGACATGGGGGAGCATGGTGACCGACACGGCCAACCAGATCCCCGGGATTACCAGCAGCACCAGACCGAGCGAGACCGCGGCCGCGGCGAGGACCCCGGCTGCAACCAGAAGCACCATTCGGCTAAACGCAAAACGGCTGGCGGCACCTCCGGTGATCGGCTCACCATCGATCGCGGCGGCGACAACCCGGCTGGTGGCCACGCTGATGAAACCCGAAGCCAGGATCTGCAACGGCAGCGCGATGAATACCGCGTTGACGAACGGGACCGCCGCCTCGAAGAACGCTTCTGGGGTCATCGCCTCCAACGCCTCCGGGTCGTTCAGAGTGAGGCTGAGGAACTCGTTGGCCCCGGTCATCTGGAAAACGAGCAGGGTCAAAGCGCCGAGGGGGATGAAGGCACCTATCGAGGGGGCCACCAGGCTCTTCCAGATCCTTGCCAGCATGCCGATCCCGGCTGTCAGGATCTCGCCGGAGCTGCGTGGTGTCATCGGCATGGGGCGGGGTACGGTAACCCGCCGTCGTCATGGAGTAGATGCGTGCCCGAGCTCCCCGAAGTCGAGATCACACGGCGTCACCTCGATGACGCCATGGCAGGCCACGTCATCGCCTCGGTGACCGTCACCCACGTCCGCACCTCCCGGCACAATGGGGCGCCCTTCGAGGTGGAGCAGCGGCTTGTCGGGCGCCGGGTGAAGTCGGTCGGACGCAAGGGGAAGTTCCTGGTCGCTCCCCTGGACGACGGCCAGACCCTGGTGGCACACCTCGGGATGTCGGGGCGGTTTGCCGTGGAGACCGAGCAGGTTCCGCTGGCGGCACACACCCATTTCCGGGCCATGCTCGACGACGGAACCGAGATCCGTTTCGTCGACCCACGCACCTTCGGATTCGTTGCGGTCTTCACCGAAGAGGAACTGGCAGAATCCGGTGTGGCCCGACTGGGCCCCGATGCCTGGCTCGATCTGCCGACCACCGGCGAGCTGGCGGGGGCCATGGCCCGGAGAACCGCGTCGATCAAGGCGCTTCTATTGGATCAGGGCCCGATCTCGGGGTTGGGCAACATCTATGCCGACGAAGCATTGCATATCGCCGGTATCCACCCCCTCCGACCGGGCAATTCGCTCTCACCATCCGAGTTGGAGCGCTTGCGATCTGCGGTGGGTCAGGTGCTGACCACGGCGATCGAGAACGGTGGGACGAGTCTCGATGACCTGGCCTATCTGCTCCCCGACGGGAGGGCAGGCGAAAACCTCGACCGCCTCCTGGTCTATGGCCGTACCGACCTCCCCTGCGCCCGCTGCGGGACACCGATCGAGCGCATCGTCGTCCGCGGGCGGTCGAGCCATTTCTGCCCTTTGTGCCAGCCTGCCCCATGAGTCAGAAGACAGTCCGTGCTGTCGTCAGCGGCAGGGTGCAGCAGGTTGGGTTTAGGCAGAGCTGTCGGCAGATGGCGCGCTCACTTGGCCTGGTGGGTTGGGTTCAGAACCTGGCCGACGGGCGGGTCGAGGTCCTCGCTCAGGGCGACGGTGAGCAACTCGACCGGCTGGTGAGCTGGCTGTGGACCGGCCCGGCCGGTGCCTGGGTCACCGGAGTCGAGTCCGAGTCGGTGTCGGGAGATCAGACACTGAAGGACTTCTTCATCCACGCCGGTCCGAGTAAGAGCCGCTGAGCAGCGCTTCGCTGTTAGCCTGAGCCGATAATCACAGGCGTGTCATTTGCCAGGGAATCACTGTGTATTTGAAGTCACTCAAGCTCGTCGGTTTCAAGTCTTTCGCTGACCGGATCCGTCTCGAGTTCCGCCCCGGGGTCACCGTGATCGTCGGGCCGAACGGCTCCGGTAAGTCGAACCTGGTCGACGCGCTGTCCTGGGTATTGGGCACTCAGTCCACCAAGACCCTGCGCACCGGGAAGATGGAGGACGTGGTTTTCGCAGGCACCGCCACCCGGCCGGCTCTGAATCGCGCCGAGGCGGTGTTGGTGATCGACAACGCCGAGCGGCGACTACCCCTCGACCTCGACGAGGTGGCCATTGCCCGGCGTCTGTATCGAGACGGATCGAGCGACTACGAGATCAACGGCGTCAACTGTCGGCTGTTGGACATCCAGGAGCTTCTCAGCGACTCGGGGGTCGGCCGTCATCAGCATGTGATCATCGGCCAGGGGCAGATCGACTCGGTGCTCAACGCAACTCCCGAGGATCATCGGGCGGTGATCGAGGAGGCGGCAGGCATCCTCAAACATCGCAGACGCAAGGAAAAGGCTGAGCGGAGGCTGGAGCGGACCGACGAGGACGTCCTTCGCCTCCAGGACCTGTTGGGGGAAATCGAGCGTCAACTCCGACCGTTGCGCCGCCAGGCCCGTGCCGCGGCCAGCTATGACGGGCTCCGGAACGAAGTCCGCTCGCTCCGGCTCTATTTGTCGGGTGCGCAGCTGCGGGTGCTCGACGAGGAGATGGTTAGCGCCCGAGAGGAGCAGCGGAGGCTCACCGCCGAGGTTACGGGCGACGAGAGCGAGGTGGTCGAGATCGGCGACCGGGTCAGCGCCCTCGGGGTCCGCGCCTCGAATCTGGGACGCGAGCTCGAGCGTGATACCGGTGCGGCTGCCCTGCTCGAGACGACAACCGAGCGGCTTCGCCGTATGGCCTCGGTTGCTCATGAGCGGAGTCGAGCGGCTTCGGGAAGGCTCCAGGCCACCATCGAGCGCCGGACCGATCTGGAAGCCGAGCTGTCCTCGATTCGCGGGGAGCTGGACGGGATGGAATCGGCGGCTGTGGAGGCCGCCAGCGAGACCGATGCCCGGGAGGCGCGGTTCAGGCGCCTGGAGGACGAAGAGCGGGTCGTCGCCACTCAGAATACGTTGTCGGTTGAAGGTGCAGTGGCTGCCGTGCGCGGCGAGTTGAGCGTGCTCGAGGCGGCAGGGGTTCGTGACGACCGGGAGTTGGAGGCCATCTCCCACCGGCTCGACGTCGTGGACGGGCAGCTTCGCGACGAGTCCGCCGAGATATCCGGCCTCAATGAGGAAGTGCGCTCGATCGATGAGAAGGTCGTCAAACTCCAGACCGTGTTCGATCTGGCGACGCGCCGTCGTGCGACCGATCAGGAGACCTGGTCGAAAGCCGAGGAGGGCCTGATTGACGCCAGACTCGTCGTGGCAGCTAGCCGAGCCCGGGTCGAGGCGGTCACCGCCGCTCTGGCGGGGCGTTTCGACCGGGATGCGCGCCGATCGATCGAGGCGGCGCCAGGGGCGAAGGGGAGCTTGATCTCGCTGCTCGACATCCCGGTCGGCCTCGAGCACGCAGTGGATGCGGCCCTGGGCCGGTGGGCTGATGCGGTCGCCTTCGACGGCTTCGAGTCATTGCAGGGTGCGGTCGAAGCGGTGAAGGCGTCAGGCGGTGGTGGGGTGCCCGTGGTTGCCATAGCCAGCCGTGAGGCAGTCCCCGCCCGGTCGGTTGCGCGGACCGCAGGCGTCGAGGCTCTGGTCGACCGGCTTGGACCGGACGCCGACCGAGGTCTGGCCAGCCATCTGTTGGGCGACGTCATCCTGGTTGAGGGCTGGACCGCGGCCTGGTCGATGGTCTCACGGCATCCTGACTTGCGAGCGGTCACACCCGAGGGTGACTTGGTTTCCTCCGATGGGGTGCAGATCGCCTCTCCGGACAGAGCCGGGCCGGCCATGCTCGAGTCTGCCCAAGTCGATCTCGAATCCGCCGAGACCGACCTGTCGAGAGCGGTGTCGATTCACACTGCGGCCAAACGTGACTTCGAGAAGAGCCGGGACCTCGAGCGGAGCGCCCTCGAGGAGTTGGAATCGGCGGAGACCGGATTGTCAGGGCGTACTGAGGCCATGGCCCGTCTTCAGAAGTCGGTCGACGTGCTCGAGGGCGAGCGCTCACGTCTCGCCCAGCGCCGCAGCTCGGTGGTGGAGGGGGTAATCGATCGCGAACGCCAGATCGTCGACCTGCAGCACCGTCTTCGGTCACTCGAAGGCGAGGAAGCCGAGCGGATGAGGGTCTGGGAGGAGTTGGAGGCTCGACGAACCCAGCTGGTCGCCGACAAAGAGCTGGCTCGGTCGGAATGGCAGGAATCTGCCACCACGTTGCAGGCGATCATCGAGCGGCGGCGTCTGTTGCAGGAGCGAATCACACGCATCGAGTCGGACATGGTGCGTGTCGAGACCGGACCGGAAGGCACCGACGGCGCGGCGACGCTCGATGCTGTAGAGAGGTACGCCCGACGCGGTGTCGAGGTCCTGCAGACCCGTCTCGAGCAGTTGCGTCACCGTCAGGCCGATGTCCGTGCATCGCATCAAGCGACGATCACCGAACTGGACACGGCCCGGGCCGATCATGAGGGCGCTAGGGACAGAATCGCCGAGTCGCGGGAGCGTCTGAGTGAGCTCCAGGTCCGTCTCACCGAATTGCGTCTCCGTCGGGAGAATGTCGTGGAAGGTGTCCGGCGCGACGCCGACGCCGATATCGAGCTGGCACTGGAGGCCGAGCGCCCAGACCTTCCCGATGACGCCGACCTCGAGGGGCTGCTCGAGGAGAGGATGGCCCAGCTGCGCCGTCTCGGCCCAATCAACCCCCTGGCGGCGGTGGAGTTCGCAGAGCTCGACGAGCGTCACACATTCCTCTCCGGCCAGCTCGCCGACGTCGAGTCGTCTCGCGCCGAGCTGCGCAAGGTGATCCGGGCCCTCGACGAGGAGATCGAGCATCGGTTCCAGGAGGCCTTCCACGAGGTAGCTGAGGCCTACCAGCGCTATTTCACGGTCCTGTTCCCGGGTGGCCGGGGTCGGATCAGGCTGACCGATGGAGCCGATCCCGTGGCCGGGATCATGATCGAGGCCCAGCCTCTCGGCAAAAAGGTCAGCCAGCTCAGCTTGTTGTCCGGCGGTGAGCGAAGCCTGGCCGCATTGGCCTTCCTGTTCTCGGTTTTCGAGGCCCGTCCCAGCCCGTTCTATGTGCTCGACGAGGTGGAGGCCGCCCTCGACGACGCCAATCTCCGACGATTCCTCCGGATAGTCGACGAGTTTCGCCAGCGTGCCCAGCTTCTCATCGTGACCCATCAGCAACAGACGATGGAAGCGGCCGATGTGCTCTACGGAGTCACCATGGAGCCGGGCGGCTCCTCGCAGGCGGTGCGCAAAGACATGACCGTGGTGGGCGCCGAGCAGCTTTCGTAGCGGTAGTTTCACGCTTCCCAATGGACACCACAACCATCGTCGTCGTTATCGCGGTCGCGGTGATCGTCGCGGTCGTCGTCGTGACCTTGGTGCTCAGAGGCCGTGCCGGGTCCCCTGCGTGGCCCGGGGAAAGCCCGACTCCTGGTATGGGTCGGGGGCAAGGCTCCTTGGGGGCATCGCTGCGACAGCTCCTGGGATCCGGTGTCGGTGAGCAGACCTGGGCCGATCTTGAGGAGGCCATGCTCGCCGCCGATGTCGGGGTCGATGCCAGTACCGCCATCGTCCGGAGTGTTCGCTCGGCTCGCCCCGAGAACGCGGACCAGGCCCGAGAACAGCTCACCCGCCAACTCAGGCTCGAATTGGGGGACAAGGAGCGTGAGCTCAACCTCGTCGGGAGCCCTGCGGTGATCCTGGTGGTGGGTGTCAACGGGACCGGGAAGACCACCACGATCGCCAAGCTGGCTGCCCGACTCGAGGGGGAGGGCAAGAAGGTGATCCTGGCGGCGGCCGACACCTTTCGGGCAGCGGCAGGCGCCCAACTCCAGACCTGGGGTGATCGCCTTGGCGTCGACGTGGTCGGTGGCGAGGAAGGAGGTGACCCGGCGTCCGTCGCCTTCGATGCCATCAGCTCGGCTCGGGCGAAGGGCGTCGACGTCGTCATCGTCGACACCGCCGGGCGGCTGCACGCCAAGAAGAACCTGATGGCGGAGATGAGCAAGATCCATCGGGTGGCGGCGGGGACCCGGGGAACGGTTGACGAGGTGCTGCTGGTGCTCGACGCCACCGCTGGCCAAAACGGGATCGCCCAGGTGAGAGAGTTCTCCGAAGCGGTCCCGCTGAGCGGCATCGTCCTCACCAAGCTGGACGGGACGGCCAAGGGTGGGATCGTGATTGCGATCGAGCGTCAGCTCGGAGTTCCGGTGAAGCTGGTGGGTGTCGGCGAAGGTGTTGGCGACCTCGTCCCCTTCGATCCGGATAGGTTCGTCGAAGAGCTCTTGGAGGATTCATGAACACAGAAGATCTGGCGGCTGCTGCCAGGGCCGCGGCCGAGGGGTCGTACTCGCCGTATTCCGGCTTCCGAGTTGGAGCGGTGGTGGTCGGCGAGCGCGGGGAGGTGTTCATCGGGGCCAACGTCGAGAATGCCGCTTACCCCGCCTCGTCCTGTGCCGAGGCCACGGCCATCGGCACCGCAGTCAGTCACGGGGTGCGGAAGATCGACACCGTGGCGGTTGCCTGTGTCGACGCCATGGATGTCGAGGGGGCCTACCCGTGCGGGCGGTGCCGTCAGATCATGGCGGAGTTCGAGGTGAAGAATGTCGTCGTCGCCGCCGGGCCAGGCTCCGAGATCCGAGAGCACAGCCTCGACGAGCTGCTCCCGCATCGATTCAAACTCTGATCGTCAAGACGGCCAGGTGGCCCGGTTCTCCTTGCGCACCACGAAACGGAGACCCGACCAGGTGTCGTCGATGGCACACACCTTGTTGTCCACCATGCCGGATGACAGGAACAGGTCCCTGAGGGTGTCCTCGGTGATGTCGGTTTCGACCCCGGATCTTCGTTTGGGCCAGGCCACCCAGATCGCCCCGTCTGGAGGGAGCTGAGCCGCCGCCTGGTGAAATGCCTCATCGAGCTCGTCGGCCCACTGGCCGAAGACGATGAAGATGTTCGAGGAAGCCAGGTCGTGGTGGACCGTCACCTTGGCGGGCAGTGATCCGAGGGTTCCCGCGAAGCTTTCGGGTGCGCCGAGAATCCCGAGCGTCATCCCCTCTTTGATTCCGAGCTTCTGTGGAAGCGGAGTTCCGCTGTATCCGGCCACGTCTTAGCCCTCGGGGCTCAAGTCTTTCCACCAGGTACTCGGAGGATGGGTCTCGATGTCTCCACCGAGGGAGACAATCGTGTCGAGGACCAGGTCGTCGTTCCACGAAATCCAGCGGTCCGGTGTGACCTCGATGGTGGTGTCCTCGTAGGCGGATAGGAGCCGCCCCATGGTTGCCATTCCGGCCTCGGTGAGCAACCGTTCCCGATTCAGCTGATTGAGCCGGGCGGCCTGGTCACCGGTGATGATCCGGGCGGTCCCGGTGCAGGAAGCCCAGCCGAACTCCACCGAGATGAAGACGGTGACCGTGGGTCGGGCGAGCACGTTCTTGACTTTCCTTGTGGTGTGCGGAGTGGGCAGAAGGATCCGATCCGCGTCGTCGAGGTAGAAGAGCAGCTCGGTGAGATGGGGCGAGCCGTCTGGGTTGATGGTGGCGAGCACCGCGTTGCTGCGGGCGAGGATCTGTTTGCGCAGGCCGGCGTCGAGCCCGTGCGATGTGCGGTAGAGGGGAGGGATCTCGCTCACTGGCGGAGAACCCTAGGAGTGCAGATGGTTTGAGGATCCTCGTGGCCCGGGGTGGTGGGGAAGATCCACCCCTACCTAGATCGATCCGGATTTCGGAAGCGGATTCGCCCGTGGTCGGGGTGTCGGAATGGTTGAAAGCCTCGTTCGTGGATCACGATGTGGTGGTGAAACCAGCAGAGGGTGATCAGGTTGTCGGGGTCGGTGCGCCCGCCTTGGCTCCAGGGAACGATGTGATGAGCCTCGAGTCGGTACCGGGAAGTGCATCCGTCCCCGGCGCAGACATTGCCGTCCCGCAACAAAACTGCACGACGCAGGGAAGGCGGCGCAGTCCGTATTCTCCGTCCATATTCCATGAATCTGCCGTCCTCGGTTCGGGCGATCACCTCAGTGGTGGCGTCACAGAGGATCCCGGTCAGAGCGTCGGCGCCCACCCGAGGTCCGGCTTCCAAGACCATCGCTGACTGGCCGTTGCTCTCGGCAGCATATTTTGCGTCGACGAACACGGTCACCTGTGCTGGTGGGGGATCGTCGGAGGTGCAGAGCCCGACCAAGGCGGTGGCCTTGCGCCATGAGCTGTCGCCATTGGACCCATCAGGGAGCTCGGGGAGCTGGTCGGCAGCCTCGGTCAGCACCTTGTCCATCAAGGCTCCGGAGAAGCCGTCGAGACCACCCCAGAGCTTCCACCAGGACTCATCGAGAGAGGGCTGAATAACAAGGAAGCGTTGGTCGGCAGTCCGGAACTCGTCCTCGGATGTGATCCTGACCCGGCGGGCGGCCTCACGACGCACCCCTGCCACATCGAGATGCTCGAGAAGGCCGACGGCCTCCTGGATCCGGGAAAGGGCTTCCACCCGGTCGAAGGTGGCCTCAGCGACGCCCAAAGCCTCCTTCAGATCAGGTCGGTCCTCGATGCGTCGCATGGTGCGCACCAGACTCTTGGCCGTCTCGAGACTGAGGTCGAGTCGTGCAGCGACCCATTCCGAAAGCGATCGCGACCCGTCGGCGGTGGCCACCTGTGCCTCGTCGAGATAGGACAGATGCCGCATCTGGAGGGCGGCGATTTGCGTCTTCAAGCCCTCCAATCGGATGAGCTCAGACTGGTGATAGTCGACGGTCGACCCTTCCACTTCCATGACACGAACATACGTTCGGTCTGTGACAAGAACAAGAGGTCCGTACCGCAGATTCCAACATTTCTTTCCCTCGGATCAAGGCATGGAAGACGGGAACGGTGCGCTTCCCAAAGCAGAGCTCTAGCGGGCGTCGAGCGCCTCGATCAGCTTAGGGATCACCTTGTGCACGTCTCCGACGACGCCGAGGTCGGCGATGGAGAAGATCGGGGCGTCGGGGTCTTTGTTGATGGCAATGATCGTCTTGGCGTCCTTCATCCCCACCAGGTGTTGCATGGCACCTGAGATACCGCAGGCGATGTAGACGTCGGGTTTGACCGTCTTCCCCGTCTGACCCACCTGTTTGGCATAGGGAACCCAGCCGGCGTCGACAATGGCCCGGGTGGCCCCGGTCGCGGCGCCCAGCTTCTTGCCCAGCTTCTCCACCAGCTCGTAAGCCTCGGGTGAGCCGAGGCCCCGGCCTCCCGAGACCACGATGTTGGCCTCTCCCAGTTGGGGGCCTTCACGTTCCTCGACATGGGACTCGATCACGGTGGCCTCCGAACGACCGACTGGGGGGAGATCCACCTTCTCGACCGAGGGAGCAGTGCCACCCACCGCTTCGGCCGGATAAGACTTGGGTCGGATGAGGACGATGAACGGCGCCTGGCTCATGGTGGCGGTCGCCACCTGGGCGCCACCGAGGATCTCGTGGTCGGTCTCGACGACCCCGTTGGCCAGACGGACCGCGATAGCGTTGGAGAGAACCCCCACCCCGAGACGGGCGGCCAGCCGGCCGGCGACGTCCCGATCGGTGTAGGCCTGGCCGAAGATGATCAGGTCGGGCGCCCCTGCGGAGATTCGTTCGGCGAGCGCCGCTGCCACCGGCCCGGAGGGGAGGCGATTGCCGGCATCGAGATGAAGCACCGAACCGGCTCCGTGCTCGCCGAGCGTGGCGAAGGCGGGTTCGGAGCCGGCGCCGAGATAGAGCGCGGTGACCTCACCGAGCCGGCGACCCGCGGCGAGGAGCTCGAGGCCGATCGTCGTCGGTTCCCCGGCTTCCTCCTGGACGAACACCCAGATGGTGGCCATCTCAGATCACCTTCCGCTGTTCGAGGAGGGCGACGATGGCGAGATGAGACTCGCCGTCGTCTTCGATCTTCCGACCGCCCGAGCGCTCCGGAGCGTCAGTGATCGAGGCCACTGTCTGACCCGGGCCGCGGTCGACACCGAGGTCGGCGACCGTGAGGGTCTCGACGGTCTTCTTCTTGGCCTCCATGATCCCCTTGAAGGTGGGGTAGCGGGGCTCGACAACCCCGGCGGTCACTGCCACCACGGCGGGGAGGCTGGCCTCGACCACGTCATACCCGGCTGCGGTCTGACGGTGGATCTTGACCTTTCCGTCACCGGCCTCGACCTTGGTGGCATAGGTGAGAGCCGGGACGTCGAGGAGCTCGGAGAGCATCTGGGGGAGGACGCCCGAGTAACCGTCCGTCGACTCGTTCCCGGCGATCACCAGGTCGAAGCCCTCTCGCTTGATCGCCGCTGCCAGGACCTGGGCCGTGGCCAGGGCATCAGAGCCGCGCAGCGAGTCGTCTTCGATGAGAATCGCCTGATCGGCACCCATTGCCAGCGCCTGTCGAATCCCCTGTCCGTTCCCGGCAGGTCCCATGCTCACCAGGGTCACGGTCCCTTCGCTGGCCTGAGCCAGTTGGAGACCCATCTCCACTCCATACCGGTCGGTGTCGTCGAGGACCTGGTCACCGGGTCGAATCAGCCAGTTGGTCCCGGCCTCGAGACGATATGGGGTGGCGGGGTCGGGTATCTGCTTGACGCAGACGACGACTTTCATTCCGTTTAGCTCCTGAGTGGACCGGGTCGGGGATGGTAACGAGGACGAAACCCTCCGCTAATTGGGAGCCATAGGTCCGTATATGACCCCTGTACCTCCCAATTACGGAGGGGCTACGAAGCGGAAGCGTCGACCCTCTCCACGATCAGGCCTTCGATCAACGGGGCGGTGTCCTCGATCACCCACGCCTTGGCCAGCAGATCACGCTGGGCCTCCCATCGAGCAGCGTCGGAGAACCGGATCTTCGCCAACGGCTGGCCCTTTTCCACCTTCTCCCCGAGCTTGGCCTCCACGGTGATACCTACCCCAGGGTCGACCACGTCCTCCTTGCGCTCCCGGCCCGCCCCGAGACGGGTGACGACGGTCCCGATGATGAGTGCGTCGCATTGGCCGACATAACCGTCGCGGTCGGCCTCGATCACCGCCTCGTGCGGGGCCATCGCCAGGAGCGAAGGATCATGGATCACGGACGGATCCCCGCCCTGGGCCACCACGACGTCGATCAGCTTCTGCAGGGCGGCTCCGGTCTCGATGGTCTCCATGAGCCGATCACGGCCCCCACCCACTCCGGCCAGCTCGAGCATGACTTCCCCAAACGCCAAGGTGAGTTCCACGATGTCCTCGGGCCCGCCACCGTTGAGCACCTCGATGGACTCTCTCATCTCGTTGGCGTTGCCCACCTCACGACCGAGAGGCTGGTCCATGCGGGTGATCAAGGCGACTGTCTCCACACCGTGCCGGGTGCCGATTCCCACCATGGTTTGGGCCAGTTCCCGAGACTGTGCGAGGTCCTTCATGAAGGCGCCGGAGCCGGTCTTGACATCGAGGAGGAGGCCGTTGAGCCCTTCGGCGAGCTTCTTGGACATGATCGAAGACGAGATGAGGGGGATCGAGGGCACGGTGGCGGTGGCGTCGCGCAGGGCGTAGAGCTTGCGGTCCGCCGGGACCAGGGTCTCTGATTGCCCGGCCAGCACCAGCCCATGTGCGGTGAGCACCTCGCGGAACCGCTCCGGGTCGAGACCGGTAGCGAACCCCGGGACCGTCTCCAGCTTGTCGAGAGTGCCTCCGGTGTGACCCAATCCACGGCCCGACATCATCGGGACGGCGACACCGCATGATGCGACCAGTGGGGCCAGGGGAATCGAGATCTTGTCACCGACCCCCCCGGTGGAGTGCTTGTCGACCTTTGGCGCCGGGATGTCCGAGCAGTCGAGGACCTTGCCCGAGTGGAGCATGGCCGAGGTCCAGGCCGCCAGCTCTTCGCCGTTGAGCCCGTTGAAGAAGATGGCCATGGCCATCGCCGCCATTTGGTAGTCGGTGACGGACCCCTCGGTGTAGCCCTGAATCAGCCAATCGATGGCTTCGGAGCTGAGGATGCCCCGGTCGCGTTTGGTCTCGATCAGCTCGACCGCGGTGAACGCCATCGGGAGACGATATCCCCCATCATTGGCCGCTAGAGGATCCCCTCCAGCTCCGGTAGCCCGAGGGCCAGGTTCACGTTCTGAATTGCCTGGACCGCCGCCCCCTTCAAGAGATTGTCCAGGGCAGCGATCACGACCGCGTTGAGCCCGTCGTCGCTGGTGGCGAAGCCACCGATCAAGACCCCGAGGCGTCCGGTGCCGTCTCTCAACTCCGGGATCTCGTCCTGGATCTCGATCAAAGGCTCGGCGCCGTACCACTTGTCGAACCGCGCTGCGACCTCCTCAGTGCTGATCGCCTGGGCCAGAGGGACGTGGGCGGTAACGATCAGGCCCCGGAAGGCCGGGTGGACATGGGGCATGAAGCGAACCGGGATCCCGAGATGGCGGATCGCTTCCATCTCATGGTTGTGCCCCACCAACTTGTAGGGCATCAAGTTGTCCCGAAGCCGCTCGGTGTCGTTGCGAGGCCCCGGGGTGGCTCCGGCGCCGGAGTAACCGGAGACGCCGAATACGGCGGGCACCCCAGAGCTGATATCGACCAACGGTGCGAGGGCAATCTGCATCGCCGTCGCGTAACAGCCGGGATTGGCGATCCTGGTCGCACCTTGCAGCCGGTCACGTTGCAACTCGGGGAGGCCGTAGGCCCAATTCGGGTCGAGACGATGATCCGCCGAGATGTCGACGATCACGGTGTCGACCCCTATCGAGTCGACATAGGGGCCACCGGCTCCGTCGGGAAGGGCCAGGATCACCACGTCGGTTTGGCGGTTCGAAACCTGATCCGGGCCGATCGCCTCGAACTCCAAATCGTCGCGCCCGGGCACCGCCTGACCGGCCAGCTCGCGCGAGCCGGCGTAAGCGAGGTCGAGGGAGGGGTGATCGGCGATGAGGCGGACGATCTCGGCGCCGGTATGACCACGAGCCCCGATCAGCCCGACGGTGAATCGATCACTCATCGTGATCGCCCAGGAAGGAGGCGGGGAGTGAGGCAATGGCCTCCACCCGTTCCGCGATTCGGGCGAAGTCGGGCTCGCCCTTCCAGAAGACGGTCCACGGCCCGCGCTTGACCGAACCGTCGGCTTGCTCGGCATAGAAGGCGTTGAACCCGTTCTCGGTTCGCGACCGCCAATAGAGGACCGGGTAGTCGCCCGTGAGGTGAGCCCAGACCGTCCTCGCCAGCCCTTCGCCCCGGGCGTCCTCGAGGATGGCGAACTTGTCCAGATAGGCGAAGTCACCGACCCTGGCGATCAAGGCGCCGGCGCGGAAACTCTGGGAGAGATAGGCGGCCTCGAGGTCGAGACCGTCCCACCAGGTCGGCTGGAGGGTCCTCCCGAAGGCTTCCTCGACCAGCTTCTCCACCTGGCTCCTGTCGATTGCCTGCTTGTCGGGCTCCTTCTCGATCAGCTCACCGCGCCGGACCATCGTTCCCGACCCGCTGTGGGTGAACAGCTCCTTGACCAGACCCGATGGTGTCGTGATCGAAACCGATGTCGAGAGTGGGGTGTCGTCGAGCAGAAGCTTGATCTCGGCCAATTTGAGCCTCATCCCCGAGTGGACCCAATCCTGGCTCATCAGGTGGTCGTAGTCAGAGGCCAAGTTTATCGATTCGATGAGGTGCTGGTCTGAGTCCAACAGCCCGCCAACCCCGACGAGGAAGATGATCTTCATCGGCTGGACGGCATGAACCAGGGCCCTGGTGGCGGAGTCGGCGTTGATGTTCACCAACTGTCCACCGGGGGCAACCCCGAGACAGGTGAGGATGGGGATCGCCCCTGATGCCACGATCGAGCGGATCAGGGTGAGGTGGACCTCGGTGGGCTCCCCCACCAACCCATACTTGTCCCGATCGACATAGTCGGCATCGAAGGCGCCCTCGGTCAGGCCGTGGGCAGCGACTCCTTGATCTCTGACAGCTTCGACCAGGAGGATGTTCTGCTCGATGAAGGTGTCCCGCGCCGCATCGAGGACATCGGGGCCGGTCACCCTCAAACCATCGATCCTCTCGGTGGAGATCCCACGACTCTCCAGGGTGTCATCGAGTTGGGGGCCTCCGCCATGGATGACGATCGGGGTGAGGCCGACCGTGTGGAGGAAGGCGAGGGCGGCCGCCGTCTCGTCCAGATGATCGCGGAGGATGGCGCCACCGATCTTGATCACGGCGAAACGGGACCGGTCCAGTTCGGAGAACCGCTGCAGATAGGAGCGGATCTCCTTGCCGTCGCTCATGTTGCTGAGCAGATGAACGATGGTCTGACGTACGTCGCGGTTATTGGCCATGGCTGGTTCCGTCACATCAATTGTTGTCGGATACCAGGGTCTTCATGATCGCTTTCTGGACGTGGAGGCGATTCTCGGCCTCCTCGTATGCGAAGCAGCTGGGCCCGTCGAAGACAGCGTCGGTCATGATCAGATTGCGTCGCATGGGTAGACAATGGCTGATCAAGGCGGCGTTGGTCTTCGCCATCTTCTCCCCGTCCACGATGAAATGCCGGTAGCGGTCACGGATCGGCTTCTCGGCTTCCCAATTGCCGAAGTAGGGCAAGGCGCCCCAGCTCTTGGCGTACACGACGTCGGCGTCCTCGTAGGCCCCGTCGATGTCGTGGCTGATGGTCACCTTGTGCCCCTGGGCCATCGCGTCAGCCTCAGCCTGTTCGAGGTATCTCTCATCGAGGACGAAATCCTCGGTGGGACAGAGCAGGGTCACCTCCATCCCGAACTTGGCGGCGATCATCAATGCCGAGTTGGCCACCGCGGTGTTCAAGGGCTTGGGGTGATAGCTCCAGGTGAGCAGGTATTTCTTGCCATCCAGTGGCCCGAGTTGCTCCTGGAGGGCCATGACATGTGCCAACTCCTGACAGGGGTGGACGATGGTCTCCATGTTGATAACGGGAACGTCTGAGTACTTCGCAAATGAGTTGAGGATCCGATCCTGGCGATCCTCCTCCCAATCCTGGAACTTGGGAAAGGCCCTGATCCCGATCAGGTCGCAGTAACGGGAGAGAACCTTGGCCGCTTCTTTGACGTGCTCCTCGGCGTCGCCGTCCATGACCACGCCGTCTTCGAACTCGAGTGGCCACATCCCCCCCGAAGGGGAGAGGACGACCGCATGGCCTCCAAGTTGGTTGATGCCGACGTCGAACGAGGTCCGGGTGCGAAGCGAGTTGTTGAGGAAGAGCAGGGCGATGGTCTTCCCGGCCAAAGAGTCCCCCAAGGGCGTCGCCTTGAGGGCCCGGGCGTCGTCAATCAATGCTTGAAGCTCGGGCCGGGTCCAGTCGGCAGTGGTGAGGAAATGCCTCATTGCCCTTGTTTACAAGGCGGAGTCGCGAAATTCAAAGCCGCTGGGCGAGAAGCAGGGAGAGCGGCGGTGGCCGCCCTCCCTTCAACTCATGTCACTTCATCGAGTTGGCCAGTGGTCACGTTGTACACGAAACCGCGAATCCGGCCCTTTTCGAGCAGGTAGGGACTGGCTTGAAGCCTGCCGATCGACTGTCTCACGTCCGCCTCGACGTCGGCGAACGCCTCGAGAGCAAACGGCGGCCGGGTTCCGACTTCGGCGGCGATCTGGTCTTTCACGTCGTCGTCACGGAATGTGAGCATTCCGCAATCGGTGTGGTGGATCAGGATGATCTCATTGGTCCCCAGCAACCGCTGCGAGATGACGAGTGACCGGATCGCGTCATCGCTCACCACTCCTCCCGCGTTCCGGATGACGTGAGCCTCACCTAGGCCAAGGCCCAGGATGGCGTATACATCCAGTCTCGCATCCATGCACGCGACGACGGCCACGTGCTTGCCCGGGGGCATGGGGAGGTGGCCCTGGTCGAAACCGGCCGCGTAGTCGGTATTGGCTTCGAGAAGTTGATTGGTGACGCTCATCTCATCTACCCCGCTCGACTGGCACGTTGACCAGGGACCCATACTCGGTCCACGATCCGTCGTAGTTCTTGGCATTGGCATGACCGAGTAACTCGGTGAGGACGAACCAGGTGTGCGAGGACCGCTCACCGATCCGGCAGTAGGCGATCGCCTCTCGATCACTACCCACCCCTAGGGAGCCATAGATCTCCCGGAGCTCGTCTGCCGACCGGAATGTCCCGTCCTCGTTGGCGGCCTTGCCCCACGGAATGTTGTTGGCACCGGGCACATGGCCCCCGACGTACGGCTGTTCCTGGGGCAGATGCTCGGGCGCCAGCTTCTCCCCGCTGAACTCCTCCGGCGAACGAACGTCGATGATGATCCAGGTCTCATCCGCCTCCAGGACATCGTCGCGGAAGGCTCTGACCTCGGGCCGCTCCGAACCTTGGATCCGGAAGTCGCTGGGCGTGATGGTCGGAACCGCGTCGTCCAGGGCCAGGTTCTCCTGTTCCCATTTCTTGCGGCCCCCGTCGAGGAGCTTGACCCTGTCGAAGCCCCGGTACTTCAAAAGCCAGTAGGCGTAGGCGGCGAACCAGTTGTTGTTTCCCCCGTACAAGATGACGGTGGTGTCAGGCTCTACCCCTGCGTCCGCCAGCAACTTGCTGAACCCGTCCTGATCGAGATAGTCCCGCCGGATCGGATGGTGCAGGTCTTCCGACCAGCTCCAGGCGATGGCCCCGGGTATGTGGTTCTTGGCGTAGAGGGCGATGTCCTCGTCGACCTCGATGATTCTGATGTCCGCGTTGCCCAGGTTGTCCACCAGCCATTCGGTGGATACCAGCGCGTCCGGATTGGAATACGACATGTCGAATTTGCTCCTGTCAGGTGTCTACTTATGCGTAGGTGCGGCGCCGGGACGAGCAGGTCCCTCTCGGGCGGTGGCGTCGCTAGGAGCGCTGACTGCGTGTGCTGTCGGCGCTCGGGCGGGCCGCCCGAGAGCTCTCACAGATGCACAGACAGGTTGTCAGGCGCGACATTGGGGTCGAAGATAGAGGGTGCAAGGGACCAGTGTCAATCCACGAGGACGCCGAGCCCCGCGTTGACCGGAGGATGACCGGATGAGCATGACCTACCAGGAACTGGTGGCAGCGGCCAAGCGCCAGATCCGTGAGATACAACCTCAGGAACTGGAGCCGCGCATGGGCGAGGTCACGGTGGTCGATGTCCGGGAGGCCGACGAGTTCGACCAGGGCTCCATCGAAGGGTCGATTCATGTGGCCCGGGGCCTGCTCGAAGGCTCGATTCGCAATCATGTCCCCGATCTCGACCGCGAGGTTGTCCTCTATTGCGCCGCGGGAGCACGATCGGCCCTGGCAGCCGTCTCACTTCAGCAGTTGGGCTACACGCGAGTGTCTTCTCTGGCCGGTGGTTTCGGGAGATGGAAGACCGAGGGCTACCCGTGGGGGACGCCTCACGGCTTGACCGCGGACCAACGCGGGCGTTACAGCCGGCACACACTCCTCCCGGAGGTGGGAGAGGCCGGTCAGGTCAAGCTTCTCGACTCCAAGGTGGTGGTTATCGGTGCCGGCGGCCTCGGCTCGCCCGCTGCGCTATATCTGGCGGCGGCCGGGGTGGGCACGCTGGGGATCGTTGACTTCGACGTCGTGGATGTCTCCAACCTTCAGCGTCAGATCCTGCACAACATGGACCGGCTCGGTCAATCGAAGGTCGAATCGGCCCGGGAGACGTTGAGTGCACTCAACCCCGACGTCAAGATCGTCACCTACAACGAACGGTTGTCGGCCGACAACGTGCTCCGGATCCTCGGCGGCTACGACGTGATCGTCGACGGTGGTGACAACTTTCCCACCCGATACCTGGTCAACGACGCCTCGCTTCACCTGAGGGTGCCTGTGGTCCATGGGTCGATCTTCCGATTCGAGGGTCAGATCACGGTGTACGACCCCTACAACGGGCCGTGTTACCGCTGCCAGTTCGCCGAGCCGCCTCCGCCCGAGATGGCCCCTTCCTGTGCCGAGGCCGGGGTGCTCGGAGTGCTTCCGGGGATCATCGGATCGTTGCAGGCGATGGAGGCGATCAAGATCGTGCTCGAGCTGGGGCACACCCTCGTCGGGCGTCTTCTCACCTACGACGGGCTGAGTCAGGAGTTCCTGACGTTGAACCTCCGGCGCAACCCGGACTGTCCGGCGTGTGCCGACGAGGACCACCCTCCGAAGCTGGTCGAGTACGACCAGTTCTGCGTTCCGGGGGGTTCGGTGTCTCGCACCTGAGGTGCCCCCCTCCCCGGCTTCGCCGGTCCTCCCCCCAACACACACTCTGCTCTTGTCAAGACTGGGGACATGGTTTTACAACTCTGATTGGGTGGGTGCGGTAGTGGGCGATGTTGGTTTGGGGTCGATGGCGATGGTGCGGCCGATGAAGAGTTTGCCGATCTTGTAGTGGTTTCGGTTAAGGGTGATGCGGGTGGCGGCGTCGAGTTTGTGGGTGGTCAGTGGTCTGGGTGTTCAGGTGAAGCGAACCGAAGCCCACGCCGAAGGCCAGTGTAGAACAGCTGACCCTTGGAGCCCGTCGTCAGGCCAGTTGCCGCAGTGCGCGGGCGATGGGCTCGGGTATCGCCACCGGGCGGCGGGTGTCGGGGTCGACGTACACGTGGACGAACCTGACGAAGGCGTAGGGACGCCTCGGCTCCTCGGCCTCGAATAGGCCGAGCCGATAAACGACACTGGTCCGTCCACGATGCTCGAGCCCGATGCCCACGTCGACGACGGCCGGGAAGCTCAGCTCCCGGAAGTACCGGCAGCCGGTCTCCGCGACCACGCCAAGCGCCGGCAGCTCACGCACGTCGACCTGCGAGGCCTCGATCAACCAGCCATTGACCGCAGTGTCGGCCAGGGCGTAGTGGATCACGTTGTTCACGTGTCCGTAGGCGTCGTTGTCCCCCCAGCGCGTCTGGAGGGTCCGGTGGACCGGAAAGTCGCCGGGCGCTTCGAAACCAGCCTTCGCCATCGCTTTCATCCGGTCGACACCTCACCCGACGTGCAGAGGCGGCCGCGGAGGGCTCGGAAGGGCAACGTCACAATGCGCGTGGCACCGGACCGAAGGAGAGCCCGACCCCCGCTCCTCTGAAAGCCACCCGAGCAGTTGGGATACCCGAACCGGGCATCTGGTATTGTCTGCATTACGCATCCGAAATGTATCATGCATTGTAGAGGTATATGGTGATCGAGGGCCCCACCATCGCCGACAATGTCCGACAGCGCCCTATCACACATGTAGGACTGACCGTCCCCGACCTCGAAGCTGCAGTCGAATGGTACGGAAAGGTACTGGGTTACCGACCATTAGCGCCCCCCGGTGAGTTGCGCGCGGGTGACGGCCTACACGGAATGATCGCCAGAGATCTATGGAAAGCGCGATTCACAAGCGCAAAGATGGCCCACTTGGGCTCCGCTGAAGGTGGCGTACTCGAGTTGTTCGAGTTCGCGACTCCCGAAGCCGTGGCGGCAGGTCAGTTCGAGTACTGGCGGGTTGGCTGGTCTCACATCTGCGTGGTCGACACCGAGATAGAGGAGCTGGTTTCGACGATAGTTGCTCATGGCGGGAGTCAGATCTCGGAGATCTGGACGCTGTTCGAGGGCCTTCCTTACCGCATGGTCTATACCACCGATCCTTGGGGGACCGTTGTCGAGATCTACACTCACTCTCACATCGAAACCTACGGCGGTGAGCGCACCACCGACTCGAATCAGATCTAGGCTTTCAACGCAAGCGACATCAAACCGACCCTCGGCCACATCGTCCGGCAGCCACCCTCGGCGATCGAGCGGGTCAGCGCAAGTGTGGTCAGGACGGTGACGGAAACACGAATCGCTTACGACGCTTGGAACCCGAGTCTGCGAATGCGTTGATGCTCGCGGCGACGGGTTATGAAGACCCAGGCCGCGCCGACGAGTACGAGCAGCAAACCCTTGATGACGGTTTGGAAGAAGGCGTCGACATTCGCCAGGTTAAGGATGTTCGACAGCGTGGATATGATGCCGATTCCGATCATGGTTCCGGCCACTGTGCCTCGTCCACCTGCCAACGACGCGCCGCCGATGAGCGCGACCACGATCGAATCGTACTCGAGGCCGATTCCGGCGTTCGGTAACCCGGCTCCGACCCTGATGGTCAAGTACACCCCAGCGAGGCCGAACAGCGCTCCTGCGAGGCCATAGGCGAAGATGCGCACGAGGGACACGTTGAGGCCCCTGAGATGCGCATTCTCGGGGTCGCCCCCAATGGCGTAGATGTGCAAGCCCGCAGTGGTGAATCGCAAGAAGAGAGCCAGAACGACCAACAGAGCGATCGCCACAAGGAAGAGATGCGGGATTCCGAACAAGGTGCCGTCGTCGAGACGGGTGACGGACTCGGGAATCGGACCGATGCTTTGCGGATAGCGCGTAATGATGATTCCGCGCAGGATCTCCGACATCGCGAAAGTCATCAGGAAGGCTGGCATTCCGAAGCCCACAAAGAGAGCGTTGACAATGCCGATGACTATGCCGAGACCGACTCCTGCGAGTAGGGCCACGGCGAATGGCGCGCCGATATTGATCAGGACGTCGACGGTCACCAGGTTGGCGAGTCCGACGGCGGCGCCAACGCTGAGGTCGACACCGCGCGTGAGGATCACGAGCAATTGGCCTGCGCCCACGAGCGTGAACAGAATCGTTCGCTGGGCCAGACCCTGAAGGTTCTGCTGTGTGAGGAACAGCTCTGAACTGAGGATGCTCACGATCAGCAGGGCGACGAGGACGTACAAGGGGATTGCGGCATCGCGGTTCGATAGCCATCGCCGCATGGGTGCGGTTCTGGGAATCTCCGCGCCCGCCCCCGTGGCATCCTCGCTGCCGGAGACCTGCGGGACCTGCGTCCGAATCTGAGCATGCGCATGGATCAGCTCCTCGTTGGTCTCGGACCCATCGAGCTCGGCGGAGACTCGACCACGTTGCATCACAAGAACGCGGTCTGACAGTCCGGAGACCTCGAGCAGGTCGGTAGAGACCACGACCACGACGGATCCTTGGTCTGCCACGCGGCGGATGACCTTGTAGATATCAGAGCGTGCGCCGACATCTACGCCACGGGTTGGCTCTTCGAGCACGAGGACATCCGGTTGGTCTGCGATCGCGCGTCCGAGGAGTGTCTTTTGCTGGTTGCCCCCCGATAGCCAGCGCGTTTCCAACTCGAGGGGCGACACTATTGACACCTCGCTGGCGATACTGGCCGCGCGGTGGCGTTCGAGTTTGGCCGATAGAAGGCGCATTCGTGAGCGGATCTGGTTCAGAACCGAAGCGGTCAAGTTCTCGCGAACGGGGCGGTCGAGCGCGAGCCCCTCTTCCTTGCGGTTTGCTGGCACGAGCGCAATGCGCGGTCGTCGTTCCCCGATCGACCGATTGATCCGACCGGAGGTTGGCTTGATATCGTCGGAGATCAAGCGCCCGAGTTCGTTTTGGCCGCCTCCGCGTAGACCGGTGATGCCGACGACTTCGCCGGGTCTGAGCTCAAGGCTGACGTCGTGGATACGTTCACCAAAGCCCACCGCGTCGAATCGCACAATGGGATCGCCGGTTGCGAGCCCGATCCGACGGCCAGGAAAGAGGTCACCGACCTCGCGTCCGATCATCGCCCTGATGATGCTCTGCTCGTCGAGCGTTGAAGTCGCCCCGGTGAGCACTCGTCGCCCATTGCGCAGAACAGTCACGCGGTCGGATAGGTCGATCACTTCGCCCAGGCGGTGCGAGACATAGACGATGGCAAGGCCCTGCTTACGCAAGGTACGCAAGGCGGCGAGTAGCCGTTCGCATTCACGTTCAGCCAACGCAGCTGTCGGCTCGTCGAGGACCAGGATGCGGGCGTTCATCGCCAGCGCCTTGCAGAGTTCGACGGCCTGACGGTCGGAGAGCTCGAACTGACCGAGTCGCTCGTTGGTAGGTAACTGGAGGTCCAGCTTTTGCAGCAATTCCTCGCAGCGAATACGCATCACTCGTCGGTTGAGCACCCCGGGAAAGCGGGTGGGTTCGTCGCCCAGTGACAAGTTCTCTTCGACAGTGAGATTGCCGAGAAGCGCCAGCTCCTGATGCACCATCGTGATCCCGAGGGAAGTCGATTCCCGGGGTCCGGCGACGACCACTTCACGACCATCGATCGAGATCGTGCCGCCGTCGATTCGCACCTCACCCGTCAGTGCTTTGAGCAGGGTCGACTTTCCTGCTCCGTTCTCTCCTAGGAGTGCGTGGATCTCGCCAGCCTGGCACTCGAAATCGACGTCATCGAGCACCAGTTCCGCGCCGAACTGCTTGCGGATCCCACTCATCTGGAGGAGCGGCAGGTGTCCCTGCCGCTCCTCCGTTACTCCGTCGACTGTCAGACTCAGGTGCGGTTCACCATATTGGCTCGTCGGCTCATGCAACTCGCCCTACTCTTCGCAGAACGGGTCGAATTCGCACGGCATAGTGGTGTAAAACCACTCGTCCGGCCTGTCCGGGTTGATGTAGTTCGCCAGGTTCCGGCTGAACGCGACCGGACCTTCGGGGCGCTCCGTATAGGTGACCCTGTCGACAGGCTCCCCGCGAAGGATGGCGACCGCGACCTCGACCGACTTCTGGCCGACTTCCACAGGGTACGGGACCGACATATTGGGCAGATCGTTGTTGACAGCGAGCCTCATCCAGGCGTTGTTGTCGTCACCGGTCCATGCCAAGAGCTGATCCACCTTGCCGGCCGCTTCAGCCGCCTGGAAGATGCCGTCGCTCATCAACGCACTGGCCGAGAGGAAGGCGTCGAGATCAGGATGGGCGACCAGTAGCGATTCTGCCACCTGGCGTGCCGTGGCCGGGTCGTACATGGCGTACTCCGTGGCCACGACCTCGATGTCGGGATACTGGTCCAGGATGTTCTGGTAACCCTGCTCCGACTCGACACTGTGGCCCACGCCCGGGATACCCGAGATTATGGCGATCTTCCCCTCACCACCGAGACGATACGCCACGTACGCCGCCTGGTTCTCGGCGATATTGATGACGTCCTGAGACACGAACGCCGTGAAGTTGACACACTCGACCGCGCGCTCCATCACGATGACCGGGACGCCTGCGGCCAGTGCCTGGTCGATCGCAGGGCAGATCGCGTTGACGTCGACGGCGGAGACGATCAGCGCATCCACCTGCTGGGTCAGCATGTCGTCGATGTTCCCGATCTGCTCCGGCGCAGAGTCGTTGGCGTTGGTGTAGATCAGCTCTGCGCCCGCGCCATCGACCAGGGAGATCCCGTACTCGACGGATCCCCGTGCCATTACACGAAGGCTGTTCGACTGCGACGAGTCGGCGAATGCGATCCTGAGTCTCTGGTCAGCCGGCTTCTCAAACTCGCTCGTGTCGACCGGCTCTGACGACGAGAGATCCTGCGGGATCTCTTCGAACCCGGCCCAGAAATCCTCGCTGGGATAGCCGCCACCGGCACCGGGGTCTCCGGTCGTCGCAGTGGTTTCCTCGCTGGTCGTAGTGGTGTCTCCGCTGGTCGTAGTCGTGTCTCCGCCTGGATCGTCCGCCGTCTGCGCACAGCCGGCCAAGAGGCCGAGCGTGAGCAATAGCGCGAGCAGGCTCCTGCTCCTCCGAGCTCGAGTTGTGTGCTTCACCATTTCCTCCTCCTCATCTCCTTCATCTCCTCCTCATCGTTGCGACGGAGCGGGCCAGCCGCCCCGTGTCCTTCGAGTAGGCAAGAACTGCGACGATCACAACCACACCCATGATCACTTCCTTCTGTATGGGAACTCCTTGGAGCAGGAGGAAGTTGAAGAGGCCACCCAGCAGGAGGGCGGCGCCGAAGACCGAGAGCACATTGCCACGCCCCCCGAACAGCGAGATCCCACCCAGGACGCAAGCCACGATCGATTCCAGCTCTCGCCCCGCCCCGATCTGCGTCTGCGCTGAACCGACATAAGAAGTCACGTAGACCGCGGTCGCCGCGGCGAACACACCCGAGAGGACGTACGCCCAGAACGTCGTGCGCTTCACTCTCAATCCAGCAAAATGGCCGGCTGTCTTGTTCGACCCCACGAGCATCAACCGCCGCCCCCAGGTCGACTTGTGCGCCAGGACCCAGGCGATGACGGCCGTGCCTACCAGCCAGATCAGCGTCGCCACCGGAACGGGACCGACACCTGCATGGGCGACCAGATCGAAGCTGGGTGCGAAATCTGATGATGGTGCACCCTGGGTCCAGACCAGAGTTCCCCCGGATACCGCCAGCAGAGTCCCGAGCGTGGCAATGAAGGACGGAATGCCGAGAAATGCCACGAGGCCCCCGTTGAGCGCCCCGACCAAAGCCCCAAGGACCAGCGCGACGACGACCACTGGTACGAGCAGGGCATCGTTGTTTCCCATGAATGTCGCCAGGACCGCAGCACACAGAGCGACTGTCGAACCGACCGAGAGGTCGATCTCTCCCACGAACAGGACGAATGCCTGACCGATCGCGATGACGGCGATCGGCGTGGCCGTCTGGACGATGATCCGAACGTTGGCGGGATCGAGAAACCGGCTGTTGAGGGCGAAGGCGATAAGGACGAAGACGACCAGGACAACGAAGATCCCACCGGAGCTGGCGAACCGTTCAAGGCGGTAGGATCCCCCGCGGGCCGCAGGGACATCAATGTCTGCGCTATCGGCGAGAGCTGGTTCCCCAAGTCTCTTACTGAGCATCCGTGACACTGTCCTAACCGCCCTGCCGCGACTTGCCTCACAAGCGCTTATGTATATCACATAACGACTGTGTAATGCAATAATCCGGAGGGCATGTATGCAACCGCGTCGGCAGCGAGGTGGAGGCCTTGAGCGACAACCACGCCAATGAAGACAGTCCGACGAGGCGGGATGCTCGATGAGAGTCACGGCAGCCGTTCTGCGGCATGTGGCGACAGCCCGGCCATATGACCGGCACCAGCCTTTGGAGCTCACCGACCTCGAGCTCGACGAACCTGGTCCCGGCGAAGTGCTGGTGCGAGTCAAGGCGGCAGGACTCTGCCACTCGGATTTGTCGACCATCGACGGCAATCGCCCCCGACCCACGCCAATGGCGCTGGGACACGAGGTGGCCGGGGAGGTCGTCGGACTTGGGTCGGAGGACAGTCTTCTCAGGGTGGGCGACCACGTCATCGCCACCTTCGTCCCTTCGTGCGGACACTGTCACCCCTGCCGGGATGGACGTCCGGCCTTGTGCGAGCCTGGTGCGGTGGCCAACAGCTTGGGCGAGCTGCTGAGCGGAGGCGTCAGGCTTCACGAACCTGGTGGTGGGAGAGTCAACCATCATCTCGGCGTATCGGGTTTCAGCGATCACATCGTCGTGTCCGAACGCTCGTTGGTGGCCATCGACCCCGGGCTCCCTTGGGAAGTCGCGGCGTTGTTTGGCTGTGCGGTACTCACCGGCGTCGGCGCGGTCGTCAACTCCGCAGGGGTTCGAATGGGACAGTCCCTGGTGATCTTCGGCCTGGGTGGGGTCGGGCTTTCTGCCTTGCTCGGAGCAATGGCCGTGGGCGCCAATCCGATCCTGGTGGTCGACCCTATGGCCGGCAAGCGCGAACTGGCACTGCAACTCGGAGCCAGTCACGCGCTGGACGCCACTGCCGACGTTGTCGAGCAGATCAAGGACGCCACAGGCGGCGGAGCCGACCATGCCCTGGAAACAGTCGGCGCGCCCTCGGTGCTTGCGCAGGCCTTCAGTGCCACCCGTCGAGGCGGAGTCACCACCACCGTCGGACTGCCGGCCCCGTCGGCGCAACTAACCGTGGCGCCTCTCACACTCACTGCCGAAGAGAGGGTTCTCCAGGGCTCCTACATGGGCTCCTCCGTGCCCGCCATCGACATTCCCCGTTTCATCGGGCTCCACCAGGCCGGACGCCTCCCTGTGGACAAACTGCTCACTCATCGACTGACGCTCTCCGAGCTCAACGAAGGCTTCGAACGCCTTGCCCGCGCTGAGGCCATTCGCCAAGTTGTGGTCTTCGATTAGGCGGATCGGTGGGCTACAGGGGGCCTCCGTGTCGATCCCGGTGCTCGACGTCCCCGACGATGGCTGACCAGGCTTCGTGTCAGGGACGATCCGCTAGACGAGTCGTGCCTGGGCGATCTTCACTCCCCCCCGCTCCACCACCGATAGCGCAACGGGTGCGCCACACCTGATCTCCCGCCCCAGTTCGGAGTCTTCAGCGAGAGCAGTGAGCATCCGAGGGCCCTCGGCGAGCTCGACAAGTGCCACCGCATAGGGCACGAGCTCGTTGAACGTAGGATGGAAGGCGCGGTGGTAGACGACCCAGCTGATCAGCTCTCCGCGGCCGGATGCTGACTCCCAATCCCATGCGGCGCAGAGACAGTGGGGGCACTCAGATCGGGGTGGCGTCCAAGGGTGTCCACAGGACTGGCAGCGCTGAAATACGATCCGTTCGCTCTGGAGTGCCTCCCAGTGCGCACGTTCCTCAGGGGTGAGCTCGCCAAGAAGTACCGCCAAGTCGTTGCTCATGAGGCTCCCAGGATCATCGTCGCGTGGGTCGTCATGGATCCTCCCTGATTGCTGACGATGCACGTCGAGGCTCCTGTCACCTGGTTGACAGCTGTTCCGCGCATCTGGCGTACTCCCTCGACGACAAGTTGCATCCCCGGCATACCGGTCTCGGCGAGCAATCCACCGCTCGTGTTGAGGGGTAGCCTCCCGCCGAGCTCGATCCCTTCGTTTCGAGCGAACGCCGCAGCTTGCCCGTTGCCACAGAAGCCGTATGCCTCGAGCGTCAGGGCCGGCACGACAGTGAAGCAGTCGTAGAGTTGGGCAACGTCGATGTCTCCGGGCTTCAGACCGGCGCTGGCGAAGGCTCGAGCTCCCGCATCCCCGGCGGCCGTGTCGAGGAGATCGCTGCGGTGGATCACGCTCTGCGTCCGTTGCGCGTGACCGACTCCTAGAACTGGGACTGGCGCCGGTACGCCGAGCTGGGCGGCGTGGCGTGCGCTGGTGACCACGACGGCGCCTCCGCCGTCGGACACCAGGCATATGTCCGATCTGCGAAGCGGCTCGACGACGTAAGGTTCGGCCAAGTACTGTTCGAGTGCCAGTGGCTTGCGTAGTTGTGCTGCGGGATTGTCAGCACCGTGGCGGCGTGCGGCTATCGCGAACGGAGCCAAGTCCGCATCCGACAATCCGTGTTCATCGAGGTAGCGGCGGGTGATCAGGGCATAGTCGGCAGCAACGCCGATCCAACCGTATGGCCCGTCGGCCCCTTTCACCTTCTCGTACGCTTGACGGGTGCCACTGCGAGGATTGTCGGCGGCCGTGACCAGTGCTACTTCGATTTGCCCCGCCTCGATGGCGAGCACGGCCTGGGAGATCATCGATATGTTGGCGGCGCCGCCTTGATCCCAGGAACCCACCATCGCGGGCGCATCGATCCCGAGCGCGGCCGCCACCTTGGTCGCGTACATGAACTCGAGTTGTGAGGTCGGGAACTTGACGAACACGGCATCGACGAGATCGGTGCCGATCTGTGCATCGTCCAGGGCAGCGCGGCACGCCTCTACATTCAGAGAAACAGTCGAACGTCCGTCCAGCTCGCCTGCCGCGGTCAGGCCGATGCCGGCGATCACACCGGTCATCTCGCCACCGCCTCGTCCAGGCGCCCGAACATGTGGTCGGCTGCGCGGAGGGCAAAGCTGACCGTTTGAAGTGTCGGGTTGCAGGCGTTGCGTTCCGAGAACAGCCCATTTCCGGCCAGGTGGAGGTTCTCAAAGCCCCAGACACGCGAGGACGAGTCGGTCACCGAGGTGTCGGGATCGGACCCCATGCGGTAACTATCCATTAGAACCGAAGGACTTCGCCGGCGATGGTGGCCCCACCTGCGCCGGTGCCGACCACCACGACGTCCGCGTGCAGTCTGTCGCTCACTGTCACCTCACCCGACCGTGAAGCTAACCCGTGCCGCGCTGCGTCGCTCGAGTGATTCGGCGCGTGACGTGGCGGACTTTCTGGTATCAATCATGGGGATCTCCGAGTTCTGTACTTTGTATCGATAATACATTCTGGGACGCTTCGCGTAGCCGGGGCGTGACCGGCGCTGACACGGACTGACGGCCTCTTCTGAGCATCAGCCGATCGTGAACGGATCCCGCAACCCTCCGGTCAGTTCGACCCAGACGGACTTGGTCTCTGTGTAGTCGCGAACGGCATCGATCCCGTTCTCGCGGCCGATCCCGCTCATCTTGTACCCGCCGAAGGGAACGCCGGGCGCCGAGACGCGGTAGGCGTTGATCCACACGGTTCCGGCTTTGATCTGGTGAGCGACCCGGTGCGCCTTTTGAACATTCAGTGTCCAAACGGAGCCGGCGAGCCCGTAGTCGGTGTCGTTGGCAAGAGCGATCGCCTCGTCTTCGGTGTCGAAGGGCAGCGCGACGGTGACTGGGCCGAAGACCTCGTCACGGAAGATCTCCATCCGGGGGTTGACGTTGGTCAGCAGCGTCGGTTCGAACAGGTAGCCACTGTCTCCGTAGGGGCTTCCGCCGCACATGACCGTCGCCCCTTCTTGTGTGGCTCGCTCCACAAAGCCCTGCACGCGGTCGAATTGTGCCTTGTTGGCCAGGGGGCCCATCTCAGTCTCTTCGAGCGTGGGGTCGCCAACGACGATCCTGGAGGCGCGGGCGGCCACGCGCTCTGTGATCTCGTCGAAGACACTGCGCTCGATCAGAAGGCGAGAACCGGCCATGCACGTCTGGCCGGTGGCGGCGAAGACTCCGGCTATGACTCCGTTGGAGGCCGCCTCGAGATCGGAGTCGGCGAAGATGATCTGGGCTGACTTGCCGCCGAGCTCGAGCGATACGCGCGCGAGGTGGCTCATTGCACTCTGGGCAACGGCGATGCCGGTCGTCGTGGATCCGGTGAAGGCGATCTTCGAAACCAGCGGATGGGCTGTCAAGGCCTGGCCGACGGCTGGACCGAACCCGGTGACGACATTGAAGACGCCCGGGGGGAAGCCCGCCTCGTCAAAGCTGTTGGCCAACTCGAGCGCCGTGACCGGCGTGTAGTCCGAAGGCTTGACGACGACCGTGCAGCCTGCCGCGAGTGCCGGGGCAAGCTTCCAGGTGAGAAGTATCAAGGGCGCGTTCCATGGAACGATGGCGCCCACGACCCCGACCGGTTCGTGACGCGTATAGACGAAGTATCCGTTGGTGGGGGCGATCGACTCACCATGAAGCTTGTCCGCCAGGCCGGCGAAGAAGTAGAACCATTCGGAAACTGCCGAGACTTGTGCCAACGCGTCTCGACGAAGCTTGCCGTTGTCGCGTACCTCAAGATCGGTGAGGCGTTCCGCATCACGGGCGAGGATGTCGGCGAGACGTCGCATGAGGGCAGCTCGTTCCCGCCCAGCCAGCGACCCCCAGGGTCCCGAGAGTGCCGCGTGAGCAGCTTGGACTGCCCGGTCCACATCTTCTGGTCCAGCGTCCGGTGCGCTCGCCCAGACTTCGCCTTGGAAGGGGTCGACGCTATCGAAGGTCCGGCCTCCGACGGCGTCGACGCGCTCGCCGCCGATCGCCATCTTGTAGGTGACAGGCGTGTTCTGGTCGCTATCGGGCATCTGGACTCGTTCCATCGCTGTACGTGTAACTCAAAATACAATACCATCGTGAAGCGGACCGACGGACCGGGCGTATGTCGAGTGGGTTCCGGCTCACCGCGAAACGTCGGCGTCGATTCGACGCCGACTTGGAAGAAGCCCAAACAGGTACCAGCCCTGTTGGAGTGGGCGACAGTCGAACTGAGCGACGATCACCTAGCCCGTCTGTCCCGGGTGTCTGACGAGTTCGGCGGATGATCGATCGCCGTCGAGCGGGTCCTGTCAGAGCGCTTCCATACCTCACCCCGATCGGATGTGGACACCCAGGAGTATCCGTAACATGAACACCGGGCAACTACCGGTATGCTGCCCTCGGCGGTGAACGAATTACAGATGCAATAGAGTCAGCGGAGTTGAAAGATACCCACAGTGCCCCTTGACGCTCTCAGCGGTCGCAACCTCCGCCTCTCTAGGGCGAATATCGCTGTGGCCGATGTGCTGCGTCAGAGCATCCTGACAGGCGATATCGAGCCAGGCGAGCGGATCAAGGAGGAGGACGTCGCCGCGGTCCTGGGCGTTAGCCGTACCCCCGTGCGCGAAGCGCTGCTCGTATTGGCCGCGGAGCGCCTTATCGACCTGCCGACCAACCGTGGCGCTCGCGCAACCGTCCGAGTACTCGATGAAGGTGAGCACCAGCTCATCTACCACATGCGTGCCCTTCTGGAAGGCTATGGAGCCGGCCGAGCAGCCGAACGAGTCAACCCCGGGTTGCTCGCCGAACTAGAAGCAAGTTGCGAAGCCCTCGCATCGATTCCGACCGGCGAAGCCGCGCGGCTGATCGAGGAGAACAACCGCTTCCACCGTTTGATCAGTCAGGCTGCAGACGCTGAGCGACTGTCGTTCATCGTGGACACGCTGCTTCAGGTACCGTTCGCCTACAAGGCGGACTCGTGGTCAGACCAGAACTTCCACCACCTGGCCCTCGAAGGACACCGGCGCATAGTCGAAGCACTGCGCCAGGGTGACGCAGAAGCCGCCACCGCAGAGATGCGTCGCCACCTCGAGCAGGTTTCAGAAGACACCCGACGCCTTGCGGCGCGCCACAAGAATCGGACAGATTCTGTAGTTCTCTGACGGCGCTCGTCGGTTCCGGGCTGTCGGATAGGCGGCCACGCACAACCAGTGCTGATCCGGACCTGCGAGCGCATTGCCTCGACGAGCAGCGGCACATATGGCAGTTACACGGGGCCCGGCCTCGAGCATCCGGTCGAACCAGAGGTAACCACCTGCAACCCGAGGCTCAAAGCGATGCCTTGGAGCGAGGTATGCGGCTCCTCCGGATGGGTTCACTGGCGGGTCTTCGCCTTACGTGGGTTCTCGAGCCGTATGTTTCTGTATTATAGGCACAAGATGCGAAATGCACAGTGGAGGACAGAGTGAGCGGCGGACTCGAAGGCGACAACATCCCCGACGTCGAGGACGTCGCCGTCGGACCACTCCAGGGCATCAGAGTCATCGAGGCAGGTGGAGTAGTCGCTGCTTCGTTCGGTGCCCGACTACTGGCAGACATGGGCGCCGAGGTCATCAAGATCGAGGCTCCCGATCGGCTCGACCCGCTGCGCTACTGGGGGCGGGCACGTATCGACGACCAGGCTCTTTGGTGGCCGATCCAGTCACGGAACAAGCGGCTCATCACGCTCAACCTCAGAGATCCGGCTGGAGCAGACCTCCTCGTTCGGCTTTGCGAACGGTCGGATGTATTCATCGAGAACTTTCGTCCGGGGACCCTTGAACGCTGGAACATTGGTTGCGACCGCCTACTCGAGGCCAACCCCGGGCTGGTCATCGCACGCATCTCTGGCTTCGGCCAGACCGGCCCCTATGCGCATCGGCCCGCATACGCCGCGGTTGCGGAAGCGATGGGCGGAATCCGCTACATCAATGGCTACCCCGACTTGCCGCCGCCCCGTTCAGGCCTCTCCCTTGGCGACTCGCTGGCGGGGATGTTCGCGACTCTCGGGGTCCTGGCGGCGCTTCTGGAACGCAGATCGAGCGGACTCGGCCAAGTCATAGATACTGCGCTCACTGAGTCATGCCTCGCCCTCATGGAAAGCTCGCTTGTCGAGTACGACATGCTCGGCGAAGTCCGCAAGCCAAGTGGCACGCGACTAGCGGGAATCGCCCCGTCCAACATCTTCAGGTCGCGCGACGATCACTGGGTCGTGATCGCCGCCAACCAGGATCAGATGTTCGTCAGGCTCTGCGAAGTCATGGGCCGGCCGGATCTCGCCACCGACGAGCGCTTCGCCGACCATGTCAGGCGCGGCGAGAATCAAGACGAGATCGAGCAGATCGTCGCCGATTGGGTCGCCCGCCACGACATCTACGAGCTCGACCATCTCTTAGCGGCTGCCGACATCGTCGCTGGTCCGATCTACAGCGTCGAGGACATCTTCAAGGATCCGCAGTACCAAGCTCGTGACATGCTCGTCGATCACCACACGGATGAACTAGGCAGCTTCCGAGCTCAGGGCGTCGTGCCCAAGTTCTCGCGCACGCCGGGCAGTGTCCGTTGGGCCGGCGCATGGCAAGCGGGCGCCGACAACGACATGGTCTATCGGGACCTTCTCGGCATCGACGATGCCCAGCTGGCGGAGTTGCGGGCGGGAGGTGTTATCTGAGGTTCTCACCGGGGGCAAGACCACCGATGAGATCTGGGGGAATCTCGCGCCCCTTGATGAGGAACGCCGGACCCACTGAACCGTTCTCGGGGAAGCCTTCGTTGGGATCAAGCGGGACATCGATGATGTAGGGGCGGTCAGAGGCGAGTCCGCGTTGCAATGCTGCTTCGATGTCTTCCGCTCGTTCGACTCGTTCGCCATCTGCGCCGTAGGCCTTGGCCAACGCCACCCAATCCGGGTTGGCGAAGACCGACCACTGAGACTTCCCGTACCAGCTCTGCATCATCCAGTCGTTGGCGCCGTAGGAACCGTTGTTGAAGACGATCACGACTATCGGCAGTTGTTCTGCTACAGCGACGCGCAACTCGTTGAAGTGGTATTGGAACCCACCATCTCCTGCCGCAACGACCACTTTGCTTGAGGGTTCGGCAAGCTTGGCTCCGATGCCCATGGGGAATGCAGAGCCCAACACGCCCTCGCCGAACGACAAGAGCAGCCTTCGTGGTTTGCGCATGATCGCGCCCGTCATGACCGGAATGGAATGTCCGCCGATGTCCGCCACAAGGAAGTCGTCGGGACCAAGTTGCTCGCGCACAGCGCGCATCACACGCCACATCTTCATGGGGAACGAATTGTCTGCTCCGACCTCGTCAGTCCATTGCCTCCATGCATGCTTGCGCTTCAAGGCCTCCTGGACGGCTTCGCGAGTTTCGAAGGGCGCCGGCACATAACCTGAGGTCTCTGGAAGCGCCGCCAGCAACTTGGCGGCAAAGGCTCTGGCATCGGCCACGATGGCGAGACGGGGATAGTAGAACTCACCCAGCCGTGCTGGATCGGTATCGACTTGGACGATTTTGCTGGGGAGTCTTGCGATGTAGCCTTGTGCGACTCCCCAGTCCGACAAGCGCGAACCGATCACCAACGCGAAGTCGGCGTCGGCGAGGGTGGCGTTGGCCGAGCTCCAGCCCCACAGGCCAGTTGGCCCCATGCAGAGTGGATGGTCCTCGGAGATCAAACCCTGACCGGTTGAGCTTGTCACGATCGGGACCCCCACCAGTTCTGCGATCGCACGAATCTCCTCGCCAGCATCGCTTCTGACAGCTCCGCCACCGACCACGATCACAGGTCGCTCTGCTGCCACCAGCTGCGCCGCCGCTTCACGTACGTCGGTGTCGCGCGGCTCCGGTCCGGCAGCCGGAGCAACAGGGGCTGGCGGAATCGGTATCTCTCCCAGATCAACGGTGAGGTCGAAAGGGATGTCTACGTACGCGGGACCGGCAGGCACACCCTGAGCTACGCGAAAGGCCCTGTGGACGGCCTCGCCGAGCTTGTCGATGCGCTCCACCCTCTCTGTTGAGCGGGTCACTGGCCTGAAGGTCTCCGAGGGCACTTGCTGAAGTGCCCCGTCTCGCCCATGAAGCCGACTCTCGCCGTTGAGCCCGAGATGCACCGCGGGAATGCGCGAGGACTTGGCTTCTTGGAGCGCGGGGTGAAGCAACAACGCACCGACGGTGTGCCAGATCCCTACTGCCGCAGGTCGTCCCTTCACGTAGTTGTAGGCGTTGACCATGTAGGCGCCACCAAGCTCAGTCGCCGGGTTGATCGTCCTGAGGCCTGATTTGCCGACGGCGTCGGCGATCTCGTGCGTTGAATGGCCGATGTATCCGATGACGATTTCGGTTCCGTGTTCTCGAAGGGTCTCCACGACCGCATCGGCACCGCGCTTGATTGCCATCTCTCCTCCGGGTCCTTGACCGAGCGCCTCAGGCGCCCTTGAAACTCGGCTCACGCCGCTCAGCAAAGGCCGCTGCTCCTTCAGCGGCATCCTCGGTCCGACGTAGGACCTCCTGCATCGCTTGCTCGAGCCGGAAGCCGGTAGCACGATCGACTTCCCTGGCTCGAACCGCCAGTTCCTTGGCCGCTTGCACGGCAAGCGGCGCATTGGCCGCAACACGCCGCGCGATCGCGAGTGCCTCGTCGATCAACGTCTCCTGCGGAACGATCCGATTGACCAAGCCCCAGCGGGCAACTGTCTCAGCATCGTAGACATCACCAGTCAAGAGCATCTCCATCGCATACGGGTACGGGAGCTGGTCGAGGATTCGCTGAGTCCCGCCGTTCGCAGGGATCACGCCACGCTTCACCTCTGTAAGACCGAAGGTTGCGTTGGGACTGGCCAGTCGAATGTCAGTGGCAAGGAGCAACGTCGTGCCACCGCCCAGGCAGTAACCGTTCACCGCCGCGATCACCGGTTTCCAGACCTCAAGCCCACGGTTGAGCAACTGGTCACGTTGAGTCAGCCAGAACTGATCGGCAGGAGTCAATGTGGTGATGAAGCTCTTGATGTCAGCTCCCGCACAGAACGCCTTCTCCCCAGCGCCGGTGATCACCGCCGCCCGAATCCCTTGATCGTCTCGGACCTGGATCCACGCTTCCGACAGCGCGGCGTACGCCTCCGCATCGAGCGCATTCATGCGTTCAGGCCGGTTGATCGTGATCAGGGCCACCTGGTCGGTGACTTCAAGGTCAATGCTCAAACGTTCCAGTTCCCTTCACATGGCCACCGCCAGGATTATTGCATACTGCATCATCAATGCAGCGCGACGTGGATCCTGCTCCACGCCTCACTTGCGGAACCTCTTCACAGAGGGCGAGAGTAGTATTGTGGATGCATAATGCAAGCCATGGTCATCCGGGAATGGGGCGGTCCCGAGGTACTCCAACCCGAGCAGTTTCCCGATCCGAAGGTGCCAGCGGGCCATGTCGTCGTCGAACTACGCGCCAGCGCGGTCAACTGGCACGACATCATCGTGCGCCGAGTGGGCCGCGGATTCCCGCTGCCGCGCATACTCGGAATCGATGGGGCTGGTCTCCGCCGCGACAACGGCGAGGAAGTGATCATCTATCCCGGCCTGCGTTGGGGCGGTCACGACGAGGCACCCGGAGAGGGCTTCGAGATCCTGGGTGACATTTCGCCAGGCACCTATGCCGAACTCGTCTCCGTGCCGGAGGAGAACGTCTTCCCCAAGCCCCGTGCCCTCTCGTGGGAATACGCCGCGGCACTGCCCACGGCTGGCATCACCGCCTACCGGGCACTCTTCACTCGCGCTCAATTGCGTCGCGGGGAGACCGTCTTGGTGCTGGGTGCCGGTGGCGGCGTTTCAACCTTCGCGATATCCCTAGCCGCAGCCGCCGGGGCACGCGTGGTGGTCAGTTCCTCGAGCCCTGAGAAGCTGGCGCGCGTGCGCGAACTCGGTGCCGCGCACGGAGTTCTCCAATCCGACGAGAACTGGCCACAGCAGGTCCGCGAACTTACCGGAGGAGTCGACGTCGTTGTCGATGGCGTGGGCAGCGATCTGCCCGACTCGTTGGACTGCCTGCGCCCGGGCGGGCGGCTGGTGATCTTCGGTGCGTCAGGCGGCACGACGGCCACGCTCGATGTGCCCAGGTTGTATTTCATCCATGCCTCCATTCTCGCCACCTCCCTTGGCAGCCCCCGAGACTTCGTTGAGCTGCTCAAGTCCATCGAACGCGAAGAGTGGCGGCCGGTCATCGACAGCACTCGCCCACTGGACGACGTTGCCGACGCGCATCGGCGCATGGAGGCGCGTGAACACTTCGGAAAGCTGGTGCTTTCCATCGCCTAGCTGTTCCTTGGTTCAACTCTGCCTGAGCGCAACGCGCTCCCCGTCGGCCCACTTCAGCGCAAAGGCTTCGATCTCCTCCAGCGCGTGGTAATCGTCCACGGCAGCCGGATCGCAGACGGCCTCGATCTTGGCGCCGAGGAATAGCCGCTTGATCGGCACCTCGATCTTCTTGCCCGTCTTGGTGTGAGGGATCGCTCGAACTGCAATGAAGTCGTCCGGAACATGGCGCGGCGACAGCGAGGTGACGATTGCCTCCCGGACCTGAGTTCGCAGGCCGTCGCTCAAGTCGGTGGTGCCGTCCTGGAGGGCGATGAACATCGGCATGTAGTAGTCGCCTTGGTCCAGCTCGATTCCGACAACGAGCGCCTCCTTGACCCCCGGCACACCCTCGACCGCGCTGTAGATCTCCGCAGTACCGATTCGAACACCACGTCGGTTGAGCGTTGCGTCCGACCGCCCGTAGATCACCGACGAACCGTCTGGGGCGAAGGAGATGTAGTCGCCGTGTCTCCACACACCGGGATAGGTGTCGAAGTAGGAGTCCCGGTAGCGAGTGCCGTCGTCATCCCAGAACCTGATGGGCATCGACGGCATCGGACGCCTCACCACCAGCTCGCCCGGCGTCCCCACCACAGTGTTGCCGGCCCCATCAAACGCCTGAACGTCGACCCCCAGCAGCCTGGCCTGGATGCGACCGCGGCGCACGGGCAGCAGGGGCGAGCCCCCGACGAACGAGGTGCACACATCGGTCCCGCCACTCGACGAGTTGATCCATACGTCGGAACCCACCCGGTTGATGACCCAATCGAAGCCTGCGTCCGAGAGCGGTGACCCGGTCGAGATGATGGTGCGCAAGCCGGAAAGATCGAACTTGGCCGCAGGCTGCAGTCCGGCCCTCAGACACGCTTGGAGGTACGCCGCCCCCGCGCCCATCACGGTGACGCCGTGGTCAGCAGCTAAGCGCCACATGATGTCGAGATCGGGATAAGTGGCGCTTCCGTCGTAGGTCACAACGGTGGCGCCGACAAATAGCCCGGCCACGAGGATGTTCCAGACCATCCACGTAGTGCTGGTGATGATCATCAGCCGGTCGCGCTCGGTGACATCGAACTGGAGCGACATCGCCTTGAGGTGCTCCAGCAGGATGCCACCGTGGCTCTGCACGATGCCCTTTGGCTTTCCAGTGGTCCCGGAGGAGAAGAGAACCCACAACGGATGGCCGAAGGGGACGTCCTCGTACTCCATCTCACCCCCGCTCGACACCGCTGACGCCCAGTCGATGACACGAGCGGCAGCAGTCGGCAGAGCTGCGTCTTCGTCGAGAACGCGCTCGCAGATGAGCAGCTCGATGGAGCCGATCGCCGCAGCGATCTGCTCGATCTCCGCACGTCTGTCAAAGCCCTTGCCGTTGAAGCGATAGCCATCGCTGGCGATGAGCACCTTCGGCTCGAGCTGGCCGAACCTGTCGACGACGCCAGCGGCCGCGAAGTCTGGTGAGCACGACGACCAGATCGCACCAATAGACGCACACGCGATGAGACCGACGATGGCAACAGGGCCGTTGCGAACGTACGCCGCTACGCGGTCCCCTTTGGTGACGCCCGCTGCAAGCAACGTCTGACGGAGCCCAGCAGCTGCCGACTCCAAGTCGGCCCAAGAGATCGACTCCGGCTCACCGTCCTCGCCGACCGCGATGATGGCAGGAGGTTCGTCAGCGCCGGATCGCAACAGGTGCCGCCCGTAGTTGAGCGTTGCCCCGGAGAACCACTCCGCGCCCGGCATGCGCTCATCGGAGAGAACCACGGTCGGCTGAGTGGCTGCTTCAGGCGAGAACCACTCCCAAATGGACATCCAGAACGTGTCGAGGTCGGTCGTCGACCACTCCCACAACTCACCGTAGGAGCGGAACTGAAGACCACGCGTCGCTCCCAGCCACTCCATGTACTTGGTCAATTGCGAGTCGCGAATCCGAGCATCGTCAGGGCGCCAGATCACGTCGTCCATCCGGGTGCCACCCCTCATATCTGCTATCCAGGCGTGGTACGGCGCCTCGTTGACTCTCAGTCAATCGTAGGAAGGGGCTGGCTAGCGGTCAAGATTGCGGTCATCGCCTAACCGGGCAACGGTGCGCACAAGGCTCAGAGTTCCAGACCACAACGCGTCACAGGCACCCTGGGACGTAAATAGGTTCTCCTCTGGGTGGCGGGGGTGAGTGTCACGTTGTGTCCTAGGGCTTCGAGTTGTTTGATGAGTTTTGTTGGTGCGTCGTTGGGGGTCGTCTCGGTGCTGGACTCTGTTCGCTGGGGGAGAAACAGGGTCTAGCCGAGGGTGAAGTTGACCGAGAGGCTGATCGTGACCGCCGAGGTTCCGGGCTCGATCGGGGTCTCCACTGCGGCGTCGGCGGCGGCCCGCTCGTAGAAGACGGGGGGCGGGGTGCTGCTCACGGTCTCGTTGATCGAGATGGCTGCTCCCAGCTCTTGTCCCGACAGCTCGGCGAGTTGGGTCGCCTTGGCCAAAGCATCGTTCCAGGCTGCGGTGCGGGCGGCTTCGACCATCTCGGCATCGTCGTCGATGCTGAACTGAAGCCCATTGACCCGGACGTCGTTACCACCGGCTGCAGTGGCGGCGTCGATGAGGGACCCGGTGTCGTCGACGTTGCGAATCTTGACCCGGACCGTGTTGCTGACCCGATAGCCGACGAGACGCTCGGTATTGGTCGAGTAGTCGTACTCGGGGTAGATCGAGTAGTCGGTAGTCGTGATGTCCTCGCGGTCGACACCACCGTCGGTGAGGGCGGCGATGAGTGCGTCGGCCCTTTGGGCGGCAGTCGTGGTGGCCTCCTGGACGTTCTCAGCAAGCACCGCGACCCCGAGGCTGACCTCGACGGTGTCCGGCGTCCCGGTTACCTCCCCAGTGCCGGTCACGGTGATCCCGGTCGGCCCGGCCCCGGTCCCGTTCACGTTGACCACCGGTGTCTCGCTGCTGCTGGCCTCACAGGCCGCGAGAACCAGGGCCGATACTGCAACCAATGCCAATGTCGAGCGACGCATTTGTACTCCATTCGGGTCTCTCATTTGGACGGACAACGAGGCGTCAATGGTTCCGGGCAAAGAGGACCTTCCCATTCCTGAGGCTCACCCCTTCCCTTTCCAGAAGACGCTTCTGACGGGTGGGATGGGGCGATCGGAGCTGGCCTCCGGCGCCCACCACCCGCCACCAGGGGATCTCGGCGCCAGAGGTTCGGAGTATGGAGCCAACGGCCCGGGCCGCCCCGGGGAACCCCGCCTCGGCTGCCACGTCACCGTAGGTGACCACCTCTCCCGGTTGAAGGGAGCCGATCACTTCGAGCACCGCCTCTTCGAATGCGCTCACAACGTCCCGAAGAGACGATCCCCCATGTCGCCGAGACCAGGGCGGATGTAGAAGTTGGCGTCGAGCTCGCGGTCGAGGGCGGCAGCGACGATCCGAACTTCGGGATGGTCGTTCTCCATCCGCGCCACGCCAGGGGGAGCAGTGACCACGCACACCGCGGTGATGTCGCGAGCCCCGTTCTCCTTGACCTTGTCGATCGCCCAGCTCAGCGACCCGCCGGTGGCCAGCATCGGCTCGAGGATCAGCACCCGGGCTTTGTCGAGCGGCGGGAACCGGGTGTAGTACTCCATCGGCTCGGCGGTCTGCTCGTTGCGCTGGACACCGGCGAATCCGATGGCGGCATCAGGGACCAGGGTGAGCACCGATTCGAGGAGCCCGAGTCCTGCGCGAAGGACAGCTACTGCCACCACCGGTCGATGTAGTTGATTGCCCTTCATGTCCTCCAACGGGGTCCTGACATCGACTTCGTCGGCAGGCATGTCGGACAGGGCTTCGGCCACGAGGAGATAGCCAAGCCGCTCGGCGGTCTGGCGGAACTCGGGTGGCTCAGTGTCGGCCCGGCGGAGGACAGTGAGCAAATCGCCGGCGAGTGGGTGGTCGAGGATGGTGAGGGGCATGGCGGCCAAGGTTAAGCCCCGTCGTTGACGCGTGGCGGGGTGCCCCCCTCCCGGCTTCGCCGGCTCTCCCCCCAACGCTCACTCCGATCGCTGGGGGGAGAAATGCTCACTCCGTTCACTGGGGGGAGAAATGCTCACTCCGTTCACTGGGGGGAGAAATGCTCACTCCGTTCACTGGGGGGAGAGATGCCTACCCGGTGTTGCGCATCCCGGCGGCGATCCCGTTCACGGTGAGCAGCAGCGCCCGGGTCAAGTCGGGCCCGGTCTCACCCGACCGGCTGCGAGCCAGCAGCGACACCTGGAGATAGTTGATCGGGTCGAGGTAGAGATCGCGCACCGCCAGGGTCCTCCGCAACACGGGCAGGTCTTCGATCAGTGCCTCGTGCTTGCGGACTCCGAGGATCTCTCCGGTGGTCAACTCGGCCTCCGACTTGAGTTGATCCAAAAGTCCCTGGTGTTCAACGGGGACCAGGGCGTCGACGTAGCGCTCGGCAATGTCGAGATCGGTCTTGGCCAGGGTCATTTCCACATTGGAGAGAAAGGTCTGAAAAAAGCTCCAATCCTTGGCCATCTCCTCTATCACCTCGCCGTACCCCGCCTTGCGGGCTGCCTGGAGGCCACTACCCACCCCGTACCAGCCGGGGACGATCTGACGGGTCTGGGTCCAGCCGAACACCCAGGGGATGGCCCGCAGGTCCTCGACACCGCCGACCCCACCGGGC
>DATDPT010000065.1:0-19959 GCA_035292605.1 Acidimicrobiia bacterium
GACCTGCCGCTGGCCGCCGTTCTGGCCATGGTGCAGATGACAGGAGTCACCGGCGCCCTCTACGCCTACTCGCGTTTCCAGGAACGGCACACCGCAACCTGGGCATTGCGGTCGGACCAGGACCGGGTGCGCCCCGTTGGGGCGACGCGGTTCCTGGCGATCGGATCAGTGACCGTCACTCTCATCGCACTGGCGATCCCGCTTGCGGTGCTGGTGGGTCGGTCACTCGGGACCGATTCCTACCGCGGCCTCCTCGAATCCGATCGAGTGGTGGGGATTCCGATCGCCTCGGTAGGCAACAGCATGCTGTTTGCGGTGATCGCCATGCTCTTGGCCACCTCGATCGGCCTGATGGCGGCGGCGGTGATCACCGGGCGTGAGGGCGGCCTCGCCCGCTGGTTCGACCTGACCTTGATGCTTCCCCTGGGGACGTCGGCGGTGACCATCGGCTTCGGCTTCATCGTCGCCCTGGGTTGGCCGGTGGACCTCCGGGCCAGCTTCTGGCTGATCCCGATCGCCCACGCCCTGGTGGCGGTCCCGTTCGTGGTCCGCTCAACGGTGCCCACGCTGCGCTCGATACCCGGCGAGATACGTGAGGCGGCAGCCGTGCTCGGCGCTTCTCCAGGACGGGTGTGGCGCGAGATCGACCTGCCCGTCGTCGCCCGGGCTGCCCTGGTCGGCGCCGGGTTCGCCTTCGTGGTCTCGCTCGGTGAGTTCGGGGCGACTTCGTTCATCGCCCGACCCAACACTGCCACAGTCCCGGTGATGATCTTCCGGCTCCTCTCACGACCGGGCCCCGCCTCGTTCGGGATGGCCATGGCGCTCTCTGTGGTCCTCGCCGCGGTCACCGCCGGAGTCGTGATGTGGATCGATCGGGCCCGGGCAGGCGAGATCGGCCGCTTCTGATGCTCTCGACCGAACAGCTTGGCGTGAGGCTCGACAACAAGGTGATCCTCCACGACACCGATCTCACCGTGGCGGACGAGGAGATCGTGGCCGTCCTCGGTCCCTCAGGTTCGGGAAAGACGACCCTGCTCCGCGCCATCGCCGGCCTGGTGCCTGTCGCCAATGGTGACATCGAATGGGACGGGGCCAGCGTGGTCGACATCCCGGTCCATCAGCGCGGTTTCGGGCTGATGTTCCAGGGCTTTGCCCTCTTTCCCCATCTCGATGTGGCGGGCAACGTCGGCTTTGGGCTGCGGATGACCGGCACTGACCCGGAGCTGGTGGGCCCCGAGGTGAGTGCCGCCCTCGACTGGGTCGGGCTCGGCGGCTTCGAGAATCGTCGCATCGACGACCTCTCCGGTGGGGAACGGCAACGAGTCGCCCTCGCCCGGACTCTGGCTCCCCGGCCCAAGCTGGTGATGCTCGACGAGCCGTTGGGATCCCTGGACCGTCACCTCCGGGAGCGTCTGGTAGTGGATACCCGGGCCCTGCTCACCGGGCGGAAGGTCACCGGGCTGGTGGTCACCCATGACCGGGAGGAGGCGGTGCTGCTCTCCGACCGGCTGGCCCTGATGCGGGAAGGGACCATCGTGCAGACCGGGACCCTCGAGGAGATTCTGGCCCACCCGGCCGACGCTTGGGTGACCGAGTTCCTCGCCTAGGAGTGATCCGTTCTGGGTCTAATCCCGTTCTGGCGCGGAGATATGGACCCAAGGGTCCATATCTCCGCGCCAGAACGACTAGGAAGGAAGAGAAACCCCTACTCCGCCCCCCGCAACTGCCTCATCCCCTCCACGAACTCGGTGGGGATTCGGCGCGGCTTGCCCTGGAGGTCGGTGAAGGCAGCGTCGACTGTGAGCCGCGCCACCTCCTCGTCACCGCGCAGCATGGTCTGACGCCATTTCGATCTGACCCGGCCCGCTTCCTCGATCCAGGTGTGGATCGTCAACTCCTCCCCGTAGCGGGCAGCGGCCAGAAAGCGAGCCTGCAGCTCGACCACGACCAGTTGCCACCCCTGGGCCTTGAGAAAATCGAGACCCCACCCCAGATCGGTCAGATACTCAATACGGGCCGTCTCGAAATACGAGAAGTAATTGGTGTGGTTGACGTGGTCGTAGGGATCGAGCTCGTAGAACCGCACCTTCACCGACGTGGTGTGGATCTGGCGGTCATTGGGCATCGGCGCGGCCAATTGGCTCTCCTCTACGAGCAGCGGCGCGAGGCTACCCTCGACTAGATGAAGGCCTGGCAGCTGACCGACACCAACGGGCCCGACTCCTACCAGCTCAACGAGGTAGAAGAACCGGAGCCGGAGCCCGGTCAGGTGCGCATCAAGATCGAGTATTCGGCCTTGAACCATCTCGACCTCTGGCTGTCCCGGGGTCTGCCGGCGCCCAAACATCTGCCCCACACCGGCGGCGCCGACGCGTCTGGGCTGGTCGATGCGATCGGAAACGGAACGGCCGGTTTCGAGATCGGGGACGAGATCATCATCGACCCTTCGTTCTCATGTGGCCAATGTGTCCACTGCCACAACGACGACATCGTCTACTGCGAGTCGTTCCAGATCCTCGGTGAGCACCGACCGGGCACCTTCACCGAGAAGATCGTGATCCCCACCCTCAACGCGGTGCGTAAGCCGGCCGCCATGTCCTGGGAGGTGGCCGGCTCGTTCGGGCTGGTCTCGGCGACGGCCCTGCGAATGTTGGAGCGGGCACGGCTGCGACGCGGGGAGACGGTACTGGTGGTAGGTGTCGGTGGGGGTGTCTCGGCGGCCGCCCTCCATTTGGCTCTGGCGATGGGAGCCCAGGTCTTCGTCACGTCACGCTCACCGGAGAAGATCGCCTGGGCGGTGGAACAGGGAGCTATCGAAGGCTTCGATTCGGCAGGCGAGTTCGGAACGGAGATGACCGCGCAAGGCGGGGCCGACATCGTCATCGAGAATGTGGGCCCGGCAACGATGCGTCAATCGATGCGGGCCGCCAAACCTGGGGGCCGAATCGCGATCTGTGGGTCAACCAGCGGTCCCAAGATGGAGCTCAGTTTCCCCCATCTCTTCTTTCGTCAATTGGAGATGATCGGATCGTCCATGGGAACCCACGGCCAATTCGCCAGGGTCACCGAATGGATCGGATCGGGTCGGGCCCAGGCCCCGGTGAGTCGGCTCTTCGACTTCGGCGAGCTACCTCAGGCAATGGCCTATCTCGACTCCGGGGAGCAGACCGGGAAAGTCGTCCTCCATCATCCGGACTGAGCGGTGCGTGTCTCCAACCTCCTGATCGTCATCGGGGCAGCAATCCTCCTCGGCGGTGTCGCCCTCCGCTTCTTCCCCTCCTTGTTCTCCTGGTTCGGCCACCTGCCAGGGACATCCGTTACCAGGGGGAGAAGACCCAGGTGTTCATTCCGATCACTTCGATGCTGATTGTCAGCGTGGTGGGCACGGTGATCTTCAACCTGGCAGCTCGGATCTTCGACGAAGCCCGAACCTGGCTCAGCCCTCCGCCAACTCCTCGTAGCGGCCCCTCATCATGATCCGCTCCGAGGCCCCGGGCCCTGCCCCTTCGTCCTCGAGGGTCACCGAAATCGCCGGGTACTCGGCCACCTCGACCCCGGACCACAACACCACCGGGTCGTCGCCGTCCCGGAGGTGGAAGGTGCCGATGCTCACGCCCTCGTCATCGCTCCAAACCCAGCCTTCGTAGTAGGTGCCCTCGGGCGCCGCGGGCAACCCGCTGACGTCGAGACGGATGTACCAGCCCGAAGGGGTTGGGTGCAACGAGGCGAACCCTGCGGCGGCGGGCGCCAGATCGGTGCCGGTCATCGCCACCACCGTCTCGGCGATCGGCTCATCGAACACCGACACGACGCCGATCACGAGCAGGACGATCGCGGCAACGGCGCCGGTCGCCAGCAGCCAGGTTGGTCTCTGCCGCTTGGCCGCCGGCTCCCCGACGGGAGGGTGGCCTTCACGGGCAATGGTGGCGAACAGGCCTTCGACCACCCCCTCGGGCGGCTCCTCCCAGGTGGAGCTCTCGGCGAGGACGCCACGAATCAAATCAAGCTGCTCTTGATCGGCCGGGCGCTCTCCGGATCCGGTGGCCAGGTATTGGGGGCGAATGTCGTCAGTTCCCATCACACCCACCCTCTACGTCCCACGTCCGGTCCCCGGTTCGCGAATTTCACATCTCCTCCAGGTGTCGCAACAGCCCGAGAAGCCGTTGATGGGCGCGATGCGACCTCGATTTGACGGTCCCCACCGGTATCCCGAGCTGGTTGGCGATCTCCCCATGGGTCAAACCATCGAAATGGGAGAGCTTGACCACCTGACGCTCCTCGTCGGGAAGTTGGTCGAGGGCAGCACGAACCTCGAACACCTCCCAAACGGTCTCCAACCCCGGCGCCACCGACACCACGTCGACGACGTCGCTGACGACGACCCGGGCCCGTTTCCGATAGATGTCGATGGCGGTGCGGCGGGCGATCGCGTAGATCCAAGGGCTGAAGCTGCGCTCCGGGTCATAGGTGGAGGCCGCCCGCCAGGCCTTGATGAAAGTCTGTTGGGTGGCGTCGGCGGCGAGACCCGGCTCGCCCAGGATGCTCATCGAGATGGCGAACACCGGCCCACCGAAACGGTCGTAAACGGCTTTGACCGCCGACTCGTCCCCAATCCGGAACCGTTGCAATACCTCAGGGTCCACCGCTGAATTGTGCCAGGTCGCGAACCATGCGCCACCCCGCTGCGTACTGGAGGGGCAAACGATCCAGGAGTAAGCAAATGAAACGACGTTTCTTCACATTGGCAATGGCGGGTCTGCTGTTGGTCGCTGCATGTGGCGATGACGCCGGGGACGGGACGACCACCGCCCCCGCCGACGACGGAGCCACCACCACCGCCCCCGCCGACGGAGCGACCACCGCGCCATCCGACGACGGAGCGACCACCACCGCCCCCTCCGATGCCGCAGGTGTCTCTACGGCATCGACCGACCTCGGGACAATTCTGGTCGACCCGGCGGGCATGACCGTCTACGCGTTCCTCAACGACACCGACGGTGAGAGCACCTGCTACGACGACTGCGCCGCGAACTGGCCGGCAGTCCCGGCCGACGCAGCCATCAGCTCGGACCTCGACGCGTCGATGTTCGGCTCGACCACCCGTACCGACGGCACGGAGCAGCTGACAGTCGGTGGACAACCCCTCTACAACTACGCACCCGACCAGGCCCCCGGGGACACCACCGGCCAAGGAATCGGCGACGTGTGGTTCGTGGTGGGGGCTGACGGTGCGGTGATCGGCGGGCCGGAGGCAGCAGCAACATCGGGATCCGGCCTTTACGGCGACTGAGGCTGCGGCCAGGTCTGCCCTGCAGGGCGTCCTCCAGACACCACAGACTGGGGGACGTCCCTGTTGAGTCGGCCACCGATGGTGTCCCTTGTCGGCCAGGGAACCGACCGTGCCATCTGCACGAGGGCGAACCAATCCTCCGCGCCCATCCTCGCTTTCAGGAACGCCGGCCGGACTACGGACATCCCCTGTCGACTGCCCGCGACAACTGCGACCGTTGATCGGGTGCGCAAACCACCATGAGCCCCGCGAAAGTCGGGCATCGACGGGTCTGCGAACCACCATCCCGGATTGGCGAACACCAAGCAAACGTCGTCAGCGATGATCATCGACCGGCCGACACCCGGCACACCTTCGTACCAGGCGGATTGCTGAAAGCCCGGTCCCACGAGCATCGCCGCCGTGCCCTCGTGAGCCACGGTGACCTCGACACCATGCTGGAGCGCCAACCCCTGGAGGTCGATTCGCTGCCACGGAACAACCGTTTCCTGGTCGTGATCCGACGTAACCAGCAACAGATTCTCTTCCCATCGCGATCGTGCCACCGAGTCGATAACGGCGAGACATCGGTCGAGCGACCGATAGGAGTCGATCGCCTCGTCGGAATCCGGTCCGTAGATGTGCGCCGCCGTATCAGGCCCGTTCAACTGGACGAACAAGAGGTCAGGTCTTCGTTCCAGACTTTCCACGACTCGTGTTGTCACTTCTTGGTCGGACACGTAGCCGAAGGAGTCGAGTTGAGTGCCCGCAGGGACCTCTCCTGATGGCGGCCAGTGGCGCCCGGCGCTGTACGCCGCGACCACCCCGATCAGGTGCTGATCTCCGACCACAACCTCGGATGTCGCATCGAGAAAGGTCGGCACGTTCGGTCCAAGCTCTGATCCGCGCCGCCGCACGCCGTCGACGACCACCTCGTTGGTGAACATCCCGTGGTCGACGGGCAGGCTCCCGGTGACGATGCTGGCGTGGTTGGGATAGGTGGAGGAACACAACACGCTGGTACTTCCATCGGAGCGAATCGCACCCTCGGCACCCCAGCCGGCGAGAGTAGGCATCACGTCCTGTCGGACCCATCGAGCCCCCACACCATCGAGGACGATGAGAACGACCGTCATGCGGTGGCGAACACGCGGATCGCGTCGGCGGGTACTGCAAACGAGACCTGCCGACCCGGCCCCAACCCAGAAGCCTCTCGGGAGGGAACGTCGATGTGCACCATGTGGTCTCCTACCGAGACGTACACCCTGCTCACCGGGCCGAGGAACACCACCACGTCGATGGCACCGATCATGCCCCCTCGCTCCACCAGTCGCACGTCCTCTGGTCGGAACACGGCCAGGGCCTTCCCGTTGGCCTCCTCGGGGGCTGGAACCGAGAACGCCTCGCCCCACCTCACCATGCGATCGTCAGTGATCGGGAGCTCCAAGACGTTGCGTGATCCAACGAACATGGCCGCAAACTGGGACTGGGGACGATCGTAGATCTCGGCGGGAGCGGCACATTCGAGTATCCGACCTTGCTTCATCACCGCCACTCGATCGGCAATAGCCATCGCCTCGGACTGGTCGTGGGTGACAAATACCGCTGTGGTCCCCACCCGGTGCTGGATGCGCCGGATCTCGTCTCGCAGCTCGTTGCGGATTGCGGCATCTAGGGCCGCCAACGGCTCGTCGAGGAGGAGAACCTCGGGCTCGGGGGCGAGGGCTCGGGCAACGGCCACCCGCTGCTGCTGGCCGCCCGAGAGCTGGTTCGGGTACCGATCGCCTAAGGCGGAGAGTCCGATCAGGTCGAGCAAGGACCCGACACGTCGGCCTATCTCCGCCTTTGACTGTCTGCGGATCTCGAGGGGGAAGGAGATGTTTCCCGAGACCGTCAGGTTGGGGAAGAGGGCGTAGTGCTGGAACACCATTCCGATCGGGCGCTGGCGTGTGGGCAGGTTGGTGACATCGGTGTCGCCTATCCGGATCCGCCCTGCGTCGAGATCATTGAGCCCGGCGATAGCACGAAGCAGAGTGGTCTTTCCACATCCAGAGGGGCCGAGAAGGGCGAGCATTTCCCCAGGCGGGACCTCCAGGGACACGTCATCGAGGGCCAGGGCGTCCCCATAGGCCTTGGTCACGGACTCGATGTGCACGGAGCTGGGCATGGTCTCCTCCTCAATCAGTCTTTGATAGGTCGACACCCGGGAGCAACCGGATGGTCTCGCCCTGAGTGGCCCGAGCGATCAACACCGAGACGACAAACATGACGACGAAGGTGAACACCGCCATCACCGCTACCCCGTTGGGGTTGCCCCGGGTGTCCTGAAGCGCCGCGACCTGCCAGACGGGAAGGGTCTCGAAGGAGCTTCCGGTGATGACCCGGGCGATCGAGTACTCGCCAAACGAGACGGCGAAGGTCAGGATCGATCCGGTGAGGAGCCCGGTGCGGATGTTGGGAGCGATCACACGGAGCAGCGTGGCCACGGGCCCGGCCCCGGAAGTCTCCGCGGCCTCGGAGAGACGCCGGACACCGGCCGACGCCATGGCCCCGTCGACGGGCCAGAGAAAGAACGGGAACGAAAGGGCGACGTGGCCCAGCACCAGCAGCAGGGAGCTGGATTCCCATTGACGGGTGATCTCCGTGATGCCTGCCAGGTTCTTGATCCCATAGGCAAGCACCACAAAGGGCAATGCAAACGGGAGCAACGCGGAGAGCTGCATCAGGGTGCGTATCCGAGGATTCCGGACGTAGGACCAGTAGAGCGGAGGAAGAACCACCAGCGCCACCACCACAACGGTGAGCAATGCCAAGAGCAAGGACCTGACCAGTGAGGACACCACCCTCGGCTCGGACAGGGTCTCGAGCCACCATCGGGTGGTGTACCCATCGGGGAAGGCCTCATTGCGCCAAACGGTGGCGAACGAGTAGAGAATCGTCGCCATGACCGGCAGCACGAGGAAAGCTGCCCACCCACTGAAGAGAGCCCATCGCGGCCAGCCCGAGCCCACTCTCGGAGCCCGCGGAGCTGGAAGGTCAGGTCGGACTGCAGGCGGGGATGTCTGCACGGCTGTCATCGGGTCGCCTCCAACCGGGCCAGCATCCGATTGGCGATCGAGCGATAGATGAGGAGGGCAACCGCCGAGATCAGCATCAGCAGAACCGCCAGCGCGGCTGCTCTCTGAAATCGGTTGGTGCCGCCGGTGGCCGAGAATAGGAAGTTGCCGAGCCGAGTTGTGATCAGCGGTGTCGTCGAAACCTCACCGAGAAGCGCAAAGGGCACGGAGAACTGGCCGATGGCCCAGGCGAAGGTCAACACCCAACCCGACAGGACGAAAGGCAACAAGACAGGCCCACCCACCCTGCGCCAGAAGTCCCATCTGGAGCCGGCCGCGGCCTGCACCGCCTCCCACCATTCGGGCTTGAGCGCTGCCATGGCGGGAAGCACCAGGAGCACATACAGGGGGAGGATGAAATACATATAGGTGACGATCAGACCCTGGAAGGAGAAGAGGTTGAATGTGAACTCGGCTCCGAACCAGTCCTGAACCAGGAGACGGACGAACCCCACTGCCCCCAGGGTCGCCACCATGGCAATGGCCAGTGATGCGCCGCCGAAGTTGCTCACCACGTTGAGAAGACCTTGGGCTGCGGTTCGGCCCCGCCTCGCCAAGTTGGCGATGTAGAAGGCGAGGGGGGTGCCGATCACGGTGCAGATGGTGGCCACCCAAGCCGACAGCCAGAATGAGGTCGAGATGGCGTTGCGGGTGAGCTCCTGGCCGAGGATGTCGCGCCATGGCTGAACGGTCCAGCCACCGTCGATCCCGGCAAAGCTGGAGCGGACCAGCCACACAGCCGAGCCGAAGAGGAGGCCCCCCGCCACCAGGAAGAAGGGCACGGCAGGCGCCCAGTCGTAGAGCGCCCGCCGTGTCCTGGTTTCGATACTCATCCGGCTGCCGCGGTGAGAACCTCGTTCTCCCACCGCTCGGCAACGATCGCCGGGTCGGGCCAGGTGTCATCCGGATACTGGATCACGTTCTCGTACTCCGAATCCGGCAGCCAGGTCGTCCTCAGTTCGGCGGGCACGTCGAGCTGGCCCAAGGTGAACAGCACCGGACGGGCACCAACTTCGGCGAACGTCAACTGCCCTTCCTCGGTGAGAGTGTGGTCGAGGACCAACTTGGCCAGTTCGGGGTCGTCGGTCTTGGCGTTGCACATCGTCGCCGAGGGCGAGAACACTCCGCCCTCGTCGGGGATCACGATTTCCACCCCGATGCCTTTCTCCTCGGCCAGGATCGCCGTCTGGTTGTTGACGAAGTCGTAAGCCAATCGGATAGGCGTCTCGCCGCGCTCGAAGGCCGCGGCAGAGAAGTCGGCCTCGTTGCGCTGTCCAAGCGTGAAGAACTCGGTCCAGTAGGCAAGTGCGGTGTCGAGGTCGAACTCGCCCGGATTGGGTGACAACGCGGCGGCCGTGGAGAACACGGTCGCCTGCCCGGTGCCTGACGTGACCGGATTCGACAACGTCACCAACCCCGCGTATTCCGGCTCGAGCAGATCGGCGAACGACTGCGGCGGGTTGGGAACCACGTCGGTATTGGTCATGATCGATATCACGCCGACCGCCGAAGCCACCCATCCCCCATTCGGCGACTTATAGGCATCAGGCAGGTCGACGGCAGCCTCCGGCAGGTAGTCGATCAACACACCTTCGGCATCCGCCACCTGTCCAAAGGCGATTCCGATGTCGGCACACATTCCGGTGTTGGTGGTCTCGTTCTTGAACGCCGCGATCTCCTCAGCCGAGCTCATGTCGGTGTCGGTTCGGTTGGTGCCATCCACGGCCGACCCGATGCAACCCAGCTCATACGAGTCACAAACCGACTGATAGAAATCACCGAAATTGATCCAGTCGTCGGGCATGCCCAGAGTGCGAAACGCCTCCGCCTGTTCCTTGGCAGCGTTGACGTCAGGAGCCGTGGAGCCGCTGTCCACGTCATCTGCCGAATCACCGCCACACGCAGCCACCAGCACCGCCAACGCGGCGAGGAACGTGGCCGCGCTTCTCTTTCGCAGTTCCATTCGATGTCTCCTCTCAATGTCTCTTCTCGAGAACGAGACCTACGAAAGCAACCTCTATTGAACGGGTGGTTGCCGATCTCCCAACGTGGGTGGGCAAGTAGACGAACTTTCGGCGACCGACCTTGCGCCTTGCTTCCTCGCGGATAGGGTCGCTTCCATGACGCCACCACAGTCGGTCGACGAGCTACTGGAGATCCTCGGGTTGGGCCGGTCGGTATTCGACGAACCGGACCTCGATGTCCTGTCCCACAGCCTTCAGACCGCCGAGATCCTGGCGTCGCGCTTTCCTGATGACCCCGAGTTGATCTGTGCCGGGCTGGTGCATGACATCGCCGACGCAGCGGCACCCGACGAGCACCCCGAGCACGAGAGGATCGGGTACGAGCTCGTGGTCGACCTTCTCGGGCCTCGGGTGGCCGAGCTGGTCGGTGGGCACGTGGAGGCGAAGCGCTACCTCGCTGCGGTCCAGCCTGGTTACGGGATGAGCGCACGAAGTCTGCAGACCCTTCTCCGCCAGGGTGGGACGATGACCCTGGCCGAGGCGGCTGCCTTCGAAGCACAGACCCATTACCGGTCCCTGGTCGATCTACGGCGCGCCGATGACGAGGCCAAGGATCCCAAGCGTGTGGCCCGGACCCTCGAGGATTGGCGTCCGCTGCTCGAATCAGTGGCTCACACAGTCGAATTCTCTCGACAAGGGTTGCTTGGCGATCCGACACTTGTCGACGTCCCTTAACCGCCGGTTCACCCATCTCTCATAGCGTTGATGCCGATGGAACACGTCGTCGTGGTCGGCGGAGGGGTGTTGGGCACGATGCATGCCGTGGCCGCTTGCAGACGAGGGATGTCGGTCACCCATCTCGAGGCGGACCCAGAACCGCAGGGGGCGACGGTGAGGAACTTCGGGTTTCTCCAGGTCAGCGTCAGGGCGCCGGGGCCAGAGCTCGAAACAGCGATACGAGGCCGCTCGATCTGGGCCGAGCTCGGAAACCACATCCCTGGTATCGGGTTTCGCCCCGATGGCTCGATCATCGTTCTGAGCCAACCCGAAGAGATGGAGTTCGCACGGAAAGTGATCGAGCGTGAGGATTTCACCAAGCGTGGCTTGAATCTGCTCAATGCCGACGAAGTGCACAACATCAACCCGACGCTCAATGGCCACTACCTGGGTGGGCTTCATTCCTCAATCGACGCGGTGGTCGAGCCCCGGACGGCTCTCCCCGCGATTCGGGACTGGCTGGCTTCCTCCGGGAGCTACCGCTTTCATTCGTCGACCGTGGTGGTCGACCTTCGGGCCTCCGGTGTCACCGACCAGCGAGGTGCCCAACATTCCGGCGACCACGTGATCCTCTGCCCGGGGGCGGTCAGCCACGGGCTCACCGCGACGCTTCTCGAAAGACAAGCCCAGTACCCGGTCTACCTCCAGATGTTCCAAACCGATCCGTTCCCATCACGGCTGACGACGGCCGTAGCCGGAGGGGACGTGATGCGGGACTACCCGGGATTCGATCTTCCGGGGAGGGCAACTCTCCCTGCCCTCCCCGAAGTTGCGCTCCGTTTTGACAGTCACCTCTTGGTCACCCAACGGGCTGGCGGTGAGTTGACGATCGGAGACACCCATCACTCCGGGCTCCCCTTGCCCTTCGACATCGACGAGACGCCGTTCGAGTATTTGAAGGCCAGGGTCGAAACGATCCTGGGCACGGAGTTGCCCACCATCCGGCGCCGCTGGTCGGGGGTCTATGGAAGGCTGCCCAGGGGCGATCTATGCCTGCGTCGCCAGATCCACGATCACGCCACTCTCGTGACCGGGCTTGGTGGAAGAGGGATGACGATCTCACCGGCGGTCGCAGAAACGACGTTCGAGATCCTGTTGGGAGAGGAGACCAAATGATCAAGATGGCAGTGCTCGACATCGGGGGAACCACCGTTCGCGAGGAGGGGGCCGTGGTCGGGTCGTTTCGTGAAGCCTTGGGGCTGATTGGAGTTTCGGGGTCCAGCCTCGACGATGCAATGGAGACGGTGATCAAGACGATGGGACGATCGAAACTCGAGGTCTTCAATATGATCGTGGGCGACGACCGACTCGCGGTGGAGGGAAACCGCGAGTTCGAGGAGGCCATCGACAGACGGATCGATGCAGGCGAGATGACCGCGATGCCGGGAGCAGTGGAGACGATCGAGGCGCTCAAGGAGGCCGGCATCGCCGTGGTGATCGCCACCGGCTTCTCAGCCGCGACCAGAGATCGCCTTCTCGACCACCTGGGCTGGTCCGATCTCCCCGATCTCGTGGCATCGCCTGGAGGCCGGGTCCGAGGACGTCCCTACCCCGACCTCATCCTGGACTCCATGATCACTTTGAAGATAAAGGACGTCCGTGATGTCGCCGTGGTGGGCGACACGGTCAACGACCTCCGCTCCGGTCACCGCGCTGGGGCCAGTGTGGTGGCCGGGGTGCTAACCGGCACCCACGACCGTGCCCGTCTCGAATCGGCCCCCCACACCCACATTCTCGAATCAATCGTGGAGTTGCCGGCGGTCTTGATCTGAGGGGTGGCGCCCGGTCATCCGATGGTGCTGGCCCCGTCTTCCTGGGTGGCAACCCGGTCGACCGCCGTGGTCGGGAATGCCTCGGCCCCCTCTGGGGAGTCGGCAAGGTTGTCCCCCAACGGGTGCCCTCCCAAACCTCTGGGCGCGACCTCCGTTGATGAAACCCTCGAGGTCCTCGGGTGATCGTCTGATGCGTCAGACGTGAGCGAGCACACCGTCCAGCGGCCGAGGCGCTTGGGTGAGATCCAGCGCCTCGACGAGCAAGCGTGCGTAGTGGGTCTTGCGGCCGGAGCGGGTGCCCATGAAGCGCCGAAGCTGCGCCTCATCGGTCCGTCCTCGCTGGGCGGGCTGCATCTGGAAGATGCGGAACGATCCCAGCTCACCCTGAGCGTCGACGATCCCTTCCACGGCGGGGGCACCGAGGGAGCGGATCAGCTCGTCCTCCAGGTCTACGACGCACACGTAGAAACCGAGTGGTTCCATATCGGCGCGAGTGAGATTGGACCCGAGGCCGGCCCGCTCGAGACCTCGCTGAAAGTCGCCCTCCTCTGCGGCATCACAGAGGCCCGCCAGTCTGACGTCGAACCTCTGAGGGCCCAACAGATCCAGGAAGTGCCCAATGATCGTCGCACCCCCCATCGGCAGGATCCAAACGCCCTCGGCATCGAGATTCCGACCACGGCGCTCAGCTAGCGCTTCGAGCGCGACCTGGTCGCTGGTCCCTTCCACAAGTACGACCGCAAGTGGATCGACGCCGGCGGTCAGCGCGTCTGCCACCGCGCCAACCAGTGGGATACCCCTACCCCCGGCTCCCCACTCAACGGCTGCCCGCTCGAATCGCTGTTCCCCGTCCATGTGCCGTAGCTTCGCAGCTCACACCCGGCCGCCCGGAGTTGATTCGAGCAGACAGCAGCGCCCTCTCATCAGCTATTTGACCAGTCAGTCGATTTCGAGTTGCCCTCTGATCTCACCTGTGGGGTAGGTGGTGGTGTGGACGTTGACGTAGGCGTTGCCGGTGACCATCGCCGCCAGCACATCGTTCAGACTGGCCCAACCACACCCGTTGCCGGCGTCGGGGCCCTCGAAGGAGCCTCTGACCTTGCCGTGGGCTCTCTTGGTCTCGGCGAACAGGGTCACACCGACACCTCCATTGGCACCGGCCGGCGCACAATGGATGTGGGCCGCCACCGCCGAGCTGGTGAGATCATCCCATTCCAACTCGAAGCGGACCCTGTTCCGTTTGACCGTGAACTCGACCTCGCCTTCACCGTCAGAGACGATGACCACAGGGGGATTGAACTCCTGACCCGGATCGAGATCAGCCTCGAACTCGGAGTTGTCCGCCGAAGCGGCAAGGGGAGCGGCGGCCACGAAGAGGATCGAAGCCACACCGATCTTGAGGATTCTGCGCAACATGGTGCCTCCAGACAGACGCTTCAGGTGTCAGCCGTACGCAGGCTGTTCCCCCAATACGGCCGAGCGAGGCGATTGGTTCACACCATGCGCAGAATCGTTGTTCCTGGCCGCTTCTCCAGCCGCCGATCTGCAGAAGCGAGGAAGGGCTGCCCCTTTCCTGAGTAAGAGCAGGCGGAGCGCCTCAGCAGCGATCACGAACGTCGAGGGTAGGGGCTTTCACGGGTTTGCCGAGTCCCGATCACCTGAGGATGGCTAGCGATTCCGCACCAAGCCGGCAGGGGCGTGTCCGGGTTGGGGCGTCTCCTATATCCCAACCAATGTCGAGGGGTTAGGAGGTAAGAGGTGGCGAGACGCCCACAGACCGAACATGGGTCTGCGTGAGCTCACGAATCTGAAGCTGATCCCGATGGTATTGGCATCTTGATGAGGCCTGAGTTTCCGGAATCTGTGTCGTCCGGAGGCCGCTCGTTGTTCCGTCGTTGTCCGTCCCTCGCGCCGCATCAGGGGATTTCGCGTGAAGCTGCCACTCGGTTGGAGATTTCAGGACACAGTTCCACACGCGTTCCAATTGCCCGAGCAAAGACCGATCGGCCGTATGACCAAAGGGACTTCGGAGGAACACAAGGCGACCGCTGCACGATCGCTTTGGTCGGAATGATCAAAGGGGTGTTAGAGGTCTCGATTAGGGTCAACCACGTATCCGTTTCCCCCAACACGTGACCCACCGTCGATTCCTTCTCGCCGTGCGGTGACTCAGAAGTCCACACGACAAGCTCGGCTGGAAGCCATGATGTTGTGTATGCAGCTGCCAGAAGGGCAGCCCCAAACAGAACTCCGAGGATCCACGAAATGACCGAGACCGTCTTTGCTTCAGGACTCCACCTGTTCCGAGCAATCAGCGTATGAGCTACTAGCGCCGCTGCTGCAACACCGATTGCCACGTAGGCCACCGGGGCCGGAACAGCAAAGAGAGCAACAACCACACCGACGATGGCAGCGTTCATCGAGCGCTTGAGCGGCCTGTTTTTACCAAAGCGCACCAGATAGAGCAGGGATCCCAGCAGAACCAACAAGCCCCCATGAATGACGAGAATGCTGAGGATCACCTGAAGCGGACCTACGGTGGCTACGAGTCGGACGGCCGCGGCTGGATTGAACCCGGCCACGGCCATGACGCTCAGCGATAGGGCGGTGAGTCCCACAGCCCAGGTCAACCACAATTCGCCGTTGCGCGAAAACCATTGGGGCGTAGACGGATCAGAGTTCGATTGCGCGTCCATCACAACGAAACCGAGGGGACCATAGCTGGCCAGAAATGCGGAAGCTCGAAGTGCCGGATGCCCACCGGACTCGCTTCAATACGGGTCACGACGATGATCGAGTTTCCCATCCCAGAACTCACGCAAGGCAGCGACCAGGGCGCGATCGTCAAGATCTCTGACGTCACTGACCTTGGATTCATCCTTGTCCACCCCAAGACTGGCGGGTACGTCATGCGAGTGGCAGGCATTCCCGGGACGGATGATCTTGAGGCGGCCGAGCGGGAAGCCCGTCGGCGCTTCTCACAGATTCTTGGCGTCCTCCGTGCGTTCAAGCATGGGCGCGGCGAGCTGAGGTCAGAAGTCGTCAGGTCGGTGGCACGCGACGAGCACGGAGCCACGGTTGTGCGTATCGGCACGGTTAAGGCCTATGTGATGTTCCCGGGTGAACTAGAGGCACTCGCAGGCAAGGCGGCTCGGGGCTCGAAGTCGAGTCCAGGTTTTCAACAGGCGATATGGCTCTTTGGGCATCCGAACAGGAACGCGGGCACCTTCGACAGCATCTACGAGCTGGCCAAGGAGGAGCTGAACGGTCGAGACGGCATCAGGGGCGAGCCTTGGAATCAGTGGCAGACTTCAAGATGAATTCACCAAGCCAGCAAATCATCTTCGACCAACCGACCGCGGCCGGCATGCCGTTGGGGACCCAGCGCTGGCTTCCCAGAGATCCTTGTCGGGTTGCAGGGGGTCAGTCTCCGAGAGATGAGCGACGCGACCGGGCTGTCAATCGACTATTGCTCCAAGATCAAACGAGGACTCAAAACTCCTCACCCGCGCCACTGGCACGGCTTGCGTGACCTGGTCGTTGGGCCAACAGGCAAAACGTCCGCCTAAGGCGTCAAATCGCCTCAAGAACCTGCATCTTGGCGGAGGCTCGACTCCTGCGCGTCGGGTCATTCCTGGACCAGCTGCTCAACGATCCGGGATTAACCCGGAAGAGTCTTGCTTGCCAAGGGCGATCTCGGTCAACTCTCGCTCGACTTCGATGTACCATCTGAAGGCACTGGCGGACTCGGCGAACATCGCTCGAATCTGGTCCCTCTTCGAAAGATCGGGCGGAGCAAGTCGCAGGTTTCGAACGTCCCGCGCGTAAAGGTGAGCTGTAGATCCGCGAACCATGTCCTGGAGTTGTTCATATCCGGCGGCGCTCCGCAGGAAGAACAGAAGCTCCTCGGGGTAGACGCCGCAGTTGGGATCCAGACGAATGACCATCACTTCGCCTGATGGCATTGCCCCAGCTCCTGGCAAGGAGTCGATGAGGTCGACCTTCAGACCTATGTAACGGGGTCGATGGGCCGCCGAAGTCAGGCAAATGTCACCTTCCTTCAGGTGCAGGCGATTCTGCTTGCTAAACCAGTCCTCAGGGATGTGCGACCGGCCGCGTGGGGACCACGCGATGAAACTACCGGTTAGGTCGCCGACCTTGAGAAGATAAGGTCCCTCGGCTACGTACTGCTCGCGGGCCGGATTCCTGCCGGTAAACAACGTTGCGATATCTCCCAAGCGGATTGACTGGCCGGTCGGAATACCACGAAGGGGGAGCGCTGTCCGGCCCTGTTCGTCAACAGTGGCTGTCGGTCCCTCGAGACCCTCAACGATGCTATGACTCAATTCATTGAGGTCGCTGGGCTCCGCGACCCGGCCCGTCGAGTCGTATCCGACACTCGTGCTTCGCCTGTAGGAGAACGTCACAGGCAGGCTCGTTGACCGTTTGATTCCGAACAGGACACAGGAGCGAGCGACGCCCTTAAACGGCGCAAATGTCTCCTCGGGCAAAGAGACAACATCGCGTAGGTCGAGACGACGGAAGACGTCGGCCCTGTATGCACTCCATGTTTCGTTCGTAAGAACGCTTTGTGGAAGCACGATCCCTATCACGCCACCCGGTTCCAGGCGATTCACTGAGAGCTCCAGGCCCATCAACTCGACCGGCAGCGTTCGAAGGCCCATTAGCGGGGCCGGAAGCAAGGACGCGAGGTCGTCGTGAGAAAGGGATGTCACGGCAGCACCGAACGGCGGATTGGTGACAATCACGTCAGCCATCGGCAGCGTGTCATCCGCCCACGCCTCGAACACGTCGGCGCTTCTCACAGCGACCCTGCGGGGTGAGATGACACTCAAAGTTCTGGCAATATCGGCCACCGTTGGGTTGATCTCGACACCAAGAAGGTCGAGTCGTGGCATCTGGATCCCGAGTGTGTCTAAGAGCAGCCCGGTTCCGCAGAAGGGGTCGAGAGCTAGGCCACTACCCCTCCGAGTGGCAATTATTGACGCGATCAAAGACGCCACCGGCATCGGTGTGAGGTACTGCCCAAGTCCGTTTCTGGCTTCCGGGAGCAAGAAGTCCTGATGGAGGACGGCCAGGAAGCCCGCGTCAATCTCTACATCGTCCAAGGTCGAATGGAGGCTCTCCAACACTCGGTCGGCGATCCCGCTCGGTTGTTCTCCGTCGGTTCGCCATTGGAGGTACTTAGCGACGACTCCTATCGCTTCCAGTGGGTTGTAGCCCTCGTTTCTGAGCTTCCTGTGGAGCACACCGAGCTTGGATCGATCTTCATGTACCCCTGTCAACTGGCTCTCCCCTCGTTCGTTCTCTTAGGATGCTGCGCTGCCCCCGCGCCCCCACATGTCCCAACCTGATCCCGCCTTTATCACCATTCAGACCGGCGTCGACGAAGTCAAGAGTCTTCTTGATTCGCTCTTTACGGGCCCTCGCCGAGAGTTGCGCCGTTGGTCCGAGATAACAGGACAAACTGCCCAGGTTCGAATTGCCTATCCAGGCCAACATCTCGCCTCGATGGTCACGGGCGTGAAAGGCGCGGGCACTGCCGCGCGAGGAATGGACCTTCGCGATGGGAGCGAAGTCAAGTCTTGCAGCCGGGCTGATCAACTCGGAGAGTGTCGGTCCGATGGATGCGACTCGGCGGTCCTGCCTTGGGAAACGGAATGCCCGCAGTGTGGGGGCACCGACATCCGACGAAAGGTCGACTCGCATTGGATCATCGCTGTCACCAGCGAGCAGGAACTCGCCCAATATCTCGCTGGGCCCCGGCTTGTGTTGATCCTGTTCGACCGGCCTGAGGACTCGCAAACCGCGGTCCGCGTGCGTGCGTGGGAAGTTTGGACGCAGGAGGACCGTCACTCCTACTTCTCGTGGTTCCTCACGGATTACTTCCTCAACAACTACGCGAAGAAGATTGAGGCTGGTAGGAAGCCTGCGCCGTGCAACCTCCACCCACTCAAACAGGACTTCTACATGATGAATCCCGTTCTGGTTTTTGAGGCGTTGATCCTTGACGCGGACACGACTGCGGCGACCACCGACATAGTGTTTCACTTCGATCCGAAAGGCGATCGTGCGGCCTTGATCCCAGAGGCAATGCCCGCCTCGTCGGTCGTACCTAGGGCGAAACTCATTGCGCTCGCGAGCGCTGCTCCAGCGGGGCTTGTCGCGCCATGCGTCGGGTTGACTGAAGCCAACGTACTGGAAATGCGGACCACGGGTGACGGCATTGCGGAAATCGTGCAACGGATGACTCACCTCGACGAGAGCCTCCGAATACTGATCCCGCGACCCGAGAAGAGAATCAAGCTCACGCCTTCGACCTACGTCAGACGTGGCTCCGGGGCACCATGAGATTCTCAACATCTCGTTGACGTGATGGACGTATTGCTCATATCTCGGGACCCGAATTCTTCTAACTACGACCGTGTAATTCTATCAGGACAGCCCCACGCGAACGCTACGCTGAGGGCTTCGGCTGCCAGATCCACCTCACCTGGCGGCTCGACTCGAATGCCATCGGCTGTGCAAGAGCTAAGACCTGGTTTCCATCAGGCGCCGAGATCGCATTCTCGTATCCACGCCGTCAGAGGGGCTGATCGACTGCACAATGAACCCATCGGACGCCGCGGGGCGACGGCTTGAAGTCTGCTTGGTTGAAGGGGAACACGATGTCGGTCACCTCCAGACGTTCAACCCTGGCCATCTGAAAGGTCCGCCACGAGCCTCGGGCCGGAGAACTCTCCCCCTCTCGCTGAAAACACATGAAGACCTCTGTGCCTTCGCTGGTCCACCCGTGGATGTAGGGCTCGACAAGTTCGCGCCGACCCCCATAGCCGACGAACAACAAGCGGCGGCTCTGTATGGAGTCGCATACTTGTCGGCTGAACCTGTGACTTAACCCAGCTTTCAATTTCGGACCAGAGTTCCGAAACCTACCGTTATCCGCCTCGTCCCGACGCTGACGAACGGACAGCCGATGCTGGCTCGTAGCACTGCCGCGTTCGTCAAGAGGTTGCGAGTTGTGGGCCTCATCGTCTGCC
>DATDPT010000066.1:0-9458 GCA_035292605.1 Acidimicrobiia bacterium
TCGATGACAAAGGCGGAGGTGGCGGCGGCAACGACGACACGACCTCGCCCACGATCGATGACAACGGCGGAGGAGGAGGCGGCAACGACTAGCGCTCCGAGGGCAGTCGCCGACGTAGTCCGCAGCTAGCCGAACCAGACCTTGAACGACCGCCCCCCCACCGGGGCGGTCGTTCAGTTCGAGGCCTCCGCCGCTCAACTCGGCTGCCCGCCTGGCGATATCGAAAACGTCCCACACCCACGTGTTCACCGGCTGAAACCAGACTTAGGAGTTCCTTGACGGTCCCCTGAGACGTCGATGACGCCCTTCGTCGCATGCTTGAACTGTGCAGAAACCAAGGAGGTTCACAATGCCAAAGCGCACGACAACGACGATCGGTGGTGCCATCGCGGTGATCTTGCTCATCGCAGGGATCGCATGGGCCAGCGGATCGGACGACTCACCCAGGAGCACCACTACCTCGAGCACATCCGCCAGCCTGGATGACAACGGATCATCTAACAGCGTCGACGACAACTCGACCTCGACCAGTCTCAACGGACAGACCTCGACCACGGTGGAGGACAACACCTCGTCATCGACCCCCGACTCGAGCACCTCGACGACCATCGACGACCACACCTTGTCGACGATCGATGACGACGACGATGCCAACGACGACAACGATGAAACCGAGAACCGGGGCAATGATGACGAGCGCTCCGAGGCAATCGCCGACGGGCCCCGGTCTTACGACGTGGACGGTGTCGCCACGGTGACTGTCAACGTGGTCAGCGGCCAACTGCAGTTGCTGAACGTTCAGGCCAACGCCGGCTGGAATGCCGAGATCGAAAGGGCCGACGCCAGCGAGATCAAGGTCAAATTCCGCAACGGTGAGAGAGAAGCCGAGTTCGAAGCAGAGCTCGAGCACGGTGGGATCAAGATCGGTGTGGAAGTCGAAGCCTGATCAGCAGCTAACCGAACCAGACCCTGACGACCGCCCCCCCACCGGGGCGGTCGTTCAGTTCGAGGCCTCCGCCGCTCAACTCGGCTGCCCGCCTGGCGATATCGAGGCCCAAACCGGTTGATCCGGCTCCGCTGACTCCCCGGCCTATCGCCGCCGCCGAGTGAAAGCCTGGGCCGCGGTCGAAGACCTCGAGAACGGGCACCCGACCTGCCGAGACCCGGACCCCGAAGGACGTTCCCTCTGGGGTGTGGCTGAATACGTTCTCGATCAGGGTGTCCACCACAGCTGCCACCGAATCCTCGGCAAGCCCCACCTCCAGCTCTCCCGAAGCGACGTCGACCTCGAATTCACGCTCCTGCTCGTCGGCGAGAACACGCCAGAAGGACGCTCGGTTGGCCACAACAACCCCGAGATCACACCTTCCCGGCGCCCGATAGCGGTCCTTCCTCGCCTCTTCGATCAGCTCGTCGACCGCTTGTTCGAGACGCTCTACCTGGGCAACCAGCACCGCTCTCTCGTCGGGGTCGGCGACACCCTCGGTCTGAAGACGCAGACTGGTCAATGGTGTTCGTAACCGATGGGATAGATCGGCCACCGCCTCCCGCTCCTCGGCCAGAAGCCGGTCGAGGCGGTCGGCCAGCCAGTTGAATGACCGTCCCAACTCTTCGATCTCGCGAGGCGGGCTCACCTCGACCCGAGCTGTCAGATCGCCTTCTCCGAGCCGGGTCGCAGTATCGGCCAGAACCCCCAGAGGCTCGACGAGACGTTTGGCCAGCCGGTCGGCGACGGCTACCGCGGCCGCCACGATCAGGATGCCCAAAAGGCCGAGCAACAGCCATGCCTGAGTCACACCTTCGCTCAACTCTTGGTCGGGAACGAAAGAGGAAATGACCACGGTTCCGCCCCGCACCACGACCGGTGCGGCCAGTTCCCAGCCGCCATCGACATAATCCGCTACCGAACGGCCTGTCTGCGCAACTTCCTCGGTCAGGACCCGTTGGGTGTCGCCAGGTTCACCGAGAACGGTGCCGTCGGAAAGGACGATCACTTGTCCCGACGGGAGGGGACCCACCGTATCTGCGACGGCGAGGGGGTCGATCTCATCTGCGAGAGCGGCGGCGAGAGCGACCAGTGACGCCGTGGACTGAGCACTCAATTCGGCTTCCACCTGGGCCCGCTCCGCGGCCTGGCGCTGGACCAGCAACGCCAGGGGAACCGTCAACGAGATGACGACCAGGGTGGTTATGGCAAGACTCCAAAGAGTCAACCGCCTTCTCATCAGTCCGGGGAGACCAACTTCACGCCGACCCCGTGAATCGTCTTGAGGTACCTCGGGTCGGATGCCGTCTCGCCCAGCTTCTTGCGCAGCCAGGACAGGTGGACGTCCACCGTCCGCTCGCTCCCCCCGTACGGCTCCCGCCACACCTCGGCCAACAGGTCGCGTTTGGTGACCACCTCACCCTGGCGCTCGGCCAAAGCCCGCAACAAGTCGAACTCCTTTGGGCTCAGATCGAGCGATGTGCCCTCGAGGGCGGCCTCGCGAGCTGATATGTCGATGACGAGGCCGCCGACGACGATCCGGTCGGTCCCCTCCGCCAGACCGCCCCGTCGCAACACAGCTCTCACCCTCGCCAGTAGCTGGGCAACCGAGAACGGTTTGATGAGATAGTCGTCGGCCCCAGCGTCGAGGGTTCGAACCACGACATCATCCGCCCCTCGCGCCGTGATCACCATCACAGGCACCGAGCTGACTGCCCGGATCATGCGCAACAACTCGTTGCCGTCGAGATCCGGCAACCCGAGGTCCATTATCACGAGCGCGGGGTCGTTGCGGATCGCAAGCTCCAGACCGTTCATAGCGGTTGCCGCGGTCTCCACGTCGTGGCCTTCAGCGGCGAGGGCGTCCGCCACGAGACGGCGAATCTCCAGGTCGTCTTCGACGAGGGTGATCCGGGCCATGTCCGCAGGCTATCGGTGAGGGCCCGAGTAGGCATACCCCTTGAGGGAACCTTGACGATCCGTTGACCTGCTAGATAGGCAATTACTGGGAGAATCAACCTGTGAATCGTTTCGGCCTCATAGCGACTTGGGTGACGGCAACCGCACTCACCACCGTCCTCGCCTGGCAGATCGTGGCGGCGGCTGGTGAACAGGTGAGTCCTGGGCCGTTGACCCCCATCGCAGCTCCCGTCACCACCAGCACCACGGGCGTGTCTACGACCCTGCCCGCCCCCTCGTCATCGTCTTCCACCACGACCGCAGAGCCGGGCCTCGGATCTACCACCTCCAGCAGCACTCCGTCGTCCGGTTCCTCCACGACCGTCGCCGTGAGCTGGCAGGTGAAGACCATCCCGACCGTCGGAGGGACAGTCGTGGTCAGCTATCGACCCGGAGAAGTGGTTCTCGACGGCGCCACTCCGGCGCCTGGGTTCACGGTCGAGTCCGACAAGCAGGGGCCGCCTGACGTCAAAGTCGAGTTCAACAGCGAATCGACCCGGGTCGAGGTCGAGGTCAAGTGGGACGACACCCTGGTCATTGACGTTCGCGAGGACGGGGAAGAAGAAGAGGACTGATCAACAGACCAGGGCGTCTCTCCCGGTTTGCTCCTCGCGGACCCGCCCTACCAGATGCTCGATCATCTTCCAGGCCATCTCCGGATGGTCCTTGAGCAGGGGGCGGAACTCCCATTTCGAGAGAACCACCGTTGTCAGGTCCGAAACCGCCGCCACCGTTGCGGACCGCGGGCCGTCATCGACAAGGGCCATCTCACCAAAGAACTCACCCGGGCCGAGACGGGCGGCAGTCCGCCCGTTGCGGAGTACGTTGGCCTCACCCTCCAGTATCAGATGAAAGCCGATCCCGGCCCGACCTTCGTCGATCACGCTGTCACCGGCCACGTGGAAGGCCTCTTTCATCCGATCGAGAATTCTCTCGAGGTCCTTGTGGCTGAGACCATCGAAAAGAGGGACCGAGCCGAGCCTTTCGAGCTTCTCCTTCTTGGTGACCAAGGCTTTCCTCCACGTCGGTGAGCGGTGGTCGAATCATATCGGCCGCTCCAGGAACGCGCTTCGCCACCAGCTTCGCTCCGATCGGGAGCTGACTTGGTCCTCACCGAGAACCACCAAAGACAGCGATCAGTCGAGATAGGCTCCCGGCATGAGGTCCGTCGCGGCCCCCTCCTGCTTAGACAGTTGGTAGACGAACGGACTCATACCCCGATTGGTGCACCCAAAGGCCGCCGTCAATCAGTGGCCCCCTCGCGAAGGCCAGGGTCACTCCGACTTGGAGAAGAGGTAGGCGCCGGCCGCCATCAACCCGCATCCAACGATCACCGCCAGCTCGAACAGGGCGCCAATCGCCTCGTCCGGGAAGCCGGAGTCGAGCACATCGAGCACTTCTCGAACCCCGAAGACGCCCGTCGCATACCCGGTGAACACCAACAGCTTGTCGTAAGGGGCGAAGGTGTCCTGGTCCCGGAAGTGGTGGAGGAAGATCAGAGCCAGGGCCAGATAGGCAAAGGCCAGGATGACGAAACTCACACCCCATTCGTCCAATAACACATTGCCGATCAGATCGACCAAGCCGGCGATCACCAGAGCGCCCAAGGCGATGATCATCTCGCCCGTCGACAGTTTCGACACCGGGCTCGGCGCGGCGGGGGGCGCCGGAGGTGAAGCCGCTGGTGTCGGTTCGCTGGGCTCCGGCGGGTTGCCGGGGCCCGAGTCACCGTATGTCATTCGTCCTCCTCTTTGGAACGCGAGCAGGCCCCTCCGTCAGGGCAGCTCGGAAACTACCTTCCTGAATTCGGACTCACTCAGCGCCGCCATGGTTACGGTGCTGATGTTGCCCGCCATTCCAAGGACCATCAGGCCCTTGGCCGCAGTGGCGGTGTCGGGAGCTTCCACCACTGCAACAATGTCGTACTTTCCCATCGTCAGAAAGAAGTCCTTGATGGTCACTCCGAGGGCTCCCAAACCCTCTCGTGCCGCATCGAGTCGGGCCGGGCTCTGCTTGATCGCTCCGATGCCCTGGGCCGTGTAGTTGCCCAGGATGATGAATGTCGCCATGACTCTCCTTTCGCCGAGGCCAGGAAACGAAACCTAATCCCTTCACCACGGTCAGCGGAGCACAAATAGGCGTCTCTGCGCCACAGGGCAGAGCCGATCCCGAATAGTCTCCGACGCCGGGAGGTCAGGACTCAGTTGGCCACAGCCGTCAGTCTCGACAACGTAAGAAAGCTGTTCGGCGAGGTGACCGCAGTTGATGGCGTGACCCTCGACATCGCCGATGGTGAGTTCTTCTCGATGCTGGGCCCTTCAGGAAGTGGAAAAACCACCTGTCTGCGGATGATTGCCGGGTTCGAGACCCCCAGCGACGGCAGGGTGCTGCTTCACGGGAACGACGTGTCGGGCCTCCCCCCCCTACGACCGTGATGTGAACACCGTCTTCCAGGACTACGCCCTCTTCCCCCACATGACAGTGTGATGAAGACCGCCGCTGACACGTTGAAGCGGGTGCACCTCGAGCTGGGGGGAAAGGCGCCGTTCATAGTGTTCGAGGATGCCGACCTGGAAGCCCTGGCCGAGGCGGCGATGATTGGAGCCTGCTTCAACACCGGGCAGGACTGCACCGCCGCCACCCGGCTCTATGTGGAGAGCGATCGGTTTGATGACACAGTCGATGCCGTGGTCGAGACGTTCAAGGGGATCACGATCGGAGATCCCTGGGATGAGGAGACCTTCCTCGGGCCCCTGATCTCGGCGACCCAACGGGAACGGGTGGCCGGCTTTGTGGAGCGGGCACGCCAAGACGGCGCACGAGTGGTGACCGGCGGCGGTGTCCCCGACGGCCTCGAACACGGTTACTACTACTCGCCAACCGTGATCGTCGACGTGGATCAGAAGTCCGAGATCGTCCAACAAGAGGTATTCGGGCCGGTGCTGGTGGTTCTCCCGTTCAACGGTGAGGAACAGGCCATCCAACTCGGCAACGACGTCCTCTACGGTTTGGCGGCCTCGGTTTGGACCAAGGACATCGGCCGTGCCATGCGGGTCTCCTCAGCCCTCGAATTCGGGACGGTGTGGGTCAACGACCACATCCCGCTGGCCTCGGAGGCCCCCCACGGCGGGTTCAAGCAGTCGGGGTTCGGCAAGGACATGTCGGTGGAATCGGTGCTCGACTACACCATCACCAAGCACGTGATGGTGAAACACGGATAATCGCCGTCTACTCATCCGCCAGAAATGAGGGCTCAGGTGAAGACAACTGTCTTCGAGCCGATCAAGATCACCCGCTCCTCCGCGTGATAGCGGACCGCACGAGCCAGGACCATCCGCTCCACGTCGCGGCCGATCGAGACCAGATCCTCGGGGCTGTGGGCGTGGGTGACCCGCGCCACGTCCTGATCGATGATCGGCCCTTCGTCGAGGTCCACCGTCACATAGTGGGCTGTGGCCCCGATCAGCTTCACCCCCCGATGATGCGCCTGGTGATAGGGACGTGACCCCTTGAACCCGGGGAGGAAGGAATGGTGGATGTTGATGGCCCGGCCCGCGAGAGCCCGACAAGTCTCTGGGGAGAGGATCTGCATGTATCGGGCCAGGACCACGAAATCGATCACATGCTCTTCGATCAGAGCCAACAGTCGGGCTTCGGCATCAGCCTTGGTCTTCTCGGTCACCGGGATGTGGACGTAGGGCACTCCATAGTGGCCGGCGAGCTCCGCGCAGTCGGGGTGATTGGAGACGATCAGCGGTATGTCAATGGCCAGTTCGCCGTGTCTCTGGCGGTGGAGAAGATCGAGAAGGCAATGGTCGTACTTGGAGACCATGACCAGCGCCCGAGGTCTGACATCCATTGCCCTCAGCTTGAGCAGACCGGAGAGACTGGCCGAAACCGCGGCCAACGGCGGCTCGACGGTTGCCTGGTCGTCGTGCTCGGTCTCGAAGACGGTGCGCAGAGCAAAGGTGTGGCTCTCGATGTCACCGAATTGGGCGCTTTCCAGAATGTTGGCCTGGACCTCGAGGAGGGCCCCGGTGACGGCGTTGACGATTCCGGGCCGGTCCGGACAGCTCAAGGTCAACACGTAACGTCTCATTTCTCGAACCTCTCGTCTCGCCATCGAATCGCCTCTCCCAAACCCCGTTCGGCGGCGATCCTCTCGAACTCTTCTCGCTCGGGCACCCGGGCCGTCTCGATCATCACCCCCAACTCGACACCACCCAGCAAAGCTTCGCGGAAGCCGGCCGCCTCCCAGCCTCGATTGATCGCCTTCTTGGTCATCTGCATGGCATAGGGGTCGACCACGGCGAGGCCATCTGCCAGCCGCATCGTCTCGGCTTCCAGACGTTCCCTCGGCACAACCCGATTGACCAGGCCGATACGCTGCGCCTCCAACGCCGGAAGCTTGTCCTCACCGGTCATCAACAGCTCCTTGGCCCGTCGAGCCCCGATCAGCCAGGGCATGACCTGGGCCACCACCGCTGCCCCGAAGCGGATCTCGGGCTGTCCGAATACTGCATCCTCTGAGGCCACCGCCAGATCACACATCATCATCAGATCACACCCGCCGGCCAGGCAATGTCCCTGCACCTGTGCGATGACCGGTTTGGGATGGTCGAACAACTCGAGGAGCCGGTCGAGACTGCGCCGGAGCCCGGCTTCGGCGCCCGATTCGCCTCCCTCTTCCGACAGGTCATACCCGGCGCAGAAAGAGCGCCCCGCTCCGGCGATGACCACCACTCTGGTCTCTTGCCTGGTTGCGGCCTCGGCCAACTCGACGGACAACGATTCGACGAGGGCGGCAGAAAGGGCGTTCAGCTTTTCGGGCCGATTCAGGGTGAGCACCCGAACCGGGCCCCTATCCTCGACCAGGACGAGCTCGGACATCACAGTCCTTTCATCAGTGCGTCGACTGCCACACTCCGCTGCGGCCCGGCAATCACCGGGTTGACATCGACGGCGGCCAGCCTCCCCGCCCCGTCGAATGCAAGCTCCGAGAAACGAGCCACCACTTCGGCGAGGGCTTCCAGATTCACCGGCGGCATCCCTCGAGCCCCTTCGAATAGGGACTTTATGGAGAGCCGATCCAGGACGGCGCGCGCCCTGGGGAGGTCGATCGGTGGCAGCAGGGCAACGCGATCCCCGATCAACTCGATCAATGTCCCTCCGGCGGAAAGGACGACCACCGGGCCGAATTGGGGGTCGGTGATCATGCCCAGCCCCACCTCGACACCGCTCGGCACCGTCTCCGCCACCAGCGCCGCTGGCCCCAACCGGTCCCAGAGCTGCCGATACGACTCTCGGAGTTGGGCCTCGTGGTCGATGCCAACCACAACTCCGCCCCTCTCCGTCTTGTGGTCGATTGATTCGGCGGTCTTGAGCACCACCGGATATCCGATCTTCGACGCGGCGTCGACCGCCTCATCCTCCGAGGCGACGGCAACCAGCTCTGGTGTCGGAATCCCATAGGCCTCCAAGATGGCGAGAGCGGCCAACTCCCCTGCGATGCCGGGAGAGGGATCGGCAACGGCGCTCATCCTGGAAGCCAACTGCGGGACCAGGCTCCGCCGGTGACGATCGAGGAGATGGCGCACCGCCTGCAACCCGGTTTCGGTTCCTTCGAGCACCGGGACGCCGGCCTCCCGCAGCAGCCCGGATTGATAGGGGTCGATCGTCGAGGAAAGATTGCCGAGGACCATGAACGGCTTCTCGGTGCTCAGGGCGACCTCTAGCGCGGCGTGGGAGTAGGCGCCATCAGGCTGCTCTTCAGGTGTCAGATCGACACAGAACGCCACCACACCCACCCCAGGGTCGTCGGCGAGGGCGTGCAGGCACTCGGCAAAGACCACCTCGGCGTCCCGCCCGGTGCCCCAGGCATCGACCGGGTTAGCCGGTTCCAGCCCAGGGTCGAGGACGGCCGAGATTCGATCAGTGGTGGCAGTTCTCAGCTCGGTTAGGGGGACACCAACCCGATCGGCGGTGTCGATGAGCATCGCTCTCTCTCCACCAGAGTCGTGAACCGCCCCCAAGCCAAAGGCGGAAGCCCGCCGCCCCGCTGAGAACACCTCGAGGGTGTCGGCCATCTCGTCCATGCTCCACACCCGGTGCACCCCGTATGCGTCGAACAACGCCTCGTAGATGGCTTCGTCACCGGCCAGCGCCTCGCTGTGGGTGGCCACTGCCTTCTGCCCGGCACTACTAGCGCCCACCTTGAGGGCAACCACCGGGACGTCCTGAACCGAAGCAGCTTCAAGGGCGTCCTTGAAACCCTGAGGGTCACGGATCGTCTCCAGGAAGAGGGCGACCACCCGCGTGGACTCTCGATCGAGGGCCCATGACAGGTAGCGGTCCATCGGAGTGTTGATCTCGAGACCGGTAGACACCACCAGGTTGAAGCGAATCTCTCGCCGATTGTGGAGGAGGGCAGAGAACAGAGATCCGGAATGACTGAGAAAGGTCACCCCACCGGGGACCAGATCGGGTGGTTGGTAGAACCCGCAAACCCGAAGAC
>DATDPT010000067.1:0-18937 GCA_035292605.1 Acidimicrobiia bacterium
CCAGGATCATCGATCATCCACAACCTCATCACCTCGCGGGCAGTCCCCGAGGTCATCGCCGAGGCCGGCGGCCGGGCGATCCGAACCAGGGTGGGTCACAGCTACATCAAACAGGTCATGGCGGAGTCCGATGCGGTCTTCGGGGGTGAGCACAGCGGTCATTACTACTTCCGTGACAACTTCAACGCCGATTCCGGGATGCTGGCGATGCTGATCCTGATGCGCGTGATGAACGAGGACGGGCGGCCGTTGTCGGGGCTGCGCCGTGACGTCGAGCGCTATGCCGCCTCGGGTGAGATCAACCTCGAGGTGCGTGACCCGCTGGCGTCGATCGAGGCGGCGGCTGGGGCGTACAGCACCTCCGAACAGGATCGGCTCGACGGGTTGAGCGTGGACCTGGGGTGGGCGTGGTTCAACCTGCGGGCGTCGAACACCGAGCCATTGCTCCGGTTAAATGTCGAGGCGCCCGATCCCGATTCGGTGCAAAGACTCGTGACTGAGATCGCAAAGCTTCTCGAGGAGTGACATGAGCTTGATTGACCCGGCCCTCGCCGAGATTCTGGTGTGCCCGGTGGACCACGCCGACCTGGAACAGGACGAGGCCACGTCTCGCCTGGTTTGCACCGAATGTGGGCGTCGATATCCGGTGCGCGACGGCATCCCCGTGATGCTCATCGAGGAGGCCGAAGGTGGCCCCGATGAGTGACATGCTGAGTCAGATCCGCACCCTTGGCAACCAGCTGAGGTGGGCCGCTGATGTCGAGTTGCCCCCGGTCCCGCCGGCAACGGACGTCTTGATCGCGGGGATGGGTGGCTCCGGCATCGCCGGTGACTTCGTCGCCGCCCTGGTGTCTGCGGGACGAGGGCGGGTTGCGGTGCAGAAAGGGTATGGGCCGCTTCCCGGTTGGGCACTCGACCGCAAGCCGCTGCTGATTGCCATCTCCTTCTCGGGCAACACCGAGGAGACCCTCGACATCGTGGCCGCGGCGTCCCGCACCGATCTCCCGATCGTCACCCTCACGACCGGGGGGGAACTGGCTCGGATCACTGATGAGAATGGTTGGCCGACCATCGCCGTCCCTGGTGGAATCCAGCCGCGGGCGGCAGTCGGCTATATGTTCGGAGCAGTGGCTCGTGTCGTCGCTGCCGCCGGGCTGATCCCCGATCAGGTCCCTGCCCTGATGGAGGCCGCGGATGCTGCCGACCGGGCGACGCGTGAGGGAAGCCCGAGTTGGCTGTTGGCCGCCGACATCGCCCAAGGGCTCGCCGGGCGAATCCCAATCGTCTATGGCGGCGGCCCTGCCAGCGGAGCCGTCGCCCAGCGCTGGAAGACTCAGGTCAATGAGAACGCCAAGACGCCTGCCTGGTGGTCGGTCCTGCCCGAGCTCGATCACAACGAGCTGGTGGGGTGGGAGGCCATGCCCCAGCTCACCAATCGGTATCTCGGGGTCGTGGCGCTGACCGATGACACCGATCATCCGAGGGTGAAGGACCGGCTGGCCCATTCCCGGGCGCTGACGAACAACGCGGTCCCTTGGGTTGCCGAGGTGGCGGCGGAAGGTGACGCTCCTCTCGCCCGGTTGATGTCATTGGTGGTGGTGGGCGATCTGGTCTCCTTGATGCTGGCCGAGAATGCAGGCGTGGACCCGGTTCCAGTGGACACGATCGAGAAACTGAAGAGACTCCTGACCGAGGTATGAAATGAACTATGACATCGCCAATCCCGACCTGGCCCAGCACGGAGCCAGACGCATCGCTTGGGCGGGTCGGCGCATGCCGGTGCTGGCGACAATCCGTGAGAGATTTCTCAAGGAGACACCGCTCCAGGGCCATGTCGTGGCTGCCTGTCTTCATGTGACGGCGGAGACGGCGAACCTGATGCTGGCGTTGCGGGATGGCGGCGCCGAGCCGATCCTCTGTGCCTCGAACCCGTTGTCGACCCAGGACGACGTGGCCGCGGCGCTGGTGGCCGACGGCATCGCGGTGTTTGCGATACGAGGTGAGGACTCTGACACCTATTACAAGCACATCAACGCGGTTCTCGACCATGCCCCGGCGATCACCATGGACGACGGGGCCGACCTCGCCACGATCCTGCACACCGATCGCAGGGACATCCAGGTGATCGGCTCTACCGAGGAGACCACGACAGGGGTGATCCGGCTCCGGGCCATGGCCGCCGACGGGACGCTTCGAGTTCCGGTGGTCGCGGTCAACGAGTCAGCGACCAAGCACCTTTTCGACAATCACTATGGGACGGGCCAATCCGCCCTGGACGGCATCATGCGCGCCACCAACGTTCTGCTGGCGGGCTCCACCATCGTCGTGGTCGGCTATGGCGACTGCGGTCGTGGCGTGGCCGATCGTGCCGACGGGATGGGGGCAAAAGTGGTCGTCGTCGAGGTCGACCCGGTGCGGGCCCTGACAGCTTCCATGGATGGTTATCGGGTCATGACCTCGGATGATGCCGCCCGGGAGGGCGACATCTTCATCACCGTCACCGGCAACAAGCACGTGATTCGTCGTCATCATTTCGAGCTGATGAAAGATGGGGCGATTCTGGCCAACGCCGGCCATTTCGATATCGAGATCGAGCTTGACGCACTTGCCCAGATGTCCGTGGCCCGGCGTGAGATTCGCACCAACCTCGAGGAGTTTGAGTTGGCCGATGGGCGACGCTTGCTGGTGGCGGCAGAAGGGCGGCTGGTAAACCTGGGCGCCGCGGAGGGCCATCCCGCCGATGTGATGGACATGAGCTTCGCCAATCAGGCCCTGGCAGCAGAGTTCCTGATCTTGAATCAGGACACTCTCGAACCGGCGATCCACACCTTGCCCCCCGAAATCGACAAGGAGGTGGCCCGGATCAAGCTGGAGCATCTCGGCGGTGGGCTGGAAATCCTGACCGACGAACAGGTCTCCTATCTCACTGGTTGGCGGGAAGGGACCTAGGCACTGGGTGCGTGGTGGTGGACTCCTGGACTCAGGACTCAGCAGCGAGTACCTGGTAAGCATGTAGCCCAACCCTTAGGTTGGGCTACATGCTTTGCCAGGCCTGTTTTCGACCGGCTCGAGCCTTGCTCTGTGAGAACTGTCGACAGCTGATGCGCCCGGCTCCTGAGCGGATCCTGAGCGGGGGTGTGCGCCTGGTGGCCGCGTTCGAGCACTCCGGGCCGGCCCGCACCCTGGTCCACCACCTCAAATACCGGGGATTAACCGGGTACGCCGACCTGGTGGCACTGGTGCTTTCCCCGTCGCTTCCTCCACTACCCATTGTCCCGGTGCCACGGGTCTGGACCCGACAGCTTCGCTATGGCCTCGACCCTGCAGTTGTACTGGCCGAACGTCTGGGGAGATTGAAAGGGGTTCCGGTTATCAAATCGCTCGTCGCGCCGATATATACCCGAAGACGTGCAGGAGGCGACCACGCGAGACCGATTGCACCGTTCCGGATATCCAGGATGCCCGGGACCGGTTTCATGTTGGTCGACGACGTGGTCACCACCGGGAGGACTCTCGAGGCGGCCATCGGTTTGCTCGGCCCCGAGAAGGTGGCTCTGGCGGTGTCCGCCAACGCCGCACTCCCGGTGTCTAGTCTCCTGGGGCCCATGCCCGATCACGTTTGAAACGTCGCCAATAGCCAGGATCGGTAGCACCAATAGATGTCATCTGTAGTCATAGTCGACGACGCCGAGTTGTTCCGCGAGGCCTTGCGGGCTGCCTTTGCCCAAGAGGGCTTCGAGGTCAAGGCGGTCGCAGGCGACGCCATGCGGGGTATAGACATAACTAGAGAGCATCAGCCGGACCTGGTGATGCTCGATCTTCTCATGCCCGGGATGTCCGGCCTCGAAGTCGTGGGGACCATCATCAAGGCGAGCCCGCGAACCAAGGTCGTTCTCCTCACCTCCAGTGAGTCGGCCGAAGACCTGCTGGCGGCGGTCAAGGCCGGAGCGTCAGGTTATCTGACCAAGGACACTCCACTGCCACGGCTGGTCGCTGCCATGCACGAAGTGATCGACGGCGGTGCAGCAGTCTCACCAGCGATGGGGGGCAAGCTCTTCACCGCGTTGCGGGCCCTGCTACGTCACAGCGGGACGCTGAGTGCACGTGTCCCCGAGCTCACCGGCCGGGAGTTGGAGATTCTGGGGCTGGTCGGGAGTGGGAAGACCTCGAGGGAGATCGCCGAAGAGCTCTTCATCTCGGAGAACACCGTCCGCAACCATGTGCGAAATGTCCTCGACAAGCTCGGTCTACGGTCTCGCTTCGAGGCGGTCACCTGGGCCCAGCGCGAAGGGCTGATCGAGGTCCGTTGACCTGAGCCGCTGAAGTGGGTCAAATCACACCCACTTGTAACATGGGGACCCAATGCCAATCCTCTCCAAGGTTCTTCGCGCCGGGGAAGGCAAGACGCTGAGGGAGTTCCAGGCGATCACCACAGCCGTGAACCACCTGGAGCCCGTTTTCGAAGCCCTCGCAGACGAAGAGCTCAAATCAAAGACAACTGAATTCAAGAAGCGCCTCGAGGCGGGAGAATCGCTCGAATCCATCCAGCCCGAGGCCTTTGCGGTCGTGCGCGAGGCCGCCAAGCGGGTACTCGGTCAGCGTCATTACGACGTTCAGGTGGTCGGAGCCGCCGCCCTCCACAAGGGGATGGTCGCCGAGATGAAGACCGGGGAGGGCAAGACCCTGGTCTCCACCATGCCCGCCTATCTCAACGCGCTGACCGGCAGGGGGGTGCACATGGTGACCGTCAACGATTACCTGGCCTCTCGTGATGCAGATTGGATGGGGGCCGTCCATCGCTTCCTGGGAGTGTCTGTCGGTCTGATCCAGACCTCGATGACCCCGACCGAGCGTCAACCGGCCTATGCCTCCGACATCACTTACGGGACCAACAACGAGCTCGGCTTCGACTATCTGCGAGACAACATGGCGATGAGGGCTGCCGACCGCGTACAGCGGGGTCACCCCTACGCCATCGTCGACGAGGTCGACTCGATCCTGATCGACGAAGCTCGGACACCTCTCATCATCTCCGGGCGCGTCTCGGACAGCGCAAGGTGGTATCGCGATTTCGCCAAGATCGTGAACCGACTCCAGAAGGACCGGGACTATCAGGTGGACGAGCGCAAGCGCCAGGTATTGACAACTGAAGATGGTGTCACCCAGGTTGAGCAGATCCTCGGTATCGAAAACCTCTTCGACCATGCCGCAGTCGACTTCGTCCATCATCTCGAAGCCGCCCTCAAGGCCAAAGAGCTGTATCTACATGATGTCGACTACCTGATCGACCACGGTGAGGTCAAGATCGTCGATGAGTTCACCGGCCGGGTTCTCGAGGGACGTCGCTATTCCGAAGGCCTCCATCAGGCAATCGAGGCCAAGGAGGGTGTGGCGATCAAGGAGGAGAATCAGACCCTCGCCACCATCACACTTCAGAATTACTTCCGGCTCTACGAGAAGCTGGCTGGCATGACCGGAACCGCCGAAACCGAGGCGGCCGAGCTGGCCCAAATCTACGGGCTCGAGGTCCTTGCCATCCCCACCAACGCCCCAGTGGATCGCGACGATCAGGGGGATCTCGTCTACAAGGGCGAAGATGGCAAATTCGACGCGGTGGTGGCCGACGTCGCTGAGCGAAACGAGCTCGGCCAGCCAGTCCTCCTCGGAACCGTCTCCATCGAGAAGTCGGAGAAACTGTCCCGGCTCCTCGAGCGGAGGGGGATCAAGCACGAAGTCCTCAACGCCAAGCAACACGCCAGGGAAGCGGACATCATCGCCCAGGCGGGGCGTCCCGCCGCGGTGACGGTCGCCACCAACATGGCAGGCCGCGGTGTCGACATCATGCTCGGGGGGAACCCCGAAGGCATGGCTCGCACCGAGTTGAAGAGGCGTGGGGTGACCCCGGACGATCCGTCCTACGAGGACCTCGAGAAGAAGCTGGCCGACGAGTTCGATCTTCAAATCGTCCCCGACAAGGTGAGGGTGATCGACGCCGGCGGGTTGTACGTGGTGGGCACCGAGCGCCACGAGTCGCGGCGCATCGACAACCAGCTTCGCGGTCGTTCCGGCCGCCAGGGAGACCCTGGTGAGTCCCGGTTCTACCTATCCCTCGAGGACGAGCTGATGCGCCGGTTTCAGGGGGAATGGGTCACCAGCGTCATGGATCGCCTGAAGCTCCCCGAGGATCAGCCGATCGAGGCGAAGATGGTGAGCAAGGCCATCGAGCGGGCACAGCGCCAAGTCGAGTCGCAGAACTTCGAGATTCGCAAGAACGTCCTCAAGTACGACGAGGTGATGAACCGTCAGCGTGAGGTCATCTACGACTGGAGACGGTCGATTCTCGAGGGAACGGCCGGAGACGCCCTGATCGGGGACTGGATCGAGACCGTTGTCAGCGAGACCGTGGAGACTGCCTTCAGCCCTGAGATTCCTCGCAACGAGTGGGATTGGGAGTCCTTGCGGTTGGAGCTCGGTCAGTACTACCCGACCTCGATCGATAGGGCCAACTTCGAGGAGTCTCCGAGTGTCGAGGATGTGGTCGAGCATGCAGTCGAGGGAGGTGCAACGGCCTACGAGAAGCGGGAGGAAGACCTCGGCGCCGAGATCCTGCGCCAGGTGGAGCGCTCGGTGATGCTCTCGGTGATCGACAACAAGTGGCGAGAGCATCTCTCTGAGATGGACTACCTGCGAGCCGGGATCGGGCTGCGAGCGATGGGCCAGCGCGATCCGCTCTCCGAGTACCAGCGTGAGGCATACGACATGTTCACCGAGATGGTCGACTCGGTGAAACGTGATGCGGTCAAATACCTGTTCCACGTCGAGCTGTCCAAACCCAAGACAGAACCGCAACGAGTTGCTCCGTTGAGCACCGGCGGGCCGGTGAAGCAGGCCACCTCGGACAAGGTGGGGCGCAATGACCCTTGTCCGTGTGGCTCGGGCAAGAAGTACAAGAGGTGTCACGGCGCCGCGTAGCGGCACCGTGACATGCGTGGTACTGAGATGGGTACTTCGATAAGCACCGAATTCTCTGATCCAAAAGAGGCCGTTGCCGATCTGCGTCAGCGGTTGGTCGAAGCGCGCGGGTTTCTCGACATGGACGCCAAGGAGAAGGAGCTCAATGAGCTTCGGGAGCAGGCGTCGTCCCCCGACCTGTGGAACGACCCCGATCGGGCACGGATGGTCAGCCGTCGTCTGGCCAGGTATGAGACTCTGTTCGACCTCATCAGCGGTCTTACGGCCAAGCTCGACGATGCGGAGGTGTTGCTCGAGATGGCTCACGAGGCCGCCGACCAGGCATCTCGCGCCGAGGCGATTGCCGAGCTCTCACAAGTGTCAGTGGACCTGGACAAGCTCGAGCTCGAGTCGTTGTTCTTCGATGAGTACGACGACGAAGACGCCATCCTCAGCGTTCACGCCGGTGCCGGAGGGGTCGACGCCCAGGACTGGGCGGACATGCTGGCCCGGATGTACCAGCGATTCCTGACCGACTCGGGCTTCTCGGTGACGGTCGAGGAGGTGACCGAGGGCGAGGAAGCGGGAATCAAGTCCGCCACGTTCACGGTCAAGGGAGACCGCGCCTACGGAACGCTCGAAAGTGAGCGTGGGGTGCATCGTCTGGTTCGGATCAGCCCTTTCGACGCCAACGCCCGGCGTCAGACTTCATTTGCCGGAGTCGATGTGGTCCCCGACCTCGGAGATCAGGCCAAAGTCGAGGTAGACGAAGACGACATTCGCATCGACACCTATCGGTCCCAGGGAGCCGGTGGCCAACACGTGAACACGACCGACTCGGCGGTGCGGATCACCCACATCCCGACCGGGATCGTTGTGCAGTGCCAGAACGAGAGGTCCCAGCTCCAGAACAAGGCACGGGCGATGGCGATGCTGCAATCGAAGTTGGCGCAGCGGGCCCGTCAGGAGCGAATCGACCATCTCAACGAGATCCGCGGCGACAAGGGAGAGGCAGCCTGGGGCCGCCAAATCCGCAGCTATGTCATGCAGCCCTATCAGATGGTGAAGGACCTCCGCACCGACGAAGAGGTGGGGAACATCCAGGGCGTTCTGGACGGTGACCTGCTGCCTTTCATCGAGGCGTACCTCCGCTGGCGCAGGGCCAATCACGAGGTGTCATCTGATTCCGCTTAATCGAGCCCGTCGCGTTACCGTCTTCGGTCCTGCGGCTGGAGCCAGAAGGCTGCGAGACTTTCCCTGATCTGATGATCCGACTCGAAAACGTCACCAAGGTCTATGAGGGCGGCACCATCGCCGCCCACGATGTCTCGTTCGAGATGCAAAAAGGTGAGTTCACCTTTCTCGTGGGGCCTTCCGGCTCGGGCAAATCGACTCTGATCCGTCTCATGCTGCGTGACGAACCGGTCACCCGAGGCAAGATCTGGGTGGCGGGCAAGGACATCACCACGCTCCCCAAGTGGAAGATCCCCTTCTTACGACGCTCGGTGGGCACGGTCTTCCAGGACTACAAGCTTCTCCCCACCAAGACGGTGGGGGAGAACGTTGCATTCGCCCTGGAGGTACTCGGGCGGCCCCGCTCGGTGATCGCGCCCCAGGTGGAACAGGTGCTCGATCTGGTGGGGCTTTCCGACAAGATCGCCCGTTACCCCAAGCAACTCTCCGGTGGGGAGCAACAACGGGTCTCGGTTGCCAGGGCTTTCGTGAACAGACCCCCGATAATGCTCTGCGATGAGCCAACGGGAAACCTCGACCCCAAGACGTCGGTGGGGATCATGAAGCTCCTCGACCGAATAAACAGGACCGGGACCACCATCGTCATGGCCACCCACGACCATGCGATCGTCGACGCCATGCAGCGTCGTGTCGTCGCCCTTGATAACGGTCGCGTCATGCGTGACGAAGAGGCTGGCCGCTACGAGCGGGTGCCGGAGTGAATCGTCTCTTCTTCCTGGTCCGGGAGGCGCTGGTCAACCTGCGACGGAACCTCTTGGTGGTCGCCGGTGCCGTCCTCGCTGTCTTCATCTCACTGACCCTGGCCTTCGGGGCCCTGGTGGTCAACGAGGTGCTACGGCTCAACACCCTCGCCTGGCAGGAGGGGGTTCATGTCATCGCCTTCCTCAACGACGCCGGGGTAAATGGCGTGCCCACCGATGCCCATGAGCAGCTGCTGGCCGAAGTACAGACCTGGGAAGAGGTCAAGCAGCCGGATGGGGCGTTCTACGTGGACAAGGCCCAAGCCTGGGTCGAGTACCAGGAGATCTTCGCCGGTCAGGACGAGTTGCTCGCGATCGATCCCACCATCCTTCCCGCCTCGATCCGCATCGAACTCGTCGACATCGATCTCCACGAGTCGGTGGCGTTCAAGCTTCAACAGCAACAACAGGTGGTGCGCCGGGTCGACACCGCCGCCGAGCAGATCGAGCAGTTGCAGAACCTCTCCAGCGTCCTCAACGTGCTCGGCATCGGGATGGCGGTGATTCTCGGTCTCTCTGCGGTAGTCCTGATCGCCAACACCATCAGGTTGGCCATATATGCCCGTCGCGACGAGGTCGAGATCATGAAGCTGGTGGGCGCCTCCAACTGGTATATCCGGGTCCCCTTCTTGTTGGAGGGAATGATCGAAGGTTTGCTCGGCGCCGCAGCCGCCGTCTTCCTCGTCTGGATCGGATCGAGCCGGCTCGCCGACGCCCTCACCAGTTTCGCCCTTTTCCATTTCGATGTCGGCACAGATTTCTTCCTCCGCTGGGGTCTTCTGTTCCTCCTGTTCGGCGTCCTCGCCGGGGTCGTCGGGTCCATGCTCGGCCTCAGCCGCCACCTCCGGGAGTCGGAGGGTGTGGCCTCGGCCGTGCCAACGGGGACGTTGGAGAGGGTCTGATTGAGCCGCTCGGACCTGTCCGGGCGGATCAGGGTGGTCGCCACCAACCGTCGCGCCCGGCACAATTACAGCGTGGTCGAGACCTTCGAGGCGGGCATGGTCCTGCTCGGATCCGAGGTCAAATCGCTGCGTGAGGGTCGGATGGATCTCAAGGACTCCTACGGCCTGGTTCGGGGGGGCGAGATGTTCCTGGTTGGCTCGCACATCGGTCCTTATGAATTCGCCCGGGAGGGCGGCCATGAGCCGGAGCGAGATCGCAAACTGCTCCTGCACCGCCGCGAGATCGACCGGATCGCCGGACAGGTGGCGGAGAAAGGCCTGACCCTGGTGCCGCTCCAGGTCTACTTCAAAGAGGGCAAGGTCAAAGTCGAGGTCGGCCTCGCCAAGGGCAAGACTTCCTATGACAAACGCCAGACCCTGCGCGATCGCGACCACGAGCGGGAGATAGAACGTGCCGTCGCCAGAGCGCGCAAGCCGCGTACCGCGCACGGATAGCGCCGGATACGGCGCTGCGTACCTGAGGTACGCAGCGCCACATATGGCGCCAGGCGGCCAGAGAAACCGGGACGAGTCAGCCTCCGCAACGGGTTAAACTTGCGATACCCATGGGGGTGAAACGGTTTCGACGTCGAGTGTTGATGCGTTGGAAGCGAGCCGGGGTCTCCGGGGCCCCGTCAACAAACCGGAAAAACCAATAAGTGCCGAAGATAACTTCGCACTGGCTGCCTAATTAAGTAGCCCGTCCGCCCGGCCGGCTCCCGCACGGCAGGGATCGGGCGTCGCATTGCGGGACGCTCCCCACGGGGTTTCGGGACCGTGAGGCTAAGACAATTCCGGATAGGCACGGGAAAACTCGTCGTCAGAGTTCCCGCCGCCGAAAGCTCGCTGACGACTGCGCTCGGAGATGCCAACGCTGAGGGCTCGACGGACCGGGGTTCGACTCCCCGCACCTCCACTATCCCTACCTACGATCGTTCCGTGGGACTCTCCACAGACCTCGGGTACCAATATCAGGCGCAGAATTGGGCGCAACGCACGGCGGCCCGGATCGGGACGACCAGAGCCGCGTCGGCCGTCTCTCGCATGGTGATGCCTACGTTGGACAGGCTCATCCTCAAACTTACCGGGAGAAACACGACAGCCACAACCTGGCTCCTAGGGATTCCCACGCTGTGGCTCACCACACTTGGTGCCCGGAGCGGGGAGCCGCGTCGAGTGCCGTTGTTCGGGATCCCGATCGAGGACAACCTGGCGTTGTTGGGAACCCGCTTCGGACATCAGGCCACGCCGTCATGGGCCTACAACATCGAATCCAATCCCGAGGTCGATGTCGCCTACCGCGGGCGATCGGTCCGGGCAGTGGCGAGACGGGCAGGGGCGGACGAGGAAAGCCGGATATGGGAACGGGCCGGCCGGATTTATCCCGGCTATCTGCTCTACGCGGATCGTGCGCCACATCGCCAGATCCCGGTGTTCGTAATCGAATCCCGGTGAGTGCGATAGGGTCGGGGCAACGGCCCTTTGAGATCGAGGTGAGCACATGGCCGAAAAGACACACCTGATGGTTTGGATCGACCAGGACCTCTGCACCGGCGACGGGATTTGTGAGGAGATCACCCCCGACGTCTTCGTGGGTAGGGACGACGGCCTGTGGGTGGTCAAGGAGGAGTCCAAGCATTTCGGGCGGACCGTCGTCTTCGACGGCGTGGAGGGTGAAGGACACGGCCCGGAGGGCTCTCGTGGTCTGGCCCGGATCCCCGACGCACTCATCGCCGATGCCATCGAGTCTGCGGAGGAATGCCCGGGGGAGTGCATCATGATCGAGCCCTACCGGGAGGATGCGGTTCTCGGATAGAAGGAGCAGGGAATGGCACATCAGGACCTACGTCCAATCGAGAGGGTCATTGTTCGGCTGAGCAAGTCCGGTTTGGAGATACCCGAGATATCGCGACGGGTTGGCAAGAAGCCGGGCACCGTGATCAGGATTCTGCGAATGATCGATCTGAGAGCCGGGTCGCCGGTGACCCAGCTCATTGGCGACGCCACGCTTCGACCTCTGGAGCGAGTGGTGATCAAGCTCCGTGCCCGCGGCGAGAGTTACGGAGAGATCGGGAACCGCCTGGGGCGAAGCGGAGCCCATGTACGGCGCATCGAGGGTTACGCCCAGCTCAAGCTGGAGGGCTGAGCCAGAGATTGTGGTGAAACGGCGGGTACCGTCCCCGGCGTGAGCAACCTGCCCTCCCGGGTATCGATCACGGAGTCGTCTTCCCGAGACGGGCTGCAGTCGCTCGGGGTGATGATCCCGACGCAATCCAAGATCGACCTGATCGAGGCCCTCGGGGACACCGGTTTGCGCTCTTTCGACGCAGTGTCATTCGTCAGCCCCAAGGCCGTGCCCCAGATGGCCGATGGCATGGAAGTCCTGGCCGGCCTCGAGGCACGCGACGACCTCGAGTTGTGGGGTTTGGTCCCCAACATGAAGGGTCTAGAGGCGGCGCTCGCGGCCGGTCTGACCAGGATCGGGGTCCTGACCGCGGCCTCCGACACCTTCAACCAACGCAACATCAACGCGACAGTGGACGAGTCGATGCATCGAATCAGGCGGATCCTCACCGAGGCGCCCGGCGGAATCAGCTTCCGCGGCTACGTGTCCACGGCCACCCATTGCCCCTTCGAGGGTGAGCAGGACCCTGATTGGGTGGCCCATCTCGCCGAGACCCTCCTGGAGTGGGGAGTCGATCAGGTGTTCCTGGGCGAGACCCTTGGCAAGGCGACGCCGGCGCAGATCGATCGGCTTCTCGACGAGGTGCTGGGTCGAGTGGCGGTGGACCGGGTTGGTGTTCATTTCCACGACACTTACGGGCAAGCGATAGCCAACACGGCAGTAGCGCTGCAGCGGGGGATCGACAAGATGGACTCTTCGGCCGGCGGCCTCGGGGGATGCCCCTACGCCCCGGGCGCAGCAGGAAATGTCGCGACCGAAGACGTGCTCTGGCTGCTCGACGGTCTGGGGATCGGTCATGACATCGACATGGTCGGGGTCGCCCGCGTGGCTGAGGACTTCTGCAACGCCCACGGTCTCATTTACAACAGCAAGGCCGGGCGCGCCCTTCTGGCGACTGAGAGATCGCAATGAAATCGATCTACATGACTGAGGATCTGGAGGCTGTCAGGTCTCAGACCCGAGCCTATGTCGAGCGTGAGATTGTCCCCAATGCGTCGGATTGGGAAAGGGAGGGTGTTCCCAGGGAAGTCCTGGACGACATGGGGAAGCTGGGTTTCTTTGGGCTGCGCATTCCCGAGGAGCATGGAGGGATCGGGTTGGGTGCCCTGGCTTCGGTGGTTTTCGCCGAGGAATTGGGCCAGTCCACCTACGGAGGGTTCACCATCACCGTGCTCGTCCACACCGACCTGGCAGTCCCCTACGTGCTCAATTTCGGTCGGCCCGAGCAAAAGGCGCATTGGCTGCCGAAGTTCGCCAGCGGTGAGGTGATAACGGCGATCGCGATCACCGAGCCCGATGCCGGATCGGACGTGGCCGCGATTCGAACCACTGCACGGCGTGAGGGTGATGGCTTCGTCATCAATGGGACCAAGATGTTCATCACCAACGGCACCGTCGCAGATCTGGTTCTCGTGGCGGCCAAGACCGACCCCGACGTGAAGGGGTCGCGCGGGGTCTCGATCTTCGCCGTGGAGAAAGGCGCGGACGGGTTCACCACCGGACGCACCCTGGAGAAGATGGGTTGGCATTCATCCGACACCGCCGAGCTGGTGTTCGAGGACGTCTGGGTCCATGAAGGCAATCTGATCGGTGAGGAGAATCAGGGCTTCTACTACATCATGTCCAACTTCCAGAACGAGCGTCTCGCCATAATGGGCCAGGCTTTGGGGGAGTCACAGCGGGCGCTCGAGTTGACGGTCGATTACGTCAAGCAGCGTCAGGCGTTCGGCTCTTCACTTTGGGAAAAGCAGGCGATTCGGCAGAGGATCGCGATGCGACAGGCCGAGATCGACGCCGGCCGCGAGCTCACCTATCGGGCCGCATGGCTGGCCGATCAGGGAGAAGAAGCGGTTCGTGAGATCTCGGAAGTAAAGGCCTATGTCGGTGAGCTGGCCAATCGTGTCCTTTACGACTGCGTCCAGTTTCATGGCGGGATGGGTTTCATCGCCGGGAGTGCTGTCGAGCGTCTCTACCGCGATGTACGGATCGCTTCGATCGGCGGTGGCGCCACTGAGGTCATGCTGGAGGAAGTGGCGAAGCGGCTCTGAGTGTCAGGCCAAAGGCCCCGAGCTCCAGCGCAGGTCCAGGCCCACCCACACTGGCAAGCTATCGTCGGAAGCGTGACTGACGACCGGATCGCCCGTCTTCGCAGGGAGTACGAGGCTCAGGGGCTGGTCGAGGGAGAGATGGCAGCCGATCCCTACACCCAGTTCGACGGATGGTTCTCTGCTGTGGTCTCCGCCGGCATCGACGAGCCGAACGCTTTCGTACTCTCCACCGCGGCAGCCGATGGGCGACCATCGGGCCGCGCCGTGCTGATGAAAGGCTTCAACGACAGGGGAGTGGTGTTCTACACCGGCCTCCGCTCGCGAAAGAGCGTCGAGATCGAGGCCAACCCGTGGGCAGCCGCGACATTCGTGTGGACGCCACTGCACAGGCAGGTCCGATTCGAGGGACCGGTCACCGCAGTGGAGGCCGATATGGCCGACGCCTATTTTGCGACTCGACCGAGAGGGTCGCAGATCGCCGCCCACGCCTCGCAACAGAGCACACCAATCGACTCCCGTGAAGAGCTGAACCGGCGATTCGCCACCCTCGACGCAGAGTTCGGCGAGGGAGAGGTGCCGAGACCCGAATCCTGGGGTGGGTGGCGGGTGTCGGCCGACAGTGTCGAGTTCTGGCAAGGTCAGCCGAATCGGTTTCACGACCGGGTCCGATATTCGAGGGCCGGAGCCGACTGGGTGATGCAAAGGCTGGCGCCGTGAGGGTGCATGTGATGGGATCTTCGGGCACTTTCCCGGTCCCGGGACGGCCCGCCTCCGGCTACCTCATCGATCAGGACGGGACCCGGGTCTGGTGCGATGCCGGTCCCGACACTTTCACCGCGTTGCCGGTGGAGCCCGATTTGATCGACGCCATCGTCATCTCCCACCAGCACCCTGATCACTGCTCGGACCTGATGACCGCGTTTCACTCGTGGACCTATCGACCCGAGCCGCGAGCCGGGATCCCGTTGTATGCACCGCAGTCGGTGTGGGACCGCCTTTCGTCGTTTCTCGACCAAGGCCAGGGCTCGCATTTGCACCGGTGCTACGACTTTCACCCGGTTTGGACCGGGGACACTGTCGAGATCGGCAGCCTCAGCGTGAGCTTCGTCGAGATGGATCACTCGGTGCCGACAGTGGGCTCGCGATGGGAAGCCAGCAACCGGACCTTGTTCTTCACGGGTGATACCGGCCCGACGGGTGGATGGAGAGAACATGCGAGAGACGCAGACGTTCTGCTCAGCGAGGCCGCATATCAAGGGGAGCCGGGTGCTGCCGATTACCCCCACCATCTGACAGCAGGGGAGGCGGGACGAATCGCGCGTGAGGTCGGTGCGAAACGGTTGGTCCTGACCCACATCCCGCCCTATCTGGACATCGCAACGTCGGTGCACGAGGCGGAGCTCACCTTCGACCGGCCGGTTGCGGCGGCGACACCGGGGGCCCAGTTCGATGTCTAGCGTCAGGGCCCGATGACCGAACGCGCGCCAGATGAGCTGCGCCCGGTGTCCATGGAGTTGGGGTTCACCGAAGCGACCCCAGGCTCGGTGCTCATCTCATTTGGGCGGACCAAGGTCTTGTGCACGGCCTCGGTCGAGGCCGAGGTGCCAAGGTGGATGAAGGACACCGGCAAGGGCTGGGTGACCGCTGAGTACGCGATGCTCCCCGGAGCATCGTCGGAGCGGGTACGCCGCGACCACGTTTCTGGGGGGCGCGCCCAGGAGATCTCCCGTCTGATTGGGCGATCGCTGCGTGCTGCGGTCGATTCGAAGATCTTGGGTGAGGCCATGGCCAGAGTCGACTGCGATGTCATCGAAGCCGATGGTGGGACACGGACCGCTGCGATCACGGGCGCTTGGGTCGCGTTGCATCAGGCGTTCGAGGATGGAGTGAAACGGGGGGTCATCACCCGAAATCCGATCATCGACGAGGTCGCCGCGATTTCGGTGGGGATCGTCGACGGGATTTCCAGGCTGGACCTCGACTACGAGAGTGATGCCGCGGCAGAGGTTGACATGAATGTGGTGATGTCGGGACGGGGTCTCCTGGTGGAGGTGCAGGGGACGGCGGAACGTAATCCCTTCACCCGTTCTGATCTCGACAGCCTGCTCGATCTGGCCACGAAGGGGATCTCTGAGCTGCATGCTCTTCAGCGGGAGGCGGTCGCAGGGTGATCCCGAGGCTGGTCGTCGCCTCCAAGAATCCGGACAAGATCACAGAGATCGAAGACGTCCTCGAGTCACTCGGAGTCACACGGGAGATCGTTCGCGGATTGGATTGGCCCGACGTCCGGGAGAGCGGGGCCACCCTGGAGGACAATGCCCTCCTCAAGGCGCGAGCTGTAGCGGGAGCCGTGGGGTTGCCGGCAGTAGCCGACGACACCGGGCTGGAGGTCGCGGCGCTGGGGGGTCGTCCCGGGGTGAACACGGCTCGCTTCGCTGGGCTGAGGGCGAGTTACGCCGAGAACGTTGTCCTCCTGCTGGGTGAGATGGAAGGGGTGGCCGACCGCCGGGCCAGCTTCCGGACGGTGGTTGCACTTGTTTTCCCCGACGGGGTCGAGGTTGTGGCCGAGGGCTCGGTAGAAGGAGTGATCACCTTCGAGCGGCGTGGACACGGTGGCTTCGGATACGACCCAGTGTTCGAGGTGCAGGGCCGCACCCTCGCCGAGATGTCCCTTGAAGAGAAGAACCAGCTTTCGCATCGGGCCCGTGCCCTGCGGGCGCTGGCCACGGCGCTCGGGTTGTGAGCCGGCTCCCCAAGGTCGTGATCATCGGGGCTGGATTCGCCGGTCTCAACGCAGCCAAGGCCTTGAAGGGGGTGCCGGTAGAGGTCACGATCATCGACCGTAGGAACTTCCATCTGTTTCAACCGCTGCTGTACCAGGTGGCGACCGCGGCGCTGAACCCGAGTGATATCGCCTACCCGATTCGGTCGATCTTCCGGCGCCAAGCGAACATCACGGGGATCCTGCTGGCCGAAGTGACCGGGATCGACCTCGGTCGACGAGTGGTTCGGCTCGACGACGACTCCGAGGTCGCATACGAGTATCTGATCGTGGCAGCGGGCGCCACCCACTCTTACTTCGGCAAGGACGAGTGGGCCGAGGTGGCGCCCGGGTTGAAGACGATCGAGGACGCCCTCCATGTCCGGGGCCGAATCCTGGCGGCCTTCGAAGCCGCAGAGCGTGATCCCGAGTCCGCGGAGCGGCTGCTGACCTTCGTGGTGGTGGGAGGTGGCCCCACCGGTGTCGAGCTCGCCGGAGCCCTGATCGAGATCGCAGTCCATTCCATGGAGCGGGAGTTCCATGCCATCGACCCCGGGTCAGCCCGGGTCGTCCTGGTCGAGGGAACCGATCGAGTCCTGCCGGTCTATCCCGAGCGTCTGTCCGAGAGCGCTCGTCTTCAGTTGGAGAGTCTCGGTGTCGAGGTTCGGACCGGCGCTCTGGTCGAGATGGTGGACGATTCGGGGGTGACCTTGGTCGGGGGCGAGCGGATCGCCGCCGCGAATGTGCTGTGGGCGGCAGGGGTTCGGGCTTCGGCTCTGGGGGCACGGCTGGGCGTCGAGGTCGATCGGTCGGGTCGGGTCGAAGTCGAAGAAGACTTGTCGCTGCCGAGACACCGAGAAGTGCTCGTGGTGGGGGACCTGGCGGTGGTCCCAGGTGTGCCCGGGGTGGCGCCGGCGGCGATGCAGATGGGCCGTCATGCCGCCCGAGCGATCCGTTCAGACCTCGGTGGTGAGCCGCGCTCTCGATTCCGCTACCGGGACAAAGGCACCCTGGCCACGATTGGAAGAGCGAGAGGTGTGGCCCACTTTCCCCGGCTCGACTTTTCCGGATTCCCCGCCTGGGTTGCCTGGCTGGGGATTCATATCTTCTATCTGATCGGGTTCAGAAACCGGTTCTTCGTCCTGGTGTCCTGGGCCTGGAGCTATCTGACCTTCCGCAGGGGGGCGAGGATCATCACGGATGTGCCCCCAACCCCAAGTGCGGGCCAGCCGTAGACTTCAAGGCGAGTGCGGGCGAGAGGATTTGAACCTCCACGGACTTTCGTCCACTGGGACCTAAACCCAGCGCGTCTGCCAAGTTCCGCCACACCCGCGTTTGTCGCATTGTCCCATGAAAGAAGCCCCCGGCGAGCCGGTGGGCGGTTTGGTAGGCCGCGTGGGACTCGAACCCACAACACCCGAGTTAAGAGCCCGGTGCTCTAGCCAATTGAGCTAGCGGCCCACAAGCAAAGGTTACTACTGAGCTTCGGGAAGACCCCAGGTCGTCGGCAATGACTTCGACCCAGGTCATAGTCTGCTGCCAGGCGTCGGCACATCGCCGAACCTTTATCGTGCACACTCCATGGGCGAGGTGATTCTTGCGGTGGCCGGTCCCTTTCGGCTTGATGAACGTTCGGTAGAAGTTGGCAGTCATCAACCCGGTTTCGGAACGCCAATGTGATCTCGCCGCCTCATCATCATTGCCCTCGTGGAGATGCAGTTGAAGGGAGAACTCGGCGTTCGGATCGAGGTAGGTTCGGACCCAGCAAACGAACAGGCTCCATGATCTCGGCATAGAAGAGACCCAGTCGGCGTAGGTCCTTCCCCAACTCGGAACGCTCCCACCGAGACGATCGGTCCCAGTCCGCGATCCGAGCGCTCAACTCAGGCCCCACCCCCATGTTTCCGAAGATAGGGAAGGGGTGGGACAGAAACCGGAGGGCAATTACGCTGAGGGGTCAACGGGCTGTGGCGCAGCTTGGTAGCGCGCGACGTTTGGGACGTCGAGGTCGTCGGTTCGAGTCCGACCAGCCCGACGAAGGCCGTAAACTGACCCTC
>DATDPT010000068.1:0-18487 GCA_035292605.1 Acidimicrobiia bacterium
AAGGCGAAAGCCGCCGAGATCATTGATGTCATCTTCTCCACCAAGGATGGCGAAGGCATAATCGCCGTGGAGCTCGATGCCGGCCGCAAGGTGAATATCACTGGGTTCGGCAACTTCAGCCTCAAGTCCCGTTCGGCACGCATGGGCCGCAACCCCGCAACCGGGCAAACCATCACCATTCCGGCGAAGAAATATGCGCACTTCGCCGCATCAAAAGGTCTCAAGGATCGCGTGGCCCTCTGAGAGCCTTCGTTCCGGGAGTTTTTTGGGCCCCGCCTCTGGCGGGGCCCATTAATTTGGGACACAGATGATTTCCGAGCACTGGACTCCGCCGCTGGCCATCGCTCATCGGGGGAGCCGACACCTGTGGCCGGAGAACACGATGGAAGCGTTTTCCCAGGCCGTGGCGCTGGGTTTCAGGTTCCTGGAGACTGATCTGCAGGTAACTGCCGACGGTGTCCTGGTCTGTATTCACGATGACACAGTCGATCGGACCACCGATGGCACCGGCGCTGTCAATAGCTTCGGCTTCGACGAGTTGGCGGCGCTCGACGCCGGATTCCGCCACAACACCGAGGGGGGGCACCCGTTTCGAGGACGGGGTCTGAGCATCCCCAGTCTCGAGGAAACGGTCACCGCCCTACCCGAGGTCTCCTTTGTGGTGGATCTGAAAGGGGAGGGGCAGGTGCAGTTGCTCGCCGACCTGATCGAGAGACTCTCGCTTCACGATCGTTTGATCGTGGGCTCCTTCTCCGATCAGCGGCTGGTGGAGTTCCGCAAGGCCACCGAGGGCCGGGTTGCCACCTCCACCGGTCCCATGCTGAGCCGGATGTGGTTGTTGACCTCGAGGGTGGGGAGGGGAGCCGGGGGCGAAGCCAGCGCCCTCCAATTGCCCACCCAAGTGAGAGGGGTCAAGGTGGTCGACGAGAAGTTGGTGGACACCGCCCACGCCCACGGTCTCCACGTGCACATCTGGACCGTGAACGATCCGGCGGAGATGGAAGGCTATCTCGATCTGGGAGTTGATGGAATCATCACCGATCGACCCGATCTGCTTCGGGATGTGCTGATCTCCAGAGGGCAGTGGACGTCCTGAGCTCGACTCAGGGGGCGCAACCGAGCCGGCGTCGTACCATCAGGCGAGATGCTCCGGATCGCCGCCTTCGTCCTCTTGGCAGCCGTCGACATAGGTGGCGGTTTCGGCAACGCCAGCGCAGAGGTCATCTCCCTCACTGACGAGTCAATGGAGGTCGAGATCCAGGTCGAGGTCGAGGGCACGGTCGATGCTGTTGTCGTTCATTTCGCACTTTCCGGGGAGGATCCAGTGACTCTTCCCCTGGTCTCGAGGGGAGGTGGGGTGTTCGGCATCACGACAGAGCTGAAGCCCGCCAACTACCAGGTCGTTTTCGAGACCCTCGGTGACGTCTCGATCCAGTCCCTGCCGGTGGCCATGGCTGACCTTGGAGCCGAGGTCACGAGCCCGTCCGGCACCGTCACCAGCAGCACCGAGGGTGGTTTCAGCAGCGTGACGCAAGGTTGGGGCTGGCTGGCGTTGGCTTTCGGAGCGGCGTCGCTCGCCGCTCTCGCTTTTTGGGCTCTCGGAGGCGGGAGGGACGATCAGGGTGTCGCTCCAGAGCCCGAATCCGATGTGGTGGAGACCCTCACGGCTGAGCCGGCCGGAGACGATCAGTCCTCGATCGGACCCACCCCCGACCCCTGACCCTTGGCCAGGGCCTCCTCGATGCGCCGGCTGTTCAGATTCGGGGTATCGCATATAAGAGGAGCGCGACGTGGACCACCGCCGCCAAGATAAAGGGCGTCCGCAAGGCCCATTCTCGACCGGCTCCCCTATGGGACGACCGATGCGGTCCACAGCTTCCAATAGTTGCGGCCCAGGGGCGTGCTCATTTCCCTTCCTTGGGATCGGGGAGATGGGGTCGATCGGTGGGGTAGAGAGCGACCAGAAGGCCGAAGGTAGTGTCCCCGCCCCTCTCCTCGCTGACGAATTCCTGAGACAGCTCACCGAGACGCAACGCCCACTCCCTTGCCCGCTCGTCGGGGATGCGGGCGAAGCGGAGGGTGCTCACCATCGAGTCGTGGTTCAGTTCCTCTTCATGCTGGGCCGCCTTGGCGTACTCGGAGGCGGCCGAGGTGAGGAAGTAGTCGGGAGAGACGACGAGGTCGACGTCGACCCGCGGGCTGAGCAGGTAGGTACGTGCGGTTCGTCCGTAGTACTTGGCCTCGATGGCCCTGACCTTCTTGGTTCTCACCACCCGTATCAGCCCAGCCTGCTCGAGGACGGAGACATGGTGTCCGACGGTCCCCTTTGGCTTCTCCAACACGGCGGCCAACTCAGTGACGGTGGCTGCCCGCTCCAGGAGAAGATCTACGATGCGGAGCCTGGTGTCCTCGAAAAGCGCCCGGAATTGCTCGGCGCTCTGGAACGCCAGCGTCTCCTCCAGCTCATAACCCGGCGAGGAATGTTCGGCCATTCCCGTATGGTCGACAATTCCCGACCATTTGTCAACAGCTTAACTTGGAGTCATGGTGAGAATCGCCTCGATTGCCGATGCAGGCGGCATCGCCAGGGTTCACATCGCATCCTGGCAGGTGGCCTACGAGGGAGTATTCAGTCATGACTTCCTCGGCTCACTCGACCTCGACATCAGGACCGGTTGGTGGGAGGCTCTTCTGCTTCGTGAGGAGAGGATCACCTTCGTCGCCGATTCCGAGGAAGTCGTCGTCGGGTTCTCTCTGATCGGCCCCTCCGAAGACGCCGGGTGGGGGGAGGTCTTCGCCATCTACGTCGATCCCGCCCACTGGGCCAGGGGAATCGGCCGGAAACTACTGACTGCGAGCGAGGTTCAACTCGCCGAGGATGGTTTCGAGCGGGCCCTGCTCTGGGTGCTGCAGGGCAACGATCGGGCGCGCGCCTTCTACGAGCGGCAGGGTTGGGTCAAGGGGAAGCCGATCCGGCTGGAGACGATCGGGGGAACCGAGATCACCGAGGTCCGCTACGAGAGGGATCTAGAGCCGCCCTGACCGTGTCGAGGTCGGACTGGTAGGTGACCTTGATGTTGACCGCCTCCCCGTCTACGGCCGCAATCCTGAGATCACTGAAGGCCCTGACCACATCCGCGGTGTCGTGACCCTCGAAGCCGCTGGCGGCCGCCGCCCGGTAGGCCAACCGCAGCTCCGGGCCCCAGAACACCTGCGGCGTTTGCGCTGCCGCCGCGTGGGGCACCGGGCGAAGATCAGAGCGTCGGACCAGAAGTCGGGTGGGCGGCATCACCGGCACCGCACCGCCTGTTTCGGCTGCGGTGTCGAACAGGAGCCCGATCAACCGGGGAGAGATCAGGGGTCGGGCACCGTCGTGGATCCCGATCAGCTCGACGTTGTCGGGCAAGGCGCCGAGGCCGGCCAGCTCGCTCTGGGTCCGGGTCGGCCCGCCCCGCACCACGGTCACCCCGGGGAGAACCACCTGGAGAACATCGGTCTGGTCGTCACGACAGACGAGGACGCAGACATCCACCATTCCGGCGACGGCGGTGACGGTGTGAGCAACCAACGGCAGGCCCGCAATCGGTTCCATCAGCTTGTCGCCACTGAATCGGGAACTGGCTCCTCCGGCCACGACGATCATCGCCCGTCCCGACATCGGCGACGAGGGTACTTTGGTCACGTGATCGACATCCTGGCGCTGCGCAAGCTGGTCGAGCAAGGGAAGCCACGTGTCGTCGTCGAAGCCGGCGGCAAGGTCGTCGACCGGGAGGATCTACCCGAGGTCGGTTCGGCTGCTCTGATCACCGGGCCTCTGACCGATGCGGTGAAAGCGGTCGAGGGTGGACTGGTCCAGGAATCGCTGGATCGAGACTCATTGTGGTCGATCGAAGGTTTCGTACTCGGCCGTGAGGTGTTGTTGGCCCTCGATGAGGGCTTGGCCACAGCCGAGGAGTTGATAAGCGCCGTCACCCGGGCCGGGTTCGAATGGCAGGTGCTCAGCTCTTCTTCTTCCTCGTCCTGATCGCCCAGTAGGTGAGGGCGGCTACCCCGCCGGCGACAGCTACCCCGGGCGCCGTCTTGCCGGCCATGCGGTCCCGGATGGTCACCGCCGACTCGAAATGCCGGATCTCCCAGCCCCGCTCGACTGCAATCTTCTCCAACTCGCTGTCCGGATTCACCACGACTGCGTGGCCCACCGCCTCCAGCATCGGGATGTCGGTCATCGAATCGGTATAGGCGTATGACTCGCTCAGGTCTATGCCCTCGGACCTCGCCATTTCGATCATGGCGTCCGCTTTGGCAGGACCGTAGGCATAGAGCTCGATCGTGCCCGTGTAGCGGTCATCATCCCCGACCTGGGTCCTGGTGGCGATCACATCCTCGATGCCCAGATAGCGGCAGAGGGGCCGGACGATCTCTTCGGGGCTGGCCGAGATCACAACGACTCTTCGCCCCGCCCGGCGATGGCTGTCGATAAGGGCGAGAGCCTCGGCGTAGGCCAGAGGAGCCACCACCCCGTCGACCGTCTCCTCCACCAGCGACACAACCTCCTGGCGAGACCAACCTTTGGTCATGGCGGCCAACTCGTCCTTGACCCTGTCCAGCTGGTCGTGGTCGGCCCCGAATGACTGGTAGTAGGCCTGGGCGATGGCCGCCTTGGCGAGGGCCCGTCGGCTGAGAAACCCGGCTTTGTAAAGAGGTTTGGTGAAGGCGAGCGTCGACGATTTGGCAATGATCGTCTTGTCGAGATCGAAGAATGCGGCCGAGCTCACTGCGGGTCAAGTTAGTTGCTGCTCCATCGTGTTCCGGGCGACAGGGGTCTTGTGACAGAGAAACGAGACCTATAGGTTCGGCCCGATGGAGGGGGTGGGGAGACGGGGTGTCATCGGGGTCGAGTCGCCCGATCCGGTGCTTTCGTTGTTCGGTGCACTGGGGCTTGGCGCTGCAGCCGGCACTGCGCTGGTGGTTGACATGGCCAAAGGGTTGGGCTTGAGCACCGATCGCACCCTCGCCGATCTTCTCGAGGACGGACCGGCATTGCATGAGCTCAGCCCGGCCCGATCCGGGGTGGCCGTCATCTCCGCCGGGCCTGTCGATGTAGTCGCAGGATTGCCAATGATCGAACGGCTCGCCGCCAACTGGCCGGCGGTGGTGGTGAGATGCTCAGAAGACGCCTGGCCGGGCCCGACGGTCCCAGTGCGCCCGCTGTTGCCCGGGCTGTTGGCGCCGACCGCGGTTATCCCGACGGTGTGGCAGACCGTTGTCGGTGGAGTCCGTCCACCCGGGCCAGGGCCGGTGTTGCCCAGGATCGGGCCCCGGAGCGCCCGCAATCTTCTCTCAGGTCGCCTGCCCACCCACGGGCGATGGCTACGGGTTTGGGGGAGGGTTTGGGAGATGCCGTGGGCGTGATCGAGCGGGTAGCCGGCCAAATCGCATCCGGTTCCGTTCCAATGCGTCGCGCCGAGGTCGCTGCGGAGGCTGAGCGCCGGCTTCGTCTCGCCGCTCCCTTCCGTGCCGGCCAACTCACCGAAGCCGTCGTCGATCGGGTTCTTGGTCTGGGCCCGCTCGAACCGCTGTTGCGGGACCCCGAGGTCACGGATGTCCTGGTCAATGGCCCAATGGAGGTGTGGGTCGATCGACGAGGTGAGCTGAGTCGGGCCGATGCGTCCTTTGCGAGCAACGAGGAGCTCTTGGCGGCGGTCGAGCGTGTGATCGCCCCTCTCGGTCTCCGCATCGATCGATCGTGTCCGATGGTCGATGCCAGGCTTCCCGATGGGAGTCGTCTCCACGCCGTGACGCCACCTGCATCAGTCGACCACCCGATCGTGGCGATCCGGCGCTTCTCCCAAGCCGTGGTTTCGTTGGAGGCCCTCGTCTCCCTCGGAACGGCCACCGAAAGCCAAGCCATGGCACTCGCCGCGGCGGTCCGTTCGCGGAAGACTGTCATCGTTTCGGGTGGGACGGGGGCAGGAAAGACCACTCTGCTCAACCTTCTGGGGAGCCTCATCCCGGACACCGAGCGGGTGGTGACCATCGAGGATGCTGCCGAGCTGAGACTTCCCGGCCATGTTGTCCGGCTGGAGGCCCACCCGCCCAATGCCGAGGGGGCCGGGGAGATCACAATTCGGTCGCTGTTGAGGTCGGCCTTGCGGTTGCGACCCGATCGGATCATCGTCGGCGAGGTGAGGGGCCCCGAGGCGCTGGACCTGGTGTGGGCGCTCAACACCGGGCATCGCGGATCACTCTCCACGGTTCACGCCAACTCGCCCGAAGAAGCGTTGTGGCGTCTCGAGACTCTGGCGCTGTCTGCCGGTGACACCTCGGAAACCTCAGTTCGCCGCCAACTCCATGCTGCGGTGGATTACATCGTGCAGATCGAGCGCACCGGGCCGGAGCGTCGAATTCGTGCCCTCGCCACGGTGGGATCCAACGGTGAGATCGGAGACGACCTGTGATCGGGGCCCTGTTGGTGGGGTGGGGCGTCCTTGCCGGAGTCGATCACCGCCGAACCGTGCTCCTGCTCTCGGTGCTTCTGGTCCCGGTGCCGGCCGCCGGTCTGATCGCGGTCCATGTTTGGCGAGCTCGTCCTCGGACTTCGATCCGAGCCGCGGTTTTCTGCGAAGCGGTGGCCGGTGAGCTGCGATCGGGAGCCTCGCTGAGGTATGCACTGGAACGAGCGGCGTCTTCGGTGGGAGCACCGGCCCTCGAGCAGATGAGTCGTGAGGGGGCATCGCTTCCCGATCTCGCGGTGGCCGCCAAGCAGGAATTCGAGGAGATCGGGGTCGAGGTCGCCGCTGTCATCGAGCGACTCTCCTGGCTGGGCTCACCTGCTGCCTCGCTCTTCGACGAGATGGCGGTCCTGGCGCTGGCCCAGGTCGAAGTGGCCCACGAGGTCGCCTCCGCCACCGCCCCCGCCCGGGCGACCGGAACGGTCCTGCTGCTGGTGCCTCTGATCGCGATCGGCTCGGTCACCATGAATGGGCGGGTAGGTGGTTACCTCTCGACCTCGCCCCAGCGAGTTTCTGCGGTCATCGGGTTGGCTCTGGTCCTCCTGGGGATCGGGATTGCCGGGTCGATTGTGAGGAGGGCGCGGTGATCTTCATAGTCCTGGGCTCCGTTGGCTTGGTCTTGGGGGGCCCCGGGCTCGCCCTTGGTGTTGTGGCGGTGTCGATTCTGGGCTCGGTCCGGAGACACAAACGCCCGACTCCACCGATCAGACCGGTGTTGTTGGTGTTGCTGGTCGAACTACGCGCAGGGCGATCGATTCTTGCCGGTCTGCAACAAGCCGCCGTGGTGTTCCCACAGCACCGCGAGCTGAGTCGGGCGGCGCGCCTGGCCACCGTCAAAGGCCTCACGGCTGCTGTTGAAGAATGTCAAGGAGACATCCGCGTCCTGGTAGCCCAGCTGGCCCGGGCGCAGAGATCGGGATCGGCCGTGGCCGACACGGTCCGCTCGCTAGTGGATGCCGATATCGCCGCCGAGCGCACCCGGCGCCTGGAACGAGCGAGGTCCCTTCCGGTCAGGCTGATCATCCCCATCACCCTTCTGGTACTCCCGGGCATGGTGATGCTTCTCTACGCCCCATCTCTGCTCCGGCTGTTCTCCGAGCTGTCGGGGCCACTGTCATGAGCTCCGCACTTCTCCCCGTACCGGTCGGTCACCGGATTGGAAGGAGAGCCGATGGCTCGTTTTTGGACATGGATGGTCGCCAGGGGAAGCGATCGAGGTCAGGGCACTGTCGAGTATTTCCTGGTGATCCTGGCCGCAACCGCTCTGGCGATTGTGGCGTTGAAGTGGCTTCAGTCGGGAAGCGGAGGGGGTCTTCTGGGTGGCCTGTTCGGCAAGGTCATCGACTGGGTCGCCGGCAGGTTCTGACCGAGCAGGGCTCGGCAACCGTGGAGTTCTTCTTGGTGCTGCCGTTGGTGTTGTTGGTTGCAGTCGCTTCGATCCAGGTGATCGGGATTGCCCAGGCAAGGCTCGACCTGCAGGCAGCCGCACGTGAGGGGGCAAGAGTGGCCGCGACCACGCCCGACCCATCCCGGGCCGTTGCTTCGGTGATGGCCGCCCTTCCGCCTGAGGTTCGGGAGAGAGCCCGGATCTCGGTGGAACGCCCCGATCGGGTCGGTGTTCCGGCCCGGGTCACGGTCCGGCTGCACCATCTGTTGGGGGTGCCCTTTCCTGCGGGCATGGGGGTGGATCTCACGGCCACGGCATCGATGCGCACCGAGCGGTGAGATCGGAGCGGGGAGGGATGACGGTTCTCGTCATCGGGTGGGTGGCGGTCATTGCCACGGTTGGTGTGGCCGCCACCTCGGTCGGATCCCTGTTCGTGGCCAGAGAGCAGGCCTACACCGCGGCGGAGGCGGCGGCACTGGCCGCCGCGGTGGCCACCTACCCACCGGCCGGGCCGGGATTGCCCGTAGCCCTTGCCGCCGAGTACGCGGCGCGCAACGGGTCGCGGTTGGTCTCGTGCCGGTGCCAGGTCGATCTGTCGATTCGACCAAGGACGGTCACGGTGAGAGCGGCGAGGGAAGTAGATGTCCCGATCTTCGGCCGGTTGACGGTGCATGCCTCCGCACGTTCCGAGTTCGATCCCGGTCTCTGGCTCGGCGAGTGATGCGACAATTGCCGGATGCCGGCGAGGAGCACCCGGGCAACGGCCGCCCTTGACCGTCTCGGCGTTACGTATGTCCTTCATCGGTATGTGGTGGCCGAGAAGGTCGGGGATGGGTATGGGGAGGCGGTGGCGGCCGCAATCGGCCTTCCTGGAGCCCGGGTGTTGAAGACCCTGGTGGTCGAGGTCGACGGGACCCCCGTAGTGGCGGTGGTCCCGGTGACCGCTCGTCTCTCGACCCGGCTACTGGCCCGCGCCGCTGGAGCCAAGCGAGCCGAGATGGTGGCGCCCTCCGTTGCCGAGAGATTGACCGGATACGTGACCGGTGGGATCAGCCCGTTCGGTCAAAAGCGCAGGTTGAACCTCTACGTCGACTCGTCGGTCCTCGGCCACGAGACGGTCGCCGTCTCCGGTGGGGTGCGTGGGACCCAACTGGAGGTCTCGCCCCAAGATCTGATCGGGGTCACCACGGCCACCGTCGCCGCACTCGTCGACGACATCAACCGCCGATAGTCTCCCCGGCGATGGCCAGTCGTCTCGACCATCTCCGGATGCTCGCCGAGCTGGCGAAGCTGACCGCACTCGATGAGGGGAGCCCTCAGGCCTTCCGGGTTCGGGCCTACGAGAACGCCATGCACGGGCTGGAGGGCTACACAGGCGAGATATCGGGTCTGGACAAGGGACAACTCACCGAGATCAACGGGGTTGGCCCCTCGACCGCCGACAAGATCCTCGAGTTCGAGAGCACCGGGCGGGTTGCCAAGCTCGACGCCCTCAGAGAGAAGTACCCGCCGGCCTTCGTCGAACTGACCAAGATCCCCGGTCTCGGCCCGAAGACCCTCAAGCTCCTCCGCAGCGAATTGGGTGTCGAAAACATCGATGGCCTGCGAACCGCCATTGAAGAGGAACGTCTGCGTGACCTCCCGGGGATGGGGAAGGTCTCTGAGGAGAAGATCGGGCGGGCCATCGAACGTCTCGGCCTCCATGGCAAGGATCGGCGCACCCCTCTGGTCGAGGCTCTGCCCCTGGCCCGGGCTCTCGCCGCTCGGCTCGGCGGCCTCGCTTCGGTCGCTTTCGCCGTGCCCTGCGGCTCGGTGCGCCGCTTCGTCGAGTCGGTGGGCGACATCGACATCGTCGTGGTGACCGATGACCCGGTTTCGATCGCAAGCTTCGTGCTGGAGATGCCCGAGGCGGCCGAGGTGATCGGGTCGGGGGAGACCAAGACTTCGTTCCTGACCCGTGAAGGGATGCAGGTCGATGTCCGATTGGTGACCCAGGAGCAGATGGGCTCGGCCCTCCTCTATTTCACCGGGTCCAAGGCCCACAACATTGCCCTTCGCCAACGAGCCATCGAGCGAGGTTGGCTGCTCAGCGAGTACGGGCTGTTCGAGGAGGAGCACCTCGTCGCTTCGACCACCGAGGAGGAGATCTATCAGGCATTGGGCATGGAGTACGTTCCGCCACCGCTCCGTGAGGGGACTGGTGAGGTGGAGGCGGCCGCCGGCGCCGGTCTACCCGCTTTGATCGCACGCGAGCAGATAAAGGGCGATCTTCACTATCACTCGACCCGATCGGGCGACGGGCGGTCCTCATTGGAGGAGATGATCGAGGCCGCGGTTGCGGGCGGTTACCAGTACGTTGCATTCACGGATCACGGAGAGGATCTGGCGATCAACGGTTCCACCCGGGAGGAGATGCTGGCGCATCGGGACCGGATCCGAGCCCTACAGGAGCAGCATCCTGAACTTCGGATCCTCTTTGGCTGCGAGCTCAACATCGGGCCCAACGGGGAGCTCGACTATGACCCCGATTTCCGACTCGAGTTCGACTATTGCGTGGCCTCGATCCACTCCCATTTCGACCTGTCGCAGTCGGCGCAAACCGCCCGCATCCTCACCGCGCTGGCCGATCCGGCGGTCAATGCCATCGGTCACCTCTCGGGCCGCTACATCGGGAGACGGCCCGGAGTCGAGCTGGACATCGACGCGGTGCTCGAAGGGCTGGCGGTCACCGGGGTCGCTCTCGAGATCAACGGGGCGCTCGACCGGCTCGATGCCTCGGCGGAGGTTGCGAGGCTGGCCATGGCGCGTGATGTGGACGTCATGATCGACACCGACTCTCATCATGTCTCGGATCTGGTGCGTATGAACTACGGGGTGGAGTACGCCCGGAGGGGGTGGGTCACCACCGATCGGGTCATTAACGCCCTACCCGTCGATGAGTTCATGGCCTGGGTGGCGCGACGCCGGGGTTGAGCCACCATCTCTCCCGTAATTGGGACGCACAGGGGTCATATGCGGACCTGTAGCTCCCAATTACGGATGGGGAGCAGCGGTCCTTGTAATTGCCGTGCGAGGACGGGAAGCTATGCCCCCTGGCGACGACCCTGAAGGAGACCAACGAGGTGGCCGACACCTTTGTCCTCGACACCTGCGTCCTGCTCGCCGACCCCCAGTCCCCACTCCGATTCGACGAAAACGATGTGGTGCTGCCGCTCGTGGTGATCGAGGAGTTGGATCGGAAGAAAACCCGTTTGGACGAGGTCGGCGCCAACGCCCGTGCTGCGATAAGGCTCATCGAAGAGCTTGGGGCGTCTCGGAGAGGAGGGCTACGTGAGCCGGTCCCCCTTCCCGGGGGTGGCACGCTGCGCATCGAGCTGAACGGGATCACCTCGGAACGCCTGCCTGCGGCCCTCGATCCCCAGACTCCTGACCACCGCATCCTTGCTACCTGTCTCAACCTCGTAGAGGAGCGGCCTGCGGTCCTCGTCACCAAGGACGCCGCTCTCCGCATCAAAGGGGCCCAACTCGGGGTGGCGGTCCAGGATTATCGGGCCGACACCGTCCCGGTCGAGCAGCTCCACTCCGGGTTGGCCGAGCATCTCACCGAGGGTGAGGTCATCGATCGCCTGTTTGACCAGGGCAAGATCGAGTTGGAGGGGGTCGAGGCCGAGGTCAACCAGTTCCTCATCCTCAGGGCCGGCGCGTCCCGGTCGGCACTTGCTCGAGTGATCCAGTCGGATCCGACCGTGATCGTGGAACGGGTTCCGACCCATGTCCGAGCTTTCGGTGTCGAGCCCAAGAATGTCCGACAGACCGTGGCGCTCCATCAGCTGCTCGACCCTGAAATCCCTGCAGTGTCGGTGATGGGCATGGCGGGAACGGGCAAGACCTTTCTAGCTCTTGCGGCCGCGTTGGAGCAGGTCCTCGAACAGAGCCGTTATCGACGGGTTTCGGTGTACCGGCCGCTGGTTGCCGTGGGTCGGCAGGAAGTCGGTTATCTACCAGGTGACCTCAACGAGAAGCTCGCACCGTGGATGGCCGCGGTGCACGACAACCTCTATGCCCTGTTCTCCGATGCCGGGGTAGACGGCGCTCGCAACGCCATAGAGGAGTTGGTCGACCGTGGCGAGCTCGAGATGGCAGCCGTCACCTACCTCCGCGGACGCTCGATCACCGGTGAGTTCGTGATCATCGACGAGGCGCAGAATCTGGAACTGCCCACCCTCAAAGTGATCCTGACCCGTATGTCCCGGGATTCCAAGGTTGTGTTCTGTGGAGACCTGTCCCAGGTCGACAATCCGTACATCTCACCGTTCGGGGGGATGGCTGCCCTCATCGAGAAGTTCAAGGGATCGCCTCTGTTCGGTCACATCACCCTCGAGCGCTCCGTACGCTCCCCCTTGGCGGAAATGGCAGCCAATGTCCTGTAGGAGGAAACCATGACCGAGCCTGAGAAGAGCGAAGCGAGCGAGAAGCAGAGCCGGAGAGGTTCAATGGTTGGCGTCGGGGCGGTACTCGGAGTCGGGATCGGGGCCGCGATCGGTGTGGCTGTCGACGACATGGCAAACGGCATCTGGATCGGCGCCGTCATCGGCGTCGGCCTCGGGATGCTTGTCACCTACTTCCAGAAGTGATTCCTCGTGGGCCGGGTGTGGGGAGCCCGAGTCGACTCAGCGCACCCGCTCGCTACGAGCAGGTACCAGATCGACTGGATCTGATTCCGGAACTGGAATGGTGAATTCGAAGCACGCCCCGCCCAGAAGCTCGGAGGTCCGGTAGCCGATCGTCCCTCCATGGGCAGTCACCAGGTCTTTTGCCACCGAGAGGCCGATACCGGATCCTGGCACACCGGTGTCGTGCTTGTGGGCACCCCGCTCGAACCGCTCCCACATGTCGGATTGGAACTTGGCGGGAACCCCATGCCCGTCGTCGTGCACTGCGAATGCCACGACCTGCCCTCTGCGAGCAGCCGTCACCAGAATCTCGGAGCCGCCGTAACGAATGGCGTTGATGATCAGGTTCACCAAGACCTGGCGGACCCGGTCGGGATCGGCCCAAACCCGGGCCTCGGCCTCCACCTCGGTTTGGATCGCCCCACCGCCAACGGCAGCAACCGCTTCTCTGACGATCTCGGCAGCGCCGTACTCGACCTGAGTCAGCTTCACGTTCTGGAGCCGATCGCGGGCGACATCGATCAAGTCGGTCACGATGTGCCCGAGATGGTTGGCCTGGATGTTGATGGTGTCCAGCATCTCCTCACGCTCGCTGGTGCTGAGCAATTCCCAGGATTCTGAGAGGAGCTGGGCGTAGCCCTGGATCCCGGTCAGGGGGGTCCTCAACTCGTGAGACACCGAAGCGACCAGGTCGTCACGTTGTCGTTCCAGCAGCTCTCGCTTCTCTCGAACTGCCAGGTTCTGGCGGACCACCACCAGGCCAGCCACCGCGGTCGTTGCGAGATTGAGCAGGAGATCGCTGCCGACGCTCGTCGTGAAACGGAGTACGAACAACGCCGCCACCGCGGAATACGGGGCGACCAACTGCCAGGTGTTCAAGGATCGATAGCTGGCCTCTCGGGAAGCGGCCGGCTTGGTGACCACCCAGGCAGCTAGAGCCAGCAGCCCATAACTGAACAACCACAATCCGTCGAGCCACCCCCATTCGACGTAGGAATCCGAGGCGCTCTGAAGCGAGAAGATGAGATCGGCCACCGCGGTCAGCGTCACACCACCGGCGAGTAACAGAATGCGCAGGTCGAGGCGCTGTTCCGACCGTCGCATCGCCAGGACCATCAGAGCCGTGACCAGCAAGACGTCGCCGAGGGGATACCCCACGTTGAGGAAGGTCTCGATCGGATCCGTCCCCACCCCTACGACATCGTGGAGATAGACGACCCACATGACGACGGCCAGCGACAACGTTCCCACCGCGGCATCGATGGCGAGTCGAATACGCTCGAAACGCCCCGGACGCAAGTACGGGAGTGCGATGACTCCGGCAAAGATCAGCGGATACCCGGCCACATAGAAGAAGTCGGCGATGCCGGGGTATGGGATCTCTCCGACCTGCGTCTGAAGCATCCAAACTGCCTCGCCGATTCCCCAACAGAGGACACCAGCGCCGATCAGGCTCCAGGCGAGACGGGACCGGCCTCTGGCAACGAGCGCGGCCGCGACCAGCACCAGACCCGATGCAACGGCGACGGAGGCGTAGATGACTTCGGACCCGGTTACGTTCTGGAGCGGTCTGCCGGCAACGAGAGCGAAGCCGAATCCGATGGCCACGACGGCGACCAGAATCGAGGCGGCGCGAGTTGCAGCGGCCCAGTTCGATCCGGTTGGGGGTTCATTTGAGATGGGGATTGGCTCCTGTATTGACTAGATCGGCCTGCTGGGCGAGGAAGTTGAGGGTCCCCAGAGCGTTGTCGATCCATCCTGGTGGTTCAGGAGCCCTCAGCCACCGATTCGTTCCCGGCGGCCGGCGAGCAATTGAGCGGCCCGCTCCAGGGTCATCGTCTCCGGCGAGTCACCCTGTCGCAGCGAGGCGTTGACCTCACCATCGGTGACGTAGGGGCCAAAGCGCCCCGAGCGCACCGATATCGGCTTGCCACTGGCGGGATCGGCGCCGAGCTCCTTCAGAGGGCCGACATTGCGCTGACCCCTGCGTCTGGGCGGCTCGGCGAGAAGTTGGAGCGCCTCGTTGACTGTGAGCGTGAAGAGCTGCTCCTCGGCTTCGAGGCTCCTGCGGTCTTCGGCCCTCTGGATGTAGGGGCCGTAACGGCCGTTGAGGGCCACTATCTCCACGCCGGCCTCGTCGGTGCCCACCGTTCGGGGGAGAGAGAGGAGACGGAGGGCATCGTCGAGTGAAAGCTCATCGAGGGACGTCCCCTTCAGCAGCGAGGCTCGTTTTGGCTTGTCCTTGCTTCCTTCTTCGACTTCTCCGAGTTGCACGTAGGGGCCGAATCGCCCGGTCCTCCCATACACGGTGAGCCCGGTGTCCGAGTCGGTTCCGAAGATCTTGTCCCCTGCGTTCTGGGTCTCGAGCAGCTCGATGGCACGGGCCACGGTGAGCTCGTCGGGGGCCACATCCCCGGGGATGGAAGCCCGCTCCTCTCCCCGTTCCACGTACGGCCCGTAGCGGCCGATTCGAGCCAGGATCGGCTGTCCTCTCCCGTCTTCTCCGATCGGTATCGAGCCGACGGCCCGGGGGTCGATCTCGTCGAGACGGGTCGCCACCTTCTCCTTGAGGCCGTCGGCGCCGAAGTAGAAGGCGGTCAGCCAGGGAACGGTCTGTTCTTCACCGGTGGCGATTCGGTCGAGGTCGTCTTCCATCTCGGCGGTGAAGGCGTAGTCGACGAGGTTGGGGAAGTGGCGCTCCAGCAAGGTCACAACCCCGAACGCGGTGAAGGTGGGGACGAGGGCGGTTCCCCGCTTCCAGACATACCCCCGGTCCTGGATCGTCGACATGATCGAGGCGTAGGTCGACGGGCGGCCGACTCCCAACTCCTCCAGTCTCTGGATCAGGGAAGCTTCGGTGTAGCGGGCAGGCGGTCGGGTTTCATGGCCGGTCGGCTCGAGACGCTGCGCCGCCAGCGTGTCGCCTTCGGTCAGCGGTGGGAGGATCTCCTCCCGGTCGTCGAGGTCGGACTCCGGATCGTCGGCTCCTTGGACGTAGGCACGCAGGAATCCGGGGAAAGTGATGGTGCGCCCACTGGTGTTGAAAACGGCCCTGACACCCTCCGAGGTGGTTGCGGCCAGTCTGGCCGAGACGGTGACTCCGACCGCATCCGCCATCTGGGACGCCAGGGTTCGTTTCCAGATCAAGTCGTAGAGCCTGGCTTCGTCGGGCCCGATCTCGGCTCCGATCTGTTCCGGGGTCCGGAAGGTCTCCCCGGCGGGCCGGATCGCTTCGTGGGCCTCCTGCGCCCCTTTCACCTGCGACGCATATACCCGCGGCTTCGGCGAGAGATAGTCCTCACCGTAGAGCTTGGCGATCTGTGACCGTGCCGAAGCCACTGCCGATTCCGACAAAGCAGTCGAGTCGGTCCGCATGTAGGTGATGTGGCCGTTCTCGTAGAGGCGTTGCGCGACCGACATGGTTCGGGACGAGGAGAAACGGAGCTTCCGTCCGGCTTCCTGTTGGAGGGTCGAGGTCCGGAAGGGCGGGTAGGGGGATCGCTTGTAGGGCTTCTGCTCTACCGATTCGACGGTGAACTCACGGTCGAGGAGGGATTCGGCCAGCTTCGTGGCCCGCTCCTGGTCCAGGGTCAGGACACCTTCCCTGACGTGACCCGAGCTGTCGAAGTCCTTCCCGGTGGCGACCCGCGCCTCGTCGACCTGGAGCAGGGTGGCGTCGAAGGTCCTGTCGAGCTCCGCGGTTGGGGCGAAGACCCCTTCCAGGCTCCAGTAGCCGGCAGGGACGAAAGCCATCCGCTCCCGCTCCCGCTCGACCACGATCCGGACGGCCACACTCTGCACCCGCCCTGCGGAGAGACCTTGTTGGATCTTCCGCCACAGCACAGGTGAGACCTCGTAGCCGTAGAGCCGGTCGAGGATGCGACGGGCCTCCTGGGCCTGGACGAGACGCTGATCGAGGTCCCTGGGATTGGCGAACGCCTCCTCGATGGCGAGTTTGGTGATCTCATGAAACACCATGCGATGCACCGGGATCTTCGGTTTGAGCACCTCGGTCAGATGCCATGCGATCGACTCTCCCTCGCGGTCCTCGTCGGTGGCGAGATAGAGCTGGTCGACACCGGCAAGCATCGCCTTCAGTTTCTTGACCCGGTCCTTCCGTTCCTTGGGGACCACGTAGAGGGGCTCGAAGCCGTTGTTGACGTCGACGCCGAGACGAGCCCAATCTTCGCCCTTCGCGTTCGCGGGTATCTCGGCGGCCGAGCGTGGGAGGTCCCGGATGTGGCCCATCGAGGACTCCACGGCGACGTCGGCGCCGAGGTAGGCGGCGATGGTCCGGGCCTTGGTGGGGGATTCGACGATGACGAGACTCTTGGGCATTCGCGGGTGAGTTGACCTCAAACGGCCGGGCTATGTCAACATATCCGCCTGGCCGCCGGCCCGTTACCGTGCGAGATGTGTGCTCGTCGATGACCGATTCATGAGGCGCTATCTGGCTCTCGAAGGGGGCGACGGCTCGGGGAAGACCACTGTGGTTTCCGCCCTTGCCAGCCGTCTGACCGAGCGAGGCGATCAGGTGGTGGTGGTGCGCGAGCCGGGTGGCACCGAGCTCGGGGAGAAGGTGCGGTCCATCGTCCTCGACTCGGATCATGTCGATCGGTGGGCGGAAGTCTTCCTTTTCGCCGCCCAGCGCGCACAGTTGGCCCGTGATGTGGTGCTCCCCGCACTGGAACGCGGCGCCTGGGTCATCAGTGACCGCAGCTACTACTCGTCGATCGCCTACCAGGGCCGGGCCCGTGGCCTGGGAGAGGCCAAGGTCCGGGAGATAAACGAGATCGGTCTTGAAGGGGTGGAGCCTGATCACGTCTTCGTGCTGGTGGTCGACCCTGGCACCGCACTGGGGCGTCAGGAGAGACCAGACCGGATCGGGGCGGAGAGCGTCGAGTTCCAAGGGGACGTGTACAACGCCTACGCCGAGCTTGCCCGGGAGGAGCCGCAGCGTGTGATGTTGTTGCGTGGTGACGAGAACGTCGAGGCACTGGTCGACCGGATCATGGTGGTGATCGACGTTGACTGATCCCTTCTCGGGCATCATCGGCCATGGCCGCGTGATCGAGTTGCTGCGCCGAGATGCCCCGGAGCCGGCCCATGCCTATCTGTTCGTAGGCCCGGAGTCGGTGGGCAAGGCCCTGCTGGCCAGGCAGTTTGCCGCCGCCATCCTCTGTCCATCGCAAGGGGTGCATGACACGGATTGTCGATCATGCCGTCTCGTCGCAACCGGGGGCCATCCCGATGTGTCGGTGGTCGAACCCGAAGGCGCCACCAGCCTCGGAGTCGAACAGATCAGATCGGTGGTGGCCCGGGCCGCGCTGCGACCGGTCGAGGGACCGAGAACGGTGTTCCTACTGCCCGAGGCGGGGACGATGACCGAGCAGGCCGCCAATGCTCTGCTCAAGACTCTGGAGGAGCCTTCGGCGGCAGTGGTCTTCCTTCTCGTCGCCGAATCGGAGGACGACTTTCCGCCCACCGTCTCCTCTCGATGCCGCACCGTTCACGTGGGCCGGGTCCCACTCGGAGAGTTGGCCTCCGCTCTCGGGGAGCGAGGTTTGGGCCCCGATGAGGCGACGAATGTGGCGGTAGTGGCCGGTGGCCGCCCCGGGTTGGCCCTGGCGCTCATGAACCGGCCCGAGGTGGCACAGTTCCGCGATCTCTGGCTATCGATCCCGGGGCGGGTCACCCCACGTCCCGGTGATGGCCAACGTCTGGCGATGCAGGTTCTCGAGGAGATCGGACCTCTGGCCGAGAGGTCGGTATCGACCGAGATGACCAAGGATGCCCAGCAGAGGGCGCGGCGCAGGTCCGAGCAGTCCTTGCTGGTCAACGGTCTCGAGATCCTGGCCTCCTGGTACTCCGATTCGGCTTCGCTCCAGATGGGAGGGCCGGTGAAGAACTCCGAT
>DATDPT010000069.1:0-124608 GCA_035292605.1 Acidimicrobiia bacterium
CGCCTTGCGCGTGTTCAGCCAGCACGAGAATCTGCCGGTCTACGTCGTCAACACCACTTTCGAAAGCGGCATCTGCTCCAACGGCGGCGGCATCAGCAGCATCGGAGTCTCCTGGACCATCATCAACAGCGTCTTTCGCAACAACCAGGCCATCGGCTGGGGTGCCAATCCGCAACAAGGTGGCACGCCTGGAGGCGGCAGTGGTGGCGCGATATACCTCGATGGCAACACGTTCACCCTTCGGCTCCTGGGGAGCACGATCGAGAACAACCATGCCAACGAAGGTGGAGGCGCCATCTTCTTCGTGAGCAACAACAACACGGGGACCCTGGTCATAGAGGAATCGGTGCTTCGCCACAACCCAAGCGACGGGTTCGAGACCAGCGGCTACCCCGGCATCTTCGTCCAGGGAGCCGGAACACCCCAAGTGATCAACTCGGTCATCTCCAATGAGCAGGACGTTCCCAACATCTGTCAGCCGAACCTGGACTGCGATCGTGTGGTCTTCCAGGACTCCGCCGGTCGCTGGCATCGGTGGGAAACGATCTCAGCCCCCCGGGTGACAACCTCTTTCTATTTCGGCAATCCTGGAGACGCCGCGTTCGCTGGGGACTGGAACTGCGATGGCGTCGACACCCCGGGCCTCTACCGGCAGTCGGACGGCTTCGTCTACCTGCGCAACTCCAACACTCAGGGCATCGCCGACATCCAGTTCTACTTCGGCAACCCCGGGGACATCCCGCTGGCGGGCGACTTCGACGGCGACGGCTGCGACACAGTGTCGATCTACCGCCCGTCGGAGCAGCAGGTCTACGTCATCAACGATCTCGGCAGCAACGATCTCGGGCTGGGAGCCGCCGACTACTCCTTCGTCTTCGGCAACCCCGGGGACAAGCCCTTCGTGGGGGATTTCAATGGCGACGGGTTCGACACCATCGGCTTACATCGTGAATCCACCGGCCTGGTCTACTTCCGGGACTCGAACACGACCGGGATCGCCCACTCCCAGTTCATCTTTGGCGATCCGGGCGACCAGATCGTCGCCGGCGATTGGATAGGGGCGGGTACGGACACGGTGGCTGTGTTCCGACCTTCGACGCAGACGCTGTACATCAGATACTCCAATGATGCCGGCAACGCGAACGTCCAACTCATCGCTGGTCGCTACACCGGTGTCGCCGCCGCTCGCTGACCTCACAAGACTGATCCCGGTCGGAGGTCGAGACCGCGCAGCAGTTGAGCGTTGATGGCGACCACCACGGTGGAGGCGCTCATTAGGACCGCGGCGGCGGCGGGGGCGAGCACGATCCCGGCCCAGGCCATAGCTCCAGCGGCGAGGGGTATGGCCACGACGTTGTAGCCGGTGGCCCAGGCCAGGTTCTGGATCATCTTGCGATATCCGGCCTGGGAGAGCCGGCGAATGCCGACCACGCCGCGGGGGTCGTCGGAGGCGAGGACGATCCCGGCGGATTCGATGGCCACGTCAGTACCAGCACCGATGGCGATGCCGACGTCGGCTTGGGCCAGGGCGGGGGCGTCGTTGACTCCGTCGCCGACCATCGCCACCCGCAACCCCCGTTTCTGCAGCTCGGCCACCTTCGAGTGCTTGTCCTCAGGGAGCACTTCGGCCAGCACTTCGTCGATGTCGAGCTCGGCGCCGACCGCGTTGGCAACCTGTTGCGCGTCCCCGGTGATCATCGCCACCTGAACCCCGAGCCGGTGGAGTTGTTCAACCGCCTCCCGGGACTCGGGACGGATCTCGTCTTCGAGTGACAGCGCTCCTATGACCGTGCCGTCTTTGACGACGTAGAGAACTGCGGCGCCTCGTTGCTTCCATCCGCTGGCGGACTCCTCGACGGAATCCGGCACATCGAGGTTCCGTTCCCGGAGCAGGACCGGACCACCGACCGCCACTCTGGTGCCTTCAACAAGGGCCTCCACTCCACGACCGCTCATCGATCTGAACTCGGAGGCGGCAGGAACACTTCCCTGTTCTTTCGCCGCGGTGACGATCGCGTGGGCCAGGGGATGCTCCGAGTCGGACTCGACGGCGGCGGTAAGGGCAAGCAAACCTGCCCGGTCCCCGTCGACGGCGGTGATGGCGGACACCCGATGACTGCCCTTGGTGAGGGTGCCGGTTTTGTCAAACAGGACTATGTCGACGTTGCGCATCCGCTCCAGAGCGAGACGGTCCTTGACCAGAATCCCGTTCCGGGCGGCCATCCCGGTGGAGATGGCGATCACCAGCGGTATCGCCAGCCCCAAGGCATGGGGACAGGCGATCACCAGCACTGCCACGGTGCGCGCAATCGCCTGGTCCGGCTGATCAAGGATCGTCCATGTCACCACCGTGATCACCGCCGCTGCTACTGCCACGTAGAAGAGGATGGCGGCCGCACGGTCGGCCAGAACCTGGGCCCGAGATTTCGAATCCTGGGCCTGGGCTACCAGCCGCTGAATTCCGGCAAGGGCAGTGTCGTCTCCGACCGCGTCGATCTCGACTCGAATCGCTGAGTCGGTGGCGACGGTCCCCGCGACTACCCGGTCCCCCGGCGCCTTGGCAACCGGCTTCGACTCGCCGGTGACCATCGACTCGTCGATCTCTCCTTCTCCCTCGACGACGGCTCCGTCGGCGGGGACCCGCCCCCCGGGCCGGACCAGGACCAGATCCCCAACCTTCAGCTCGGCGACGGAGACGGTCTCGGTCTCACCGTCGCTGATCCGCTCCGCCTCATCGGGCAAGAGCTCGGCCAGAGCGGCCAGTGCACCCCGGGCCTGGCCGATGGCCCGCATTTCCATCCAATGGCCAAGCAGCATGATGGTGATCAGGGCCGCCAGCTCCCACCAGAACTCGAGATCGAACCAACCCAACGTGGTCGCTGCGGACGCGACGAAGGCGACAACGATCGCCATCCCGATCAGCAGCATCATCCCCGGCTGGCGGTTCCGCACCTCTCCCACCGCCCCCTTGAGGAAGGGCGAACCGCCGTAGAAGAAGATGACCGTCCCCAAGACTGGTGCCACCCAGTCCGAGCTGGGGAGGGTGGGGGCGGTATACCCGAACCACTCCTGGATCATCTCAGAGAAGAAAACGACTGGCAGGGTGAGGAGGAGTGAGAGCCAGAACCGGTCCCGGAACATGGCCACACTGTGACCGGCATGCTTGTCATGCCCACCCCCGTGGCCGACACCACTCTCGGGGCCGTGACCTCCGTCGGTGTGCTGGTGGTTCGGGGAGGGTTCGGTGTTCACGACCGCATCGGGCTCGCCGCCACCCTGATGATCGTGACCGTGACCGTGATCGTGATCGTGACCGTTGTGAGTCATCGGCTCTTCCTGCGCAATCAGGAGATCAGGAGCGGACCAGCCGCTCGATCGCTCTAGTGGCCTCGGTCACCATCCGGTCGGCGGTTGTCCCATCACCGGCTTCGGCGGCCTCCCGGACGCAATGGCGAACGTGCTCGTCGAGCAGACCGACCGCCACGCCTTTCAGCGCAGCAGAAGCGGCATTGACCTGGGTGAGGACATCGATGCAGTACTTGTCCTCGCTGATCATCCGCTGTAGACCTCGCATCTGTCCCTCGATCCGGGCCAGTCGCTTCAGATAGTCGTCCTTGTTGATCTCGTAACCACGCACCGCCTGCTCCTTTGCAGATACCCTAGCGGGGTACTGTACACTGAGCGCTCTTCGACCAGAAGCCCACCTGACTTGGGTGACAGTCGAGACCTCTTCCGATAGGGACTTTCGCCCCTGCCTACCCCACCCGGGGTGGGGCATGATCTCCTTTGAGGTGATGACAGATGATGTGGTGTGACTGGAACACGATGGGGTTCTTTGGGTGGACGATGATGATCGTCTTCTGGGTGGCGATTGTGGCTCTGGTCGTGTGGGTCGTCCGTTCGGTGGGGACCACCCGCACTGGGCCGGGATCGGACGCTCTCGGCATTCTCGAGCGCCGATACGCCGCCGGAGAGATCGAGCGCGATGAGTTCGAGGAACGGAAGCGGCTCCTTGACGACTCTCGAAGGACCGGCAGTTGAGGGCGACGGCGTCGTCGATCGGATTCCGGCTCCGTACCGCCCGCGGGCATCTCGACGGGGTGATTCGCATGGTCGACGAGGATCGCTACTGCATCGACGTGCTCCACCAGCTGTCGGCGGTGCAAGGTGCGCTCGATCGGGTCCGCCGTGAGGTTCTCGAGGCCCACCTCCGAGGCTGTGTGCCCGAGGCGGTCGCCGAAGGGCGGATCGACGACATCGTCGATGAGCTGCTGACAGCTATGTTCGGCTCGGCTCCCCATCCGGTCGGGGAGGCTCCTCATTGCCTCCCCGTGGAGGCCGTGGCCGGGGTCGGGGTTTGATGTGACCAAACCGGTTGAAGTCGTCTTGGTCACCGCTCCGGGCTGTCATTTCTGCGACGAAACCGGTCGACTGCTCGACGAGATGGCCGAGGTGACCCCACTCGCGGTCAGGACGGTGCCGCTCTCCTCGGAGGAGGGCCGGGCCTTGCTGGTGAGTCATCGGGTCCCCTTCCCCCCGATCCTGCTGGTCGAGGGCGCTCTATTCGGGTACGGCCGTATCTCCCGACGCAAGCTGGAAGACCATCTCGCCGGGCTTGCCGGCACCGACAGGGCGGTTTGAGGTGGAAGGGCTCTTCCTTGGAGGATCCCTGCTCGCAGCTTTCGCCGCGGGGACGGTGGCGCTGTTCGCTCCCTGTTGCATCGTCGTGATGTTCCCCGCGTTCCTGGCGGCTTCGGTACGCAATCACCGGTGGCGTCTGGTGCCGCTGACATTCGTATTCGCCGCGGGGGTGGCCACCGTGCTGGTCCCGGTGACCCTCGGGCTCGGCCTGCTCACCGAGAGCCTGCTGCGTTATCACACCGCGGTCTACGGACTCGGCGCGCTATTGCTGCTCGCACTCGCGGTCGTCTCGCTGAGCGGCGGCACCTGGTCCTTGCCGTTCCTCAGGGGATCACCCGACATCTCCCGCACCGACTCGGCAGGGGTTTACGCCCTGGGAGTCTTCTCGGGTGCCGCCAGTGCCTGCTGCGCTCCGGTGCTGGCCGGTGTCCTCACGTTGTCGGCGGTGTCTCCCGGCATCGCAGCCGGGGTTGGGATCGGGATGGCATACGTGTTCGGGATGGTGTTTCCGTTGGTGATCCTGACCCTGCTCTGGGACCGGCTTAGGCCGGACCGAGTCCAGCTTGGCTCCAGGCAGGTGTCGTTCCGTATTGGACCGGTCCGGGTGGCGACGACGACAGCTGGGCTGGCTGCGGCGGCGATGTTTCTGGTGATGGCAGTCGTGCTGGCAGTTGTGGCGGTCACCGGCTCGTCGCTGGCTCCCAACTTCACCGCCAGCCTGGGCACCGGGATCGAGGGTGTACTCACTCCGTTGCTCGACAGTCTCGCCTGGATCCCCGACCCGGTCATAGGAGTGCTCCTGATCGCTGTCGCCGTGGCCGCGATCGCATGGTCGACTCGACGCCGACGCGGCCTCCTCGAGAACGAAGAACAAGATGAACGGAGTTGTCATGACCAAGACCAGCCGGCCGCCACGCGGGAATAGTCGCAAGTCCGAGCACAGGTCCCCTTGGAGGTGGGCTGGCTTTGCGGTCGCCCCGCTGGCCCTGGGAGTCCTGGTGGCCGTCTCTACCCTGTCAGAGACCGACGAGGCCACGGTCGAAGAGGCGACTCCCTTTGAGTTGAGCACCGCCGACGGGCGGACGGTAACGCTCGACGAGTCGCTCGCCGAGGGCGATGCACTCCTCTACTTCTCGATGGGGGTGGGCTGCGATGGCTGTTTTGCCCAGATCCCCGAACTCGAAGCCGCGGTGGCCGAACGCGGAATGACTTTCCTGCCCATCATGGTCGACCCGGCACCGATGGTCGCCGCCGAGGCCGCCAGGTTCGGGATCGACCGTCCCATCCTCATCGACCCTGGCGCCCAGGTCTCGGCGGCCTACGGCATGGTCGGCATCTACGGCCACGGCGACCGACCCAGCCACAGCTTCGCCCTCGTCCGACAGAGCGGCGATATCGCCTGGGTTCGCCACTACGCCGAAATGTTCGTCCCCGCCGACGAACTTCTCGATGAGCTCGACGCCGCCCTCGAGTCATGACCAGCACGGCTGCCGTCGACGTGCCACCCACCGGGGGCCGTCTCCGCCACGCCGGCACTGCGGCCTGGGGAACAGTGAGCGGAGTCGCCCCCCACGTCCTCCACCACGTCGGACCGTTGGCCGGGGCCGCCGTCCTCGCCGGAACCGCCGGTCGTGTCCTCTTCTTCCTCATCGGTCTCGCAGTAGCGGCACCAATGCTGATCCGCCTTTACCGGCGGTTCCGAACCTGGGCCGCACCTGCCATCGCCGTAGCCGTGTTCGCCCTCACCTATACCGTGTCCTCGCTCTACCTGGGACCGCTCCTGACCGGAGGGACCACGACTCCGGCGGATCCCCCCGCGGTGACGACGACCACCGACGAGCACGGCCACTGAACCACCGGCCGGTGTCATGACCGCAGCGCGTCGCCGCTGCTGCCCCGGGTCTTCTTCACGTCAGTGGCTATGGCCAACCGGAGCGCTGTGCAGGTGGCGTCCGCCGTCTCGGGTCTTCAAGCTCAGCCCTCCGGTGATGGTCTGACACCGGTTGGGGTCGCGGCATTCGGAAGGATCGAGGCTCCGTGCCTGCTCGGTGAGCGCGGCCAGCTTCTTGCGTGTCTCACGCAGAGTCTGGATGTGCCGATCGAGTGCGGAGAGGTGGCGCTCGAGCAAGTCGACGACGTGATGACAAGTGGCCTCACCCTGGCTGCGAAGGTCGAGGATGGAGGCGATTTCGGTGAGTGTGAGGCCTGTGGCTTGGGCGTCGCGGACGAAGGCGAGCCGGTCGACGGCCTCGTCGGGGTAGTCGCGATAGTCGTTGGCTGCCCGGTCGGGGGCGGGCAGCACGCCGATCTCCTCGTAGTAGCGGATGGTCTTGGTGGGAACCCCGGTGCGTCGGGCGAGTTCTCCGATTCTCATGTCGTCGATTCTACCCCCTTGACATTCCAGTCGACTGGAAGGCGTACGGTGGTGATATGGAGACGATGAACACGGAATCAAGAGGTGTCGAGATGCGTGATCCGGTGTGTGGGATGACGGTCGGTCGGAGCGCCCTGCAGGTCGACGGATACCCGAAGTTCGGGTTCTGCTCGGAGCATTGTCGTCGCCGTTTCCTGGCCGACCCGGAGCGATACCTCGAAGACACCGCCTCCGACGATGGCGCGGAATCGGACGACGAAGAGCCCGCCGTTGACACACCCAAGTCTCCGCCCGGTCGAACCGAATCGACGGGGACGATTCATCTTGCGGTGGAGGGGATGACCTGCGGCTCGTGTGTGTCGACGGTGGAGTCCGCTCTGAATGCGGTACCGGGGGTGATCGATGCCCGCGTCAACTTCGCCGCCAACACCGCCACCGTGGACACCGCGCTGGAGGTGCCGGCCTCGGTGTTGACCGCGGCAGTCGCCGCGTCCGGGTACCAGGCCACGGAGATTGAGGAGGACGCCGACACCGCCGACACCGAGCGGGTCGAGTCGGAGCGCCGATACCGCCTGTTGATGCGCAAGTTCTGGTTCGCCGCTGCGGTGTCGCTGCCGGTGATCTACTTCTCCTATCCGGAGATCTTTCCCGGAGTCCCCGACAAGGGCTCGACCGCGCTCTGGTGGATCTGGGTAGCGATGGGGATCGTCACCGTCCCGGTACTGACATGGTCGGGATCGCAGTTCTTCACCGGTGCCTGGGGAGCCTTCCGTCACCGTTCGGCGAACATGTACACGCTGATCGCCACCGGGATCTCGGCCGCCTGGCTGTACTCGACGGTGGCTGTCGCTTTCCCCGGATTCTTCCCGGATGAGATGCTGCGTGACGTCTTCTATGACGTGACCGCGGTGGTGACCGCCCTCGTGGTGTTGGGAATGGCCTTGGAACTGCGAGCCCGGGCCCGCACATCGGAGGCGATGAAGAAGCTGATCGGCCTCCAGGCCAAGACCGCCCGTGTGGTGCGCAGCGGAGTCGAGACCGACCTTCCCGTGGAAGAAGTGGTGGTCGGCGATGTGGTGGTGGTCCGACCCGGGGAGAAGATCCCCGTGGACGGGCAGGTGACCTGGGGATCTTCGGCGGTCGACGAATCGATGGTCACCGGGGAGCCGATCCCGGTAGAGAAGACCGAAGGAGACACGGTGATCGGCGCCACCATTAACCGCACCGGTTCCTTCCGGTTCCAAGCCACCCGCGTGGGTCGAGACACGATGCTGGCCCAGATCATCCGCATGGTCCGCGACGCCCAAGGCTCCAAGGCTCCCATCCAACGCACCGTCGACAAGGTGTCCGGCTACTTCGTACCGGCGGTACTGATCGTCGCCGTCCTCACCTTCATGACCTGGTACACCTTCGGTCCCTCGCCGGCGTTGGTGTATGCGGTGATAACCCTGGTCACGGTGCTGGTAATCGCCTGCCCCTGCGCCCTCGGGCTAGCGACCCCCACCTCGCTGATGGTGGGGATCGGCAAGGGAGCCGAGAACGGGATCCTGATCCGCTCCGGTGACGCCCTGGAAACCGCCCACAGGATCGACACAGTGGTCTTGGACAAGACCGGCACCGTCACCCGCGGCGAGCCCTCCCTCACCGACCTGATGCCCTTAGGAGATCAGACCGAGGCTGATGTGTTGCGGCTGGCCGCCTCAGCCGAAAAAGGGTCGGAGCATCCCCTGGGAGAGTCGATCGTCCGGGCTGCCGCGGATCGCGGGTTGGTCCTGAGTGATGCCACCGCGTTTGTCGCAGTGCCCGGACATGGCATCGAAGCCCGGGTCGACGATCACCTGGTCGTGCTCGGGACCCTCAAACTGATGGCCGATCGGGGCATCGCCGCTGGAGCGGCGGAGGGCCTGCTGGAGCAGCTCTCCGAGCAAGGCAAGACGGCGATTGTCGTCGCAATCGACGGTGAGATCGCCGGGGTGGTGGGCGTGGCCGACACCCTCAAGGAGGACTCGGTCGAGGCCATCGCTCGGTTGCACCGGCTCGGTCTGGAGGTGGTGATGCTCACCGGTGACAATCATCGGACTGCAAAAGCGATCGGGGACCAGGTGGGGATCGACCGGGTGTTGGCCGAGGTGCTCCCCGACGAGAAGGCCACCCAGATCCGACTCCTCCAAGCCGAAGGCAAGACGGTGGCCATGGTCGGCGACGGGATCAACGACGCCCCCGCTCTCGCGCAGGCAGACGTCGGGCTGGCCATGGGCACCGGCACCGACGTGGCCATGGAGTCGGGGGACATAACCCTGGTCAAAGGGTCCCTCACCGGAGTGGCCACCTCTATCGAGCTCTCCAAGGCGACCATGCGCAACATCCACCAGAACCTGGTGGGCGCCTTCGCCTACAACACCCTCGGCATCCCCGTCGCCGCCGGGCTCCTCTACCCGGTGTTTGGGATCCTGCTCTCCCCGCTCATCGCCGGAGCCGCCATGGCGTTCTCCTCGGTCACCGTGGTCACCAACGCCAACCGGCTCCGACGCTTCACACCCACCCACTCTGAGGAGGTGAGGTGATGGACACTTTGTTGGTCAACCTGGCCGGACTGGGCCTGATCGGGATCATCGTCTGGTACTTCTGGCTGTCCAAACCGGCCGGCACGCTCGCCGGCGTAACCGGTGACGGCGTCCAGGAGGCGTTCATCGTGGTCAAGGGCGGATACAGCCCCAACACAGTGCGGGTCACCGCCGGTCGTCCCGTTCGGCTGGTTTTCAACCGCCAGGAGTCGGACCCATGCTCGGAGCGGGTGGTGCTTTCCGCCTTCGGGCTTTCGGCCGAGCTTCCTCAGGGCCACAACGTCAGCCTCGAGTTCAGCCCGAACGATCCCGGCTCGTTCGAGTTCACCTGCCAGATGGGAATGTTCAGAGGAAAGGTGGTTGCAAAGTGAAGCCCGCGAGAACGCCTGAGCCAGGCCGGACCAGCCTGATCTGGATTTGGGTCGGGGTAGTGGCGATGTCCGTCGGCGCACTCGCCCTGTTCCGTCTAGGTGGAGACGTCCCCCGTGTCATCGTCGGTGCTGCCTTGGTCGTCTGCCTGGGGATGGTGGCGATGATGCTGTGGCTCGACCGCCGGGCCGAACGTGAGACCAAGCGTCTAGCCGGCCGCAGGTGAGGGGACCTCTGCGATGTTTGGACGGGTACCTGCCGCCAGGAGGATGACGAGCGCCGAGCCGAAACGGCTCGTCGTCAGCCTCCTTGGGGTGGGTGCCGCCATCGGCCTGGTACTGCTGCTTCAGGGCTTGTGGAACGGGCAGCTGGTTCAGATCACCGCATATGAGGACCGCGTCGGGGCTGATCTGTTCGTCGCTCAATCGGGAACTGAGAGCATTCTCGGAGACCGGTCAACGGTGCCCCTCACCGCCCTCGAAGAGCTAGCCGCAGTCGCCCAAGTCCAACAGGCCGATCCTGTGCACATCCACTACACGGTGTTCGATCTGCACGGAGAGAAGGAGTTCGTGCTCCTCGTGGGCTCCGATCCGTCGGGTCTGGGGGGACCCTGGGAGCTTTCTGGTGGCAGGGCACCTGCAGCGATCGGTGAAGCCGTGCTCGATCGAACCTTCGCCGAAGAACATGACCTCGATGTCGGAACCGAGTTCGAGATGGGGGGACGAGCCTTTCAAACGGTGGGCGTTTCCGAAGGCACCCGATCATGGATGACCAGTCTGGTGTTCGTCACCGCTGACACCGCTCAGGAGATGACCGGAGGAGGCGAGGTTGCCACCTTCCTCCTGGTACGGACCGCCCAACCCGACGCCGCCGCCGCCGCTATCCGGGCTCGAACCGGTCTCGACCCGATTCTCCCCGCAACCCTCGCCGACAACGACCGGGAGATCCTGGCAGGAATCATGGAGGGCCCGGTGCTGCTGATGATCGGCATCGCCTTCGCCGCCGCCACCCTCGTGGTAGCCCTCACGGTGTACTCCGGTGTGGTCGAGCGGCTGCGGGAGTACGGGATCGTGAAGGCGATGGGCGCCGGAAGGTCACAGATTCTCCGGCTGATCCTTGGCCAGACCATCCTCCTGGCGCTCGGCGGAAGCGGAGTCGGCTACCTCCTGTACCTGGGAGGCGCTTGGCTAGTCGGCCAACTCCGTCCCCAGTTCTGGTTCTCCCTCGAGTCGCGGGATCTGTTGGTGATCGCAGCGGCGTCGGCAGTCATGGCCCTGGTAGCGGCACTCATGCCCGTCCGTCGGCTCGGGCGGCTCGACCCCGCATCGGTCTACCGGGGGTGGTGACCATGGTCCCTGTTGCTCGACGCATGCTCTTTGCCGATCGACGACGGGCGTTGCTCGGCGTCGCCGGCGTGGCGATCGCCCTGGTGATGGCTCTCACCCTGGACGGCATCTTTGCCGGGACCACCCGCCAGGTCTCCCGGTACATCGACACCTCTCCTGCCGACGTCTTCGTCTCCCAAGAAGGCGTCCGCACCATCCATATGGCCATATCGGTGGTTCCGGCTGGGGCTGCCGCCGAGATCCGTTCGTTGCCAGGTGTGGTTTGGGCTGAGCCCATCCTCTTCTCCAGCGACGCCCTCCGAGCCTTCGGCGGACGGAGACCCAGCTACGTCATCGGCTACCACCCCGGGGGGCGGGGCGGACCGCGGATTCTCACCGAAGGCCGCCCCCCCGGCTCCGGCGAAATCGTCGTCGACAGCTCTGCCGCCACCGCCCTCGATATCGCCTTGGGCGATGAGGTCGAGGTGCTGGGTCGTACCTGGCTGGTCTCCGGGCTCACCACCGGGATGACCAGCATCGTCAACACCAGCGTTTACGTCACCTTCGGCGACCTGGCCACCGTCCTCGGATCCCAAAGCGCTGCCAGCTACATCCTCGTCGGCACCGAAGGTGACCCCGAGGCGGTCGCCGAGAGCATCGAAGCCGCCATCCCCGGGGTCGAGTCCCAGACCCGGCCCCGGTTCTCCGCCCAAGAACGATCGGTGGTCAGAGAGATGAGCACCGATCTTCTGAACATCATGTCCCTCGCCGCCCTCCTGGTCGGTCTGGCCGTCATCGGACTGGTCCTCTACGCCACCGTCTTGTCGCGGCTGAGGGACATTGGCGTGATGAAGGCGCTCGGCCTGGGACGGAGCGGAGTCACTCGTCTCGTCCTGATCCAAGGCCTGTGGACCGTCGCCACCGCTTTCGTTCTGGCTGTGGCCACCACCTTCGGCATCGGCGCCATAGTCGCCGCGATCGCGCCCGACATCGACGTGGTCGTGGAGCCCTCCTCCCTGGTCCGGGCCGGAGCGGGTTCCATCCTCGTCGCCGCCATCGGAGTGATCATTCCCCTCATCAAGGTATGGCGGGTCGACCCCGCCACCGTCTTCAGGAGCCCATCGTGACCCACACCGCCCTCACCGCCAGACAACTTGACAAGACCTACGGAGAAGGGATCACCGAGGTCCATGCCGTCCAGGCTGTTGACCTCGAAGTCCAGGCCGGAGAAGTGGTGCTGATCATGGGACCGTCCGGCAGCGGCAAGACCACTCTCCTCTCGATGCTCGGAGCCATGCTCCGTCCCACCTCCGGACAGATCGTCGTCGAAGGCAACGACATCACCGCCATCTCCGAGTCCCGGCTCCCGGCGTTGCGGGCCACCACCTTCGGGTTCGTGTTCCAGGACTTCAACCTTCTCGGCGCCCTCACCGCTTCGGAGAACGTCGAGTTCGCCCTGAACCTCGGCGGCGTAACCGGCCACGAAGCCCACCGACGAGCCGAAGAGCTACTCATCGGGCTCGGTCTCACCGACCGCCTTACCTTCCGCCCCGACAAACTCTCCGGAGGCGAGAAACAACGGGTGGCCATCGCCCGCGCCCTCGCCAACCAGCCCCCGGTGATCCTCGCCGACGAACCCACCGCCAACCTGGATTCGAAGATCGGCCACGAGATCGCTCGTCTCCTCCGCCGTATAGCCACCGAAGAGAAGCGGGCCGTCGTGATCGTCTCCCACGACACGCGTCTCCGAGACGTTGCCGACCGGGTCCTTTGGCTCGAAGACGGTGCCTTCCGCGACCTCCACGCCATGGCCACCGACCCCATCTGCGGCATGTCCATGGACCCCAAGACCAGCCTTCATCTGCAGGTCGAGGGGGAGATCCTCTACTTCTGCTCCACCGCCTGCCGCGACGAGTACGCCACCGCCGGCTTACCCGGACGCCACGGGGCCCAACCAATGCGGAGCGAGGGACAACACGGTGAGCGCTGACCCCGCACTCGACCTTGTCGTCGCCTACCTACGGCTCAACGGCTACTTCCTCATCACCGAACAGCATGGTCGTGGCCAACCGCCGACCCAACGTTGCGTGACTCCATTGCAGATAGGACATCCGGCCCTGGCATCAATCCCAGACTCCGGGAATGATGAGGTCAGCTTGAAGCGAATCATCGAATCGTCAATATGACGATGCGTTTCTCCATGGCGATCAAGCCTCTCTCGGTCCAAGTCAGGTCTTTTGGCCCTTCCAAGGGGAAACGGCTCCAAGCGAGGATCGGGACAGCGGAGATCGAAACATGTCGTGGATCCTTGGAGTGGCCATGGCCGAAGGTAGGGGTGGCTGATCGTGCGTCGGTTGAGGTGGGGTCTCATATCTGTGATGACCGCCCTGGTCGTGATCCAGGTCATCCCCTACGGGCGCGATCACACCAATCCGCCAGTGGTCGCGGAGCCGGTGTGGGATTCGACCCAGACGCGTGACCTTGCGGTCAGAGCCTGCTTCGACTGCCATAGCAATGAAACGGGGTGGCCCTGGTACTCGAACGTGGCTCCGCTGTCGTGGCTTCTTCAACGAGACGTGGAGGAAGGCCGCGAGACACTCAACTTCTCGGAATGGAATCGACCCCGGGAAGGAGAGGAGGCGGCCGAGACGGTGAGGGAGGGCTCTATGCCGCCCGGGCCGTATCTGCTCACCCACCCCGACGGTCGGCTTACCGATACCGAATTGACTGCTCTCGCCGACGGGCTGACCGCCACCCTCGGCGACGAAGGCCGAGAGGGTGGAGAACAAGGGGAGGACAACGACGATTGACCCGGCCGGCCCACCGAGAACGGCCCCTGGTTGATTGACATCGATGAGTTCTGAACGCGCCACGCGTTGGATCCTGTTCACGACCGTCGTGGGTGTGGCCCTCGGCGGATTCCTCTTCCTGCTCGGCTACGAGACAGCCGGACGCATCTTGTTCGCCGCCGTTGCCGTCGTCCCCGTCGTGCCCCAGGTTCGCGAGATGATCGACAAGCTCCGACGGCGACAGCCAGGGGTCGATGTCATAGCTCTTCTTGCGGTTAGTGCGGCCCTTGTCCTTGGAGAGTTCCTAACCGCCGCGATCATCGGCGTGATGCTGGCTACCGGCCGGTTCCTCGAGGAGTATGCGGCCGGGAGAGCCGAACGTGAGTTGACCTCGCTCGTCGCCAGGGCACCGAGAGTGGCGCATCGAGTGCGCAACGGAGAGATCGAAACGGTCGACATCGCAGAAGTGGCACGTGGCGACCGGCTCATGGTCAAGGCGGGCGAGGTGGTTCCGGTCGACGGTGTAGTTCTGAGCCATAACGCCCTGATAGACGAATCCGCCTTGACCGGAGAGCCGTTGCCCGTGGAAAAGCGTGGCGGTGACCTGGCCAGCAGCGGCTCGGTGAACGCGGCGGATGTGTTTGAGATCCATGCCACGGCCGACGCCGAGCAGAGTACCTACGCCGGGATCATCCGCCTCGTGCAGGATGCCCGCAAGTCCCGGGCCCCGTCCGCCCGGCTCGCCGATCGCTGGGCTGCCTGGTTCGTGCCGTTGACCCTCGCCGTTGCGGCGATCGCCTGGGGGGTGTCGGGCGACCCGGTGCGTGCCCTCGCCGTGCTGGTGGTGGCCACACCCTGCCCTCTGCTTCTCGCGGTCCCCATCGCCGTCGTGTCTGGCATCTCCCGTGCCGCACAGCGGGGCATCGTGTTCCGCGGAGGAGGCCCACTGGAGACTTTGGCCCAGACCCGCAATGTGCTGATCGACAAGACGGGGACGCTGACCGTGGGCCAGCCGACTCTTCGCTCCATCGTCGTCTTCGACCGGAAAACACCCGAGGAGGAGATACTCCACCTTGCCGCCTCGCTGGATCAGACCTCTGCCCACATCCTGGCCAGGGCGATCGTGGATGCGGCTCACCAACGTGATCTCGAGCTGAAAATGCCGAAGGATGTCACCGAGGTGGTCGGAGCCGGTGTCTTGGCCAGGATCGAAGGTCGTAACGTTGCGGTGGGAAAGCTGCAATGGCTCCTCGACGGTCGGCCGGAACCCGCCGAGGTCGCCGCTTTCCGAAGACGAATCACCCGTGTAGCTCCCACGGCGGTCTACGTCGCCATCGACGGGGAGGTCACCGCGGCAATCGTCTTCGACGACCAGATCAGACCTGACGCCGCCCACACCATCCGCGCCCTACGGCGCACCGGTGTCAACAAGATCGTCATGGCCACCGGGGACCACCCGGTAGTGGCCCGCTCGGTGGGTATGGCGATCGGAGTCGATGACATCCTCGCCGAGGCCACTCCCCGTGAGAAGGTAGAGGCGCTCGGAGAGCTTCAGGCCCAGGGCATCACCACGATGGTCGGTGATGGGATCAACGATGCTCCCGCCCTGGCTGCAGCCGATGTTGGCGTGGCGATGGGCGCCCGGGGCGCGACTGCCTCCTCCGAGGCGGCCGATGTGGTGTTGGTGGTCGATCGTCTGCAGCGACTGGTCGACGCCATCGGTATCGCCCAACGATCCCGTCGTATCGCAGTCGAGAGCGTGGTGATCGGGATGGGGCTGTCGCTCGTGGCCATGTCCTTTGCGTCGTTCGGTCTCCTCTCCCCGCTCGCGGGAGCCCTGATCCAGGAGGGGATCGACGTGATCGCCATCCTCAACGCCCTGCGGGCGTTAGGCGGAAAAACGCCGACACAAGCCGGCCCCAAACTCCCACCCGAGCTGACAAAGCAGCTGCGCTCGGAACACGATCAACTCATCCCCCGGCTCGACGCAATTCGCGACACGGCTGACAGCCTCGACACCGTCGCGCCCGCAGAGGCAATGAATGCCCTGCAGAGGATCCATTCGTTCTTGGTTGATGAGATCCTGCCCCACGAGGCCGCGGACGAGGACCTGATCTACCCCCAGATGTCGGCCATTCTCCCCGGGGAAGACCCAATGGCGACCATGAGCCGGACCCATCGTGAGATATTCCATCTCGTCGACACCTTCCAACGCCAGATCGCCGATCTCCCATCTGACGGCCCTGAGCCGGTCGACTTCCGCGACTTCCGCCGTACCCTCTACGGGCTCCATGCCATCCTGCGACTCCACTTCGACCAAGAAGAGGAGCTCTACCTATCCCTCCAGGTGGAGTGAGGCTGGTCCGTTTTGGGACGCCACCCAGACAGGTTCATGACAAGGTGCGCAAGCCCCTAGCCGCAGCTGGCACCGCAGCGTTTCTGATAGTCCCAGGTGTCGTCGCCGGCCTACTCCCCTGGCTACTCACCGGCTGGCGTTTACGACAGCCTGCGCCATGGTGGGCCTGGCCTCCCCTGCGAGTAGCCGGTGGAGTCATGGTCGCTGCCGGTGCCGTCGTCCTCATCCAGGCATTCGTGCGCTTCGTTCTCGAGGGAGCCGGCACCCCCGCTCCGATCGCCCCGACCGAGCGCCTGGTCGTCGGAGGGCTCTACCGCTACGTGCGAAACCCCATGTATCTGGCGGTGGTTACGACCATCGTCGGGCAAGGGCTGGTGCTTGGCCAGTCCGGCTTGTTCGCGTATGCCGCGACCGCGGCAGGGGCCATGGCCGCCTTCGTCCACTGGTACGAGGAACCGGCTCTCCAAAGCAAATTCGAGGCTCAATACGAGGCCTATCGGCGTGCCGTGCCGGCCTGGTGGCCGCGCCGCCACCCCTGGCAGCCCGCCGGGGAGGACCGCCCGACTGCCGGCGAGCCCTAACCATGCCGCCGCGTTCGGCCGCTTTCGCTCGAGAAGTCTGAAACCACGGTTACGGTCACGAGAGGTGACGTGCAGATCCGATTGAGCGAGGGTTAGGGTGCCCATCCGCTGCAAGGAGATGAGACAAAGGACATGGCTGTTCTCGATTGGTTGTTGGATTCCGACCCCTCGATACGTTGGCAGGTCATGCGTGATCTCACCGACGAGCCGAACGACGTCATAGACGCCGAGCGCTCGCGTGTCGCCTCCGAAGGCTGGGGTGCCCGGCTGCTCGATCTCCAGGCGCCGGATGGCCAGTGGGGCGGCGGCAGCTATCACCCCTACTGGACTTCCACCACCTACACCCTGCAGCTGTTGCGGGATCTGGGCCCGGATCCGACGAACGACAGAATCCGCAAGGCGCTGATCCTCGTTCGGGACAGCCCTGTCACCACCCTCGATGAGAGTGGCCAGTCCTTTTTCCTCGGTGAAACCGAGCCTTGCATCAATGGCATGGTTCTGGCGATGGGTTCCTACTTCGGTGAGGCGAGCGAGGGGCTGGTCGATCGGCTCCTCGAGGAGCAGCTCGACGACGGGGGTTGGAACTGTGACGCTCCGCCGAGCACACGATCCTCGTTCGACACCACGATCTGTGTGCTCGAAGGGCTCTTGGAGTACGAGCGGGCGCGGGGTGCCGTTGCCCGGGTGACCGAGACCCGAGCACGGGGACAGGAGTATCTCCTGGAGCGGCGCATGTTCCGGTCGCTGTCATCGGGTGAGGTGATCGATCCCAACTGGACCCTGTTCTCGTTCCCGAATAGGTGGCACTACGACGTGCTACGTGGGCTGGACTATGTGAGAAGTGCAGATGTCGAACCCGACGACCGGATCGCCGAGGCTGTCGAGTTGGTGGAGGAGAATCGGGGCGAGGGCGACCTTTGGCCGTTGCAGAACCCACATCCCGGTCAGGTTCACTTCGAGATGGACGAGGGAGCCGACAAACCCAGTCGCTGGAACACACTCCGCGCCCTACGAGTGTTGAACTGGGCCAGTCATGGCGGATGAACCCCCGGTCGTTGCCAGAAGCCCAGACCGTGCCCCGAAATCGGCAAACTCTTGCGGTGCAAGGGCCTTCGTTCGTTGCAGGGGCGGGATTTGAACCCGCGACCTTCGGGTTATGAGTTGCTCGCCGGCCGTTCTGGTCAGTTGTCGTTGGTGCTCAATAGTGCCCGCTACCTGGGCTTTCGCGGAATCGGTGTGATGCCTGGTGCCTGTGGATAACCCCTCGTGACAGCCCGTCCGTTAGAAGATCCGTTAGAAGATCCGGGAGTGATCTACTCGATCAAGGCGAACAAGTCGGCCACCACCAACTCAGCCGCGGCGTCGATGTCGTAGCCCTCTGGCCAGGCCGTCACCAGCGGGCGGATGTCTTCGCGAAAGGCGGGTCGGCTCACCTTCTCGCGCAAGTTCAGCTCGGCACGGCGTGCGGTGTACCCGTCGGGCCGGTAGGGACCGAAGGCGTCGACGATGGACGACGCCGGAACGCCGAGCCGGGTCAGGGCCAGCCAGAGATCGAAGAGGTCGCGCCCCTTCGATCGCTGGAAAAGGGCTCGGATCTTCGTGGCCACGACCTCGTCCAGGGTGAAGGTGAGCACGTCGGCGCTACCGGCGAACCAGGAGGAGTCAACGTGGAACGGGATCCGGATCGGAGGATTGGCGGGAGAACGCTCGAAGGTGTTGACCTCGACCTTGACCCGCATCGGGGCTGTACCGGTCTCGTGAGTCGATCGCAGGAACATCTTGGGGTGCTCTGTAATCCTGGTCCGCACTTGCATTCCGAGCCGCTGCCCAATCTCGGTGACCGTCCGAGTGACTTCTGCGATCCCGCCGCCCGTGGTCCGGACGTAGTCGAGGTCCTCGCTGTAGCGCAATGGCTCTGGCGCGTGGAGCTTGTGCAGACAGGTCCCGCCCCGGAATACCAGTTCCTCCCCCAGGTATTCGTCGTTGGCAATCTCGACGATCAGCCGGGACAAGAGCAGGTCCTGCTCGATCTGCTCAACTGTCGGCCATTGCACGGATCGACCCCATTCGGTGATGGCCGCCTGAGGGATCACGGCGACGACTCCTCGTCCGGGTAGTCGACGACGAGCACGTTCCATCGTGGGTCGAGACTGCCGGACCGTCCGAAGTAGGGATCCAAAGGTGTCGGTGTTGTCCGCGATGACGCAACAGGCAACAGAGGTTCGGTGTCCAATGGGACGTCGACCTGCTCGGCCATGTAGTCGAGGAGCCACCCGGTCCGCTGAACGACGGAGGCCGGATAGCCGACGGCGATTTCAGCAAGACGAGCGACATCGAGTGCGTCTTCCATCAGCATGTCTCCGATGATGGTGGACACGTTGAACAGAGCTCCGCTGGCATTTGGGAACGCCACGAGATCGAGCACAGTGGCTTCTCGAGTTGAGACGCGCATGGTGCCGGTCGGAGTGTTGACGGCATCAACGGGACGATCCGACGTATGTACCGAGGTGATGAACTCGATACGGACGCGCCCGAACGACCGATCACGGAGCCGCGCCGGGGTCATCACCTGGAAGACTTGGGGGCGCTGATGGGCGAACCCGTGGGTCTCAGCTGCCGAGAGGAGGCAGACGTAGTAGTCGTGGCTGAGATGGCGCATCATCGGATCCACGAAGTGAGCCGCCGGGATACTTCCCCAAGAGCGGAACTCCGGCGGGATGGCAACATACAATCCCTTCGTGGGGCTGAACAGGTACCCTCGCCGCCGTGCCTGAGCCAGCGACGGCGCGACATGAGATTCCGGGATGTTGAGAAGTCTGGCGGCCTCGCTGGTCGTCACCCAGTGTTGACCACGCGCCAGCAGCCAGTCAGCCAGCTCTCGAGGTTCAACCGAGCCCATCGCGTCAGTCATGTACCAATACTAACCGATCTCTTTAGATTCGGTACATAACAGACGATACCTCACGAATTTGCGAGGTATCGGCTTCGCGTGAGGTATCAACAGGGGCGATCGCGACGCAAACCCCTGCACGGACGCCCGTGTCCACTATTCCAGTGTCCTTTACTTAGTGACGCCCTAAGCTAAGCTTCTCTCATAACCTTTGCTTAGAAGGATCGGAACCGAAGGATGGCTGAACTCCTCCGCAAACGATGGGAACCCCGCTTCCAAGGGATGACCCGCCGCGATCGGCAAGGCTGCACCTACGACGCCTACCTCCCCGACCCGCTCGCCGGCTGGAACCTGACCCTGCCCGGCGACGTGGCCGCCGACATCGCCGACGCCGAGACTGCGATCAGAGACCTCAACCAAGCTGGAACGACCCACGTCAGCCTCGAAGGACTGGCACGCTTCCTTCTCAGGGCCGAGTCGGTCGCCTCGTCGAAGATCGAGGGCCTCGACGCCGGAGCCCGTCGCCTGGTCGAAGCCGAAGCCCTCCTCGCCGAGGGCGGCGAAGCAGCCGACCGGGTCGCCGTCGAGGTCCTCGGCAACATCGCATCCATGGAGTCCGCGATCGAGCTGGCAGACCAACCGCGGGACATCACCCTCGCCGATCTCCTGGGAATCCATCGGATCCTCATGGAGCGATCCCCAACCCCCAGGCTCGGGGGTGTCATCCGCGAGGAACAGAACTGGATAGGCGGCAGCTCATACAACCCCTGCAGCGCCACCTTCGTCCCACCGCCGGCCGAGTCCGTCAGGGAGCTCCTCGAAGACCTCACGGTCTACGTAAACGGAGATGAGCACCCGGCCCTCGTACAGGCCGCCATCGCCCACGCCCAATTCGAGACCATCCACCCCTTCGCCGACGGAAACGGGCGCACCGGCCGCGCCCTGATCCACATCATCCTCCGCCGACGAAGCGTCGCCCCCGCATTCGTCCCACCCATCAGCCTCGTCCTCGCCACCTGGACCGACGACTACATCTCAGGGCTAACCGCGTATCGTCACCTCCACCCGGCCGACAGCCCCGATCGCTCGACGGCAGCCCACATCTGGCTCCGCACCTTCGCCGGTGCCACGCTTCGGGCCTGCAACGATGCACAGGCCTACGCCGCTCAGATCGACGACCTCGTCGAACACTGGCGTAGCGCCCTCGGCGCCATCCGCAAGGGATCAGCCTTGGATCTCCTCCTCGACGTCCTCCCCGGCGTTCCGCTCCTGACCGTCGAATCAGCCGCCCGCCTGACCGATCGATCCGACGTCGCCGCCGGCTCCGCGATCAACCGTCTCGCCGAAGCCGGGGTACTCGTCCAGCGCAACATCGGCAAACAGCGCTACCGCACCTTCGAAGCACCCGAAGTGCTCGAGCTCTTCACATCCCTGGAGCGAGCACTCGCCAGCCCAACGGGAGACACCGCAACCGAGCCACCCGTCCGACCGGTGCCCCGACGCTAATCCTCGCTTGCGGCCGCCCGGAGCCGGTCCGTGATGTCTTCGGCATCCTCATGGTCGAGCAGGGCGCCGCGCATCATCACAACTGAGCCGTTCACGTGGCTGCGAAAGGTCGACCGGTCTCGGACCACTTCCACGGGGAGTAGAACCCCCCGTAGGACCGCGTAGTCGTAGTCACGAAACAGCACGAAGGCAGCGAGGTCGAAGTCCCACGATCGGAACGGTGAGGTCTGTAGTTGGCCGGCCCGCGGTGGAAGCAGACCTCCGTCACGCTCAGGTCGCCGAGGCGCAGCAGCGCCTTCGCCCGCTCGATGCGCCGGGTCATGAGGTAGGAGTACGGCGTCTCGGAGTACGCCGCCCGGAAGCGGCGGCTGAAGTGCGCGGGCGACATCAGCGCCGTGCGGGCCAGCGCAGGGACGTCGAGCGGCTGCGCGTACTCGCGGTCCATCCGGTCCCGGGCCTGGCGCAACAGACGCAGCTCATCTAAGTCGGCGCTGATACACCCAGCCTACAAATCAACCTCGACGGCCATGCCCAGCCCGGACAACTGCTTACGAAACCTCGCTGGGCTCTAGGCCAAACCCACGTATTCGGCGAGGTGCTGGCCGGTGAGGGTCGAACGTGCGGCAACCAGGTCGGCCGGTATGCCCTCGAACACGACCTGGCCGCCGTCGTGGCCGGCTCCGGGGCCGAGGTCGATGATCCAGTCGGCGTGGGCCATCACGGCCTGGTGGTGCTCGATCACTATGACCGACTTGCCCGACTCTACGAGTTCGTCGATAAGGCCGAGCAGGTGGTCGACATCGGCGAGATGGAGCCCGCTGGTCGGCTCGTCGAGCACGTATATCCCGCCCTTGTCCCCCAGGTGGGTGGCGAGCTTGAGCCGCTGCCGCTCGCCGCCCGACAGCGTTGGTAGCGGCTGGCCGAGGGAGAGGTAGCCGAGCCCGACATCGGCCATCCGGGACAGGACCGCGTGTGCCGCGGGGGTGTGCGCCGGGCCGGAGCCGAAGAACTCAGTCGCCTCGGTCACCGACATCGCAAGTACCTCGCTGATGTCCTTGCCGCCGAGGCGATATTCCAGCACCGATGCCTGGAACCCTTTCCCCTCGCACTCCTCGCAGGTGGTGGCCACGGTTTCCATGAAGCCGAGGTCGGTGTAGACGACGCCGGCGCCGTTGCAGTTGGGGCAGGCGCCCTCGGAGTTGGCGCTGAACAGCGCCGGCTTCACGCCGTTCTCCTTCGCAAACGCCTTGCGGATCGGCTCCAGGAGCCCGGTGTAAGTCGCCGGGTTGCTCCGCCGCGACCCGCGGATGGCGGTCTGATCCACCGAGATCACACCCGCACTCATGGGGATGGAGCCATGTATGAGTGAGCTCTTGCCGGAGCCGGCAACGCCGGTGACGACGACAAGCACCCCGAGCGGGATGTCGACGTCGACGTCGCGCAGGTTGTTTGTCGTCGCGCCGCGGATCTCCAGCGTGCCTGTGGGCGTCCGCAGCGTTGGCTTGAGAGACGCCTGGTCGTCGAGGTGGCGGCCGGTGAGGGTGTCGCTGGACCGCAACCGCTCGACGGTGCCCTCGTAGCAGACGGTGCCGCCCGCCATACCGGCGCCGGGGCCGAGGTCGACGACGTGGTCGGCGATCGCGATCGTCTCCGGCTCGTGCTCGACGACGAGAACGGTATTGCCCTTGTCCCGCAGCTGCAAGAGCAGGTCGTTCATGCGCTGGACATCGTGGGGGTGCAGTCCGATGGTGGGCTCGTCGAAGACGTACGTGACGTCGGTGAGCGATGAGCCGAGATGACGGATCATCTTGGTGCGCTGCGCCTCCCCGCCCGACAGCGTGCCCGAGGGCCGGTCGAGCGAGAGGTAACCGAGCCCGATCTCCACGAACGAGTCGAGGGTCTCCCCCAATGTCGCCAGCAGCGGCGCCACGGATGGTTCGTCGAGGCCGCGTACCCACCCGGCGAGGTCGCTGATCTGCATCGCACAGGCATCGGCGATGTTGATCCCCTTGATCTTCGACGACCGCGCCCCCTCGTTGAGCCGGGTGCCACCACACTCGGGACAGGCGGTGAAGGTCACCGCGCGGTCGACGAACGCCCGGATGTGGGGTTGGAGCGCGTCGACGTCCTTGGACAGAAACGACTTCTGGATCTGCGGGATCAGCCCTTCGTAGGTCAGGTTGATGCCGGTGACCTTGACCTTCACCGGCTCCTTGTAGAGGAAGTCGTGGAGCTCCTTCTTGGTGTAGTCGCGGATCGGCTTGTCTGGGTCGAGGAAGTCCGACTCGCTGAAGAGACGCACCGACCAGCCGCCCGCCTTGTAGCCAGGCACGGTGATCGCGCCCTCGGCGAGCGACTTGCTCTCGTCGTAGAGCTGGGTCAGGTCAATGTCGTTGACCGAGCCCATGCCTTCGCAGCGCGGGCACATACCGCCGTGGTAGACGGCGCCGCGCACCACGATCCGCTCCCCCTTGCCCTTGTCGACGGTCATCGACCCGCTCGCTTTCCGGGTCGGGACGTTGAACGAATAGGCAATCGGAGGCCCGATCTGCGGCTGACCAAGCCGGCTGAAGAGGATGCGCAGTATCGCATTGGCGTCGGTGGCGGTGCCCACCGTGGAGCGGGCGTTGGCGCCCATCCGCTCCTGGCCGACGATGATCGCCGTCGTGAGACCCTCGAGGAGGTCGACGTCGGGACGGGCCAAAGTGGGCATGAAGCCCTGGACAAAGGCGCTGTACGTCTCGTTGATCATCCTCTGCGATTCGGCGGCGATGGTGTCGAAGACGAGGGAGCTCTTCCCCGATCCCGAGACCCCGGTGAACACCGTCAGCCGGCGCTTTGGGATCTTGACACTGATGTCTTTGAGGTTGTTCTCCCGTGCCCCTGACACCAGGATGAGGTCGTGGCTGTCTGCGACATGCACCCGGTCCACGCTAAATCAGCCTGTCCGTAGGGCAAAACGAATCGACTAGAGCCGCCCGGGACCGGGGGACTCCGAAATGTTCGGCGACCGATCGCAACAGGGCCTACCGTCCACTTCGAAGACTCAGCGCAGGGCCCGCCAGACCCCGATCGCGGCGAGGAGGACCGTCACGCCGATCTTGGTCAGGTCGACGACCGGCTTCACCTCGACACCTGACTTGGTGACCCAGATCACCGCAACCGGGCGGCCCTGCGACATACCCCCACCCCCGCCTCCCGAGCCCTGGCCGCGTTCCCCGGTGCGCTGGTCGGTGCCGGTCCCGGCACCGAATCCGAAGCCGCCGGCGCGCTCCCAAGCGCCGGCGAGTATCACCAGGTCCTCGCCGACCTTCTCGGGCTCGGAGAACACGGTGGTCGTCGATGCGTCACCAAAGATCTTGCCCAGCGCTTCGCCGACCTCGTCCACCAATGCGTCGTTCGTTTCCGTCATAACCTGATCCTCCTGAATAAGAACAGCATGGCGACCAGGATCACCAGCACCACTCTGGCGATCATTACGTGGTCACTGACCTTGGTCTGGACTGACCCTCCCCAAACAACCCTCACCGGCCGTCTGTAGCCGATGCCCCACCCGGCCGCGGGTGAACCGACGTGAAGCCAGGTCGCGTGCGACACCAACTCGACGGTCGCCCCGTCGACGTCGACCGTCTGCACGTCCACCCGGCGAGCTCGTGCCTCGATCACGAGGCGATCCTACGTGTAGCCACGAGGCCTATCGATCGACCGACCACCTCTGTGTGGCGGGCATCGGCACGTCGCCGCACCCGTGGCTCAGTGAACCAGTCGTTGTCAGCACGTTTCGGTCGCTTGCGGCAAGATGCCCGGGCATGGCCCACGGCGTAGCGTGAGTGGCGCATGAAAAGGCCGCGCATCTTCCTCGGGTCGTCGGGCAAGCAGGCCAAATTGCTCCAAGCGATCACGCGCGGACTCGAGGACATCGCCGACGTCGAATCCTGGACGACCACGTTCAACCCGGGGCGGTCCACCCTTGAACGACTCGTCGAACTCACTCAGGAGGTCGATTTCGCCGCGTTCGTGTTCGCCCAAGACGACTGGACCACGACGGATGCTTTTCATTCTGGCCAGGCGTCGCCGCGCGACAACGTGGTGTTCGAGGCCGGGCTGTTCGGCGGCGCGCTCGGCATCCGGCGCACGTTCATCCTCCACGCCAACGGTTCGAAGCTACCGAGCGACCTGCTCGGGCTGACCTCCGTCCGCTACGACCCGTCCACCAACCCCTCAGAGATTCGCGCGATCATCCAGAAGCTCCGCAAGGCGATCGAGGCCGAGGGTCGACGCGGCCTGGTCGAGGGGCTGTGGTGGCAGCTCTCGCTTACCGTGCGGACCGAGGACGAACCGTCGGCGGTGAGCCTCATGCGCATCTCGCGGGACCGCGACGGTGGCCTGAACGTGACCGGCCGGGCCTGGCAGGAGGACGGCACCCTGTCGGCCCGCTACTGGAGCGAGGCTGCGAAGGAGCGCAGGGATCCGGCCGGCATCTTCTACTTCTGGAAAGGCGAGCGCCCCCGGCACCCGAATGCTCCCCATCTCGAGGGCACCGGCGAGATCAAGGTGGAGACCGCCGACCGCGCCACCGGGTACTTCACGACACGGTCGGATCGCGACGCCGGACTGAATGCCCGAACCGCCGGCGTCTACCTTCGAGCCGACCCTTCAGACTTCGAGGTGCTGGACGTCGGGAGCGAGGAGGAGCGGGCCCAGCTCATCTCACAGCGCCTCCGGGAATGGGAGTCGGCCTCGAACGCGTTCTGAGCACCGACCGCTAGCCGTGCCCTTTTGGAAATACTCGATCAGAACGAAGACGTCCTCGCTGCGCGTGAAGTCGGTTTCGGAGAGACGGAGATCCTCACGCTCCGGCCAGAGGCGTGATGACGCTCAATGGAGACAAAGGACTTGACAGCGGTTCGAAGCTTGGATATACCCTCGTCTCAGCGGAAGTAAACCGCTTTACATCCCTGCATCGCAACGAGGAGGCATGATCCGAATGAGACGTAAGAGGGGATTGGTACTGACTGTCGCTCTCTTGCTGGTGTTGGCAGCGTGTGGCGAGGAAGACGCTGAGACTCCGCAGACGACCGAACCCGCTTCGAGTCCGACGTCGACCGAGGCGGAGGTGGGGGCGACCACAACAGTGGGTGCGGCGGAGCCGCAGACGATCACCTTCTGGCACTATTGGGACGGTCTGAATGGTGAGGTGATCGCAGAGCTTGCGGCTCGGTATGCCGAAGAGACGGGTGTGACTGTTGAGCCGACGTTCTTCGGCTATGGGGACCTGCTCACCAAGCTCTTGACCACCGGTGGCGGTGCCGAAGGACCGGACCTGGCGATCGCTGACCTGGTGTGGATGCCGAAGTTGGCCGAGTCCGGCGCGCTGGTCGCCTTGGACGAGTACGTCGACGCGGGGGGAGTCGACGTGGACGATTTCTACTCGGAGCTGCTCGGGATCAACCGATACGGGGGGCAGCTCTACGGGCTCCCGGTAAGCACGAACAACCTCGAGTTGTTCTACAACAAGGCCTTGTTCGAGAGCGCCGGGCTCGACCCGGAGTCGCCACCTACCAATTGGGATGAGCTACGGACCGCCGCTGCGGCCTGTGCTGACCCTGGCTCGGGGGTGACAGGCATGGAGCTGTACACCGAGCCGGGCGAAGGATTGACCTGGCAGTTTCAGGTGTATCTGTGGCAGGCGGGCGGCGAATTCTTGAACGATGATCTGACTGCTGCCGCCTTCAACTCGCCGGAAGGCGCGGCGGCACTCCAGTATTGGGTGGATCTCATCGATTCGGGCGAGTCAGGTGTGGTGCCTTGGGGCCAGTTTGGGCAGGGAGCGGCCTGCATGGCGATGGACGGTTCGTGGATGGTTGGCATCTGGTCGGCTGACCCACCGTTCGAGTTCGGCACAGCCAGCATGCCCTACCCATCAGATGGCAACATGGCGACCAACATGGGTGGCGAACAGGGGTTCATCATGGCGACTGATCCCGCGGTCCAGCAGGCTGCGTTCGACTTTCTGGCCTGGTTCACCAGCCCAGAGATCCAGGTCGAGTGGGATCAACGCACCGGGTTCATGCCGGTAAGGGCTTCGGTCGCCGAGGACCCGGATTATCTGAGCTACATCGAATCCAACGAACCGCGTTACCTACCGTTCGTGGAGAGTCAGCAGTATGCGAGGAGCAGACCGGCGGTTTCGGTCTACCCGGAAATCTCGGACGCTTTCAGCCGAGAGCTGGAACGCGCATTGTTGGGAGATGCCAGCGTCGCCGAGGCTCTGGCCGCGGCGGAGACAGCGGTCAACGAACTCCTGGGTGGCTGAGCTCTCCGATCAGCCGGGGCCAAAGCCGTTGATGGGTGAGGATGGGTCGTCACGAGACGACCCATCCTCACGTCTTGGTGTGACCGGGTGGTATCGCAAACGGAACCGATTGGGCGATCTCAACGCGGCGTTGATCCTCGTCGTTCCGACCCTGATCGTGCTCGGCGTGTTCACCCTGTGGCCGATCATCTACTCGGGATATCTGAGCTTGATCCAGTGGGACGGCCTGTCACAGGACCGGCCGTTCGTCGGGTTGGACAACTTCGTACGGCTTTGGCAGTCAGGGGAGCTCGCACAGTCGGTGCAGGTGACCCTGATCTACACGTTCGGGGTGGCGGTGGGAAGCGTGGCAGTCGGGCTGGCAGTTGCCCTGATGATCAGCCGGCTTGCCCACGGCCAATCGCTGTACCGGTCGGTCTACTTCCTGCCCGCGGTCACCGCGACCGTGGCCATCTCGGTGGTTTGGGGTCTGCTCTTGGACCCGGGATCGGGGTACGTCAACGTTGCGCTGCGTCAGGTTGGCATCCAAGGGCCGAACTGGCTGCGCAGCACCACCTTCGCCTTGCCCGCGGTGATCCTGGTCGGAATCTGGAAACAGCTCGGCTTCAACGTCGTTGTGTTCCTCGCCGGCATGGCGGCGATGCCGAAAGAAGTGTTCGAGGCGGCCGAGGTCGACGGCGCCGGTGGATGGAAGATCATCCGATCAGTCACCTTTCCGCTTCTCGCCCCGGTCACCCTTCTGCTGTTGATCATGGGAGTGATCAACGGGTTCCTCGTCTTCGACCAAGTGTTCGTTCTGACCGGCGGCGGGCCGCTGGGAACCACCGACGTCCTCGGGATGCTCCTCTACCGCAGGGCTTTCCAGTTCTTCGACCTGGGTGGGGCCTCGGCTGTCGGCTGGGTCATGTTCTCTCTGGTCGCCGCGATAACCCTGGTTCAGTGGCGTTTCTACGGGACCGGTGCCCGGGGGATCGGCGGATGAGGATCCGTTCGTCTCAGGCGACCCTTCACCTGCTGCTACTGGTTGGCGGGTTCGTGATCCTGCTTCCGCTGCTTTGGATGCTCACCACGTCGCTGAAATCCCCGGGACAGGTTCACCTGCCTCCCTATCTCTTTCCACAGTCGTTCGAATGGTCGAACTATCAGAAGGCGTTCGCCGCCGATGAGTTCTCCCGTTTCTATCTCAACAGCGCCGTCATGACCGGGGGGATCGTCGCCGGACAGGTCGTCCTTTCCTCGATGGCCGGGTATGCGTTTGCCCGTCTTCGCTTCCCGGGGAGGAATGTCCTCTTCGGGCTGGTGCTGGCCACGATGATGATGCCGGTGTACGTCACCCTGGTGCCCTCTTTCCTGATCGTGAAGACACTGGGATGGCTCGACTCCTATACCGGACTCATCGCCCCCCGTCTGGTGAGCCCGTTCGGGATCTTCCTGATGCGTCAGTACTACCTGTCCCTCTCCTCTGACCTCGAACAGGCAGCTCTCATCGACGGCGCCTCCCGATTCCGGGTCTGGTGGTCGATCGCTCTTCCCCTCTCGGTACCCGCCCTGGCCACCGTCGGGATCTTCGCTTTCCTGTTCGCATGGAACGACCTGCTCTGGCCGCTCATCATCACCACCGACCCCGACCTCCGCACCGTCCAACTCGGTTTAGCGATGTTCACCGGGCGTTACGGCACCCAGTGGACCCTTCTCGCGGCCGGCAGCCTCATCGCCACCCTGCCCGCCATCATCGCCTTCCTCTTCGGTCAAAGATGGCTGATCCGAGGCGTCTCGATGCAGAGCACGAAATGAGCCGTCCGCAGTGGGTGCCCGATGCGGTCTTCTATCAGATATTCCCGGATCGTTTCCGCAACGGACGGCCCGATCTCGACCCTCCCGACGTCGCCCCCTGGGGCGCCGAACCAGATCAGATCCGGTTCCAGGGTGGAGACCTACGAGGGATAAACGAGGGTCTCAGCCATCTGGAATGGCTTGGAGCGTCGGCGATCTACCTGAACCCGATCTTCACCGCCGGCACCAACCATCGCTACGACACCCACGACTACTTCGGCATCGACCCCCGACTGGGCGACCTTGGAGAGTTCCGTGAACTCGTCGCCGAAGCGCACAGACGCGGGATACGTGTCGTCCTCGACGGAGTCTTCAACCACTGCGGCGACGGTCATCCCGCCTTTGTCGACTGGAACAAGAACCGGTCCAGCGGGGAGCACGCAGGTTGGTTTCTCGGCTGGCCAGGCCCGCAGCCTGCCGGCGAACCTGACTATCAGACCTGTGGAGGCGCCTCCTATCTACCCAAACTGAACACCAACAATCCTGCCGTGAAGGACCACCTGCTGCGATGCGCCACCTATTGGGTGGAGAAGACCGGCATCGACGGGTGGCGACTCGACGTCCCCTGGAAGGTCGAGGGTGGCTTCTGGGACGACTTCATGAAGACCATGGAGACACTGGCACCGGACGTGTACGTCGTCGGAGAGATGTGGCGGGATGCCACCGGTTACCTCGACGTCTTCGACGGATGCATGAACTACCAGCAGCGGGCGGCGATCCTCGACTACTGCCTGCTCGACGTCATGGACGGCGAAGACTTCATGATCGAGATCGAGGACCTCCTGCGACGCCACGGCGCTGCGGCCCCCTGGATGCTCAACCTGATCGGAAGCCACGACACGAGCCGGGTCCTCACCCTCGCCGACGGTGACATCGAGCGGGTCTGTCTCGCCTTCACCGCCCTGTTCACTCTTCCCGGCTCACCCATGATCTACTACGGCGACGAGGTCGGACTGACCGGCAGCGGTGATCCGAGTTGCCGCAAGGCCATGCCCTGGGACCCCGACCGATGGGATACTCGCATCCTGGAGCATGTGCGCACCCTCACCGCAGTCCGCGGAAAGCATGACGTGCTCCGCCGCGGCGCTCTCCGCCGAGTAGTCGAACGAAACGGCATGGCCATATATCGTCGCCAGCATGAGCATCAGGAAATGCTGGTGGTGATCAACCCCCGTGGGGCACAACAAGATGTACGCATCGAAGCGTCGGGCGAACGTTGGCGTGACCTGCTGTCTGATCGCACCTATCCGGTTGTCGACGGGGAAGTGGTCATCGACCAGGTGGCGGCCAAGACGTCGCTCATCCTCGTCGAAACCAGAGCCGCCTGATGAAGAGGCCCACGATCGCCGATGTGGCACGTTCGGCTGCTGTATCACCAACGTCGGTGTCGTTCGCGTTCAACAGACCCGAGCGGGTCTCGGATGAGACCCGGGAGCGGATTCTCTCCGCGGCGGCCGAGCTCGGTTACGCCCCCGACCCGGTGGCACGGTCGATGAGTATCGGCCGGACCGGAACCATCGGTGTCCTAGTTCCCCAGCCTCTCGCCTCGGTGGTCCACAACCCTTACATGTCCGAGTTTCTTGCTGGTGTCGCTGAGGCGGCCGAGACCGAGGATCTGCCCATCATGCTGGTAGGCCCGCGTCAAGGCTCGATCGAGCACGCCATCTTCGGAGCGGCGGTCGACGGGTTTCTCACAATCGGTCTCGAACCGTTCCGACCCACCATCCAGCTGCTGACGACACGCCGGCTTCCTTACGTCATGGTCGACAGCGACGCCGTCGACGGAGTGGCATGCGTCAACGCGGACGACACGGCCGGAGCCCGAAAGGCCATGATTCACCTTCTCGAAGCCGGGCACCGCGACATCGGCATCCTCGGAATCCGATCCCCCCAACCAGGACGATGGGAACGTTACGTCGGAACCCTCGGACGACGGATGGCGGGATACCTAGCCGCGCTCGAGGTCTACGGCATGAGCATGGAAGACGTCCATCTCACCGAATGCACCGTGACCGAGGAGGGCGGGCGACGAGGGCTGAGTCGGCTGCTCGACAAGCCGAATCCACCCACTGCCGTTGTTTCCATGTCAGACATCGTCGCCCTCGGCGCACTCGCCGAAGCGTTGCACCGTGGACTGCAAGTTCCCGGAGATCTCTCGATCATCGGCTTCGACGACATCCCCGAGACCCGTTGGGCACGGCCCTCACTGACGACGGTAAGCCAGTCCTCACAAGCCAAGGGACGCATCGCTGCCCAACTTCTCATCGACCTCATCTCCGGCGACCGCCAGCCAGAACACATCCTCTTGGAAACCGAACTCGTGGTGCGAGAATCTGTCGGCCCACCCCGCTGACCGCTCGCAATCTCCTCCGAGGTGTGGCCACGACGAGCGCCGGTCAGATCCCAAACCGCTCTCCGGGGACCTTGAAAGCAGTCCGGTCCGCATATAGGGTCGCAGATGTAAACCGCTTTACATAAGGGTTTACTGGGTGGGCATGGGACCAGCGCCAAAGGAGAAGGTTCGCCATGACTACCACCACCCGCCACTCTCCCCCGGTCCACTCACCCGACTTCGCCGGTGAGAATCGCGATCCTGGCCATGGCGCTGGCCATGGTCGCGGCTAGCGCCGGAGTTGCTCAAGCGGACCCTCCGGGACCACTCGACGAGGGTGACGTCATCTACATGGTCCTCACCGATCGTTTCTACGACGGCGACGACACCAACAACGACTCCTCCCACGGTGAATACGACCCCGATGACCTGGCCATGTACCACGGCGGAGACTGGGCAGGACTAACCGAGAAGATGGACTATCTCGCCGAGCTAGGTGTTACTGCCATCTGGATCTCCCCAGTCTCAGAGCAAGAGCCGCTCTCCCGTGACGGTCTCGAGGCCAGCTACCACGGATACTTCACCCATGACTTCGCGGAGCCAAACGAGCATTTCGGCGATCTGGCCGATCTCGAAGACCTCATCGACGAGGCCCACTCCTACGGCATCAAGATGATCATCGACGTTGTCCCGAACCACACGGCCGACTACTTCGCGGGCACCTCGACAACGTATTCCCCTTCCACCTACGAACCGGCATCGCCACTCGACGACCCTGGTTACTTCCACCATGACGGGGATTGCCTTTTCGACGGTTCGATGAATCAAGCAGAGCTCGAAACATGCGATCTGGGAGGTTTGGATGACCTCGACCAAGACGACGGCTTCGTCTCCGATCTCCTGATCGACACCTACAAGGACTGGGTCGACCTCGGGTTTGACGGTGTCCGAGTCGACGCCGCCCGCTCCATCCCCAAGGACTGGCTTGAGACCTTCGAAGAGGAGATGGGAATCCCCACCTTCGGAGAGATTTTCGTTGGTGACGTCGGCTACGTGTCCGAATACCAGGACTACGAGTGGAGGGTCCTCGACTTCCCGTTCTTCTTCACGGTGAGGGAGGTCTTCTCCTCCGACGGCGACATGCGAGACCTCGGCGACCTATTCGATCAGGATTACCTGTACAACAACGCCAACCGGCTCCAGACTTTCATCGACAACCACGACCGGGCCCGATTCCTCACCTGGGCTAACGACGACTACCAGCGGCTGCGCTCGGCGCTGTCGTTCCTGATGTCGGCGCGGGGAATCCCCGTCATCTATTACGGCACCGAACAAGCCGACGACGGTAACGGCAACGGGAGTGAGATCCCCATCGCCAACAAGGACAACCGCAAAGACATGGCGAGCTTCGACGAGGAATCGACGATCTTCACCCACATCGAACGGCTCAACGAACTCAAGGCCAACTACTCGGCCCTTCGGATCGGTACCCAACGAGAGATGTGGGAAGACGAGCAGGTGTACGCATTCTCACGTCGCAACGACACAAACGGGGCTGAGACGATCACCATCGCCAACGGACGGTTCACGAATCAGACTCGGACCATTCCGCTCCGGTCCGAAAGCTCGATCGCAGTGTCCACGGTCCTGACCAACTTGATGGACACCGCAGAGACGGTGACAGTGGCCTCCGGGGGGGTGACCGGCAAGCAGATAACCGTCACCGTAGGAGAGCACGAGACCGCCATATACGCCCCCGGCAGTCCCGTCTCGAGCTACACCCCACCGAACCGAAACCTCACCGTCATCCGAGTCCACTATGACGCAGGATGGGGTAACAACATCGCGATTCGAGGCGACACCTACCCCCTCGATTGGTCCTATGGACGAGCTGCCCGCAACGTTTCATCGAACGTTTGGGAGTGGACGATGGAGCGGATACCGGACAACGAGACCTTCGAGTTCAAGCCGCTGATCAATGACAGCACTTGGTCAACTGGCGGCAACTACACCGGCACCGGAGGCGATGCCATCGACATCTACCCGAGCTTCTAGATCGTCGTGTTCGAGTGGTAGGTGCGGTCGGCGTAGGCCTGACAATGAACCGATTCTTGCGGAAGTGCCTCCGACTCGACTGACCTGAGTCACCCGAGGTTGAAGAAGTCCTTTCTGAACCTCGTGTGGTACGGATGTGGGATCGCGTCGGGGAGCCGAACGCTCTACCAGCGCGCTCGACAGGGTCACCGACACGTCGCTGGAGCCCCCTGCTCGACGGGCGGGCCCACTCGATGGGATCAGGGCACTCTTACCTGCTGGTGGTGCGCCGTCGAAGGGTGGTCGCCTTGCCCCCTACCGGCACATAGGTGATGTGTGCGATGGCGCTCGGGTGTCGGGTTCTAGGCCGGAGTGGCCGCTCCGAACCAGGTCGCAAGTGCTCGAGGCAACTCCGGGTCCGTGAGGTCTCCTGCCCAGGCGACGTGCCCGTCGGGTCGGATCAACACGGCCGGGGGCGCAGGGATCTCTCCGAGGACCGGGAGCTCCCACACGCCATCATGCATGGCCTCGACCAACCGGACTCGATTCGCCCAAGGAGAAATGTCGAAACCGCCGGGTTCGCCGAGGTTGAGGAGCACGGGCCGAGCGTCGTGGAGCAAAGTGAACACGCGGGTCGGACCGTTCGCGGTCTGCAGGTCGAGGTCGGGCATGCGCCGCCCGAGCAGCGGGTGTCCCTCTCCGAGGTCGTAGTGGATGTCGAGACCGGAGATCATGCCAGCGACGCGCTTGCGGGGCTCGTCCATGCTCAGCTGTTCCATCATGGTGTCGCGGAGGGCCCTGCTCCGCTCATCAGTGCGGGCGAGCGCGACCTGGGCCATGGTGTTGTGCAACACCCGGGCACCGACCGGATGCCGTTCGGCGTGGTAGGTGTCCAGGAGACTCTCGGGTGAGGTCTTGTTGACCACCTGGGCCAGCTTCCATCCCAGGTTCACGGCATCCTGCACGCCCGTGTTGAGCCCCTGTCCACCTTGCGGGCCATGCACATGGGCGGCGTCGCCGGCGAGCAAGACACGTCCCTTGCGGTAGGAGGCCGCCTGCCGCGTCATGTCGGTGAACCGGGAGATCCAGGTCGGGCTGTGCACCCCGTAGTCCGTCCCGTAGGCGGCGATGAGCGCCTCGCGGACGTCCTGCAGGGTGGGCTCGCTGGTGTGTTCAACCTGCTTCTCGAGCAGCACGACCCGGTACGGCCCTCCGCCCTCCTCCCGGTTGACGGGACCGATGCCACCACCCTCGGGGCGCATGCCGACCTCCGGCTCCTCGTCCATCTCGACCTCGGCGATCAGGTGGCTGGTCGTCGGGTCCCACCCGGGGAAGTCGATGCCGGCCTCCTTGCGGACCACACTGCGTCCTCCGTCGCACCCGACGAGGTACTCCCCTCGGAGCGACGTGTCGCCGGAGACCTCGACATCGACGCCGCTGTCGTCCTGGGTGAAGCCCACCACTTCGCGGCCACGGAGGATCGGAACCCCGAGCTCTTCGACCCAGCTGGCCAGGATGCGTTCGAAGTGGCTCTGCCACAGCGCAAGGATGTAGTTGTGGCGGGTGGGGAAGTCGCTGACGTCCAAGAAGGTCCCGGCGTAGCCCACGAACGGATGCTCTTGGCCCTCGGAGAGGAATCGTTCCGCGATGCCACGCTGATCGAGCACCTCGATGGTGCGGGAATGCAGACCCCCGGCTCGCGAGCCGTCGAGATCCTGATTTGTGCGTCGTTCGACTATGACGACATTGATCCCCGCCAACGCCAGCTCGCCCGCCAACATCAGCCCGGTCGGGCCGCTTCCCGCGATCACAAGGGTTGCTTCTTCGTAGCGGGGGCGGGATTTGAACCCGCGACCTTCGGGTATGAGCGACGAGCTACCCAGAACTGCCAGGCTTCAATCGGCGCCACTAGCTGGAAGCGGTTCTCGAGTTCCAGCGACGGAAGCGGCGATTCGGGAGGGCAGGAACGGAATAGAGAACGCCAGAGCCTCAAGGGAGATCAGAACTGCATAGATGACCATTGCCGGAACAACCTTCTTCGATGGCAGGCCATCTCCGGGACCGGCGGTGAACGCAAGAACCTGAAACCCCGCCGCGATCGCAAGCAGCAAGCCTCGGACCGCAGTGTGCCAGTTCTTGCGGCCAAGAGCGAGTGCGCCCAGAGCGACTGAAGGGATCATGACCCCTCCGGCCGCCGCGCCCAGCGGCAGCATCGAAAGCCCTGTAAGCCGCCACACATTGCCTTTGGCCTTGACTCGACGAGCCCAGCCCAAGCCAAGCAGCAATCCCGCCAAGGTGGTGGCACCCAGGATGTAGCCGGTTCCGGACCAGGTGAACTCCGGGTCAGTCGAAATGAACCGCATCCAGATCCTCATGGCAATTCCCCAGGAAAGACCGAGCAGGGCCCCCTTCACAGCAGGGTGAAGACGAACCCGCGCACTCCTGACATTCATCGTCACTTGACGTACCTCCTAGCTGACAGACGAAGGAGATCGGGAAGTAGGTGACACCGGTCACCTACTTTCCCGCGCGTGGCCGTCTGTTTGGAAAGATGACCATCTCCACGAGGCGGCCAGCAGCCCGCATTCGGCACGCGACCGCCCCCAGAACGCACGGACCCATCGACTCAGCTCAGTGGATGCCCTCTCAAACGCAGTCTGCGGAAACTCGCGGCAACGAGGAGTTGCCGCTCGAAGAGGGCGACGGGCGCACCGGACCTGCCGGTCGCTCGCAGTGACGTGACCCCATGCTATTTCGCAAACGCACCAATAGCTCGAAGGACCCAGCAATCGGGTAATCAACGTGTCACTCTTCGCCCGAGCAGACGACTGAGGGCGCGCCTCGGAATGAGCACGCGCCGACCCAGCTGTTTTGCTCCTCGCCACCTCTCGTTCCGTCGTCGGTTCTTCTTCTCGTGAGAGGACCCGAGATGTAAAAAAGGTCTGTCAGTTCTAGAGGGCGCCCGGGCAGTCTGTTTGTCATCAGTTCGTGATCAGAGCGGCCCGCACAGGCCACAGCGACTGGAAGAGGCAAAGCCGAAGACCCAGGCAGCGCCTGGATCTTCTGGTCGTAGCGGGGGCGGGATTTGAACCCGCGACCTTCGGGTTATGAGTTCGCCTTCCCCCATTTCTGGAGTATCCGCTGACCAGGTAAAACCGGCCGAAAGCCAACCGTAGCAGGCCTTTCTGCTTCCGATCGTTTCGGGTTGCTCCCGGTCGTTTCTGGTCCTCCTGTGGTACGGATGTGGGATGGCGCTCGGTTACCGAACGCTCCAATGGAGCGTTCGAAAGAGTGGTCGAAAGGGTTCCTCTCCACTCGACAGGGTCCCCGACAGGGGATCTCAACCGCAGACTTCAAACCTGTCTCAGTCAAGCCCGGCAACCGGCATCCACCCTGGGCGTCTCAATGAGACGTGGTCATCGCCGAGGTCATCCGACATGAACTCCTTGTTGCCGTTGCCGCTGCCGCAGGATGAGTCCGGAGCCCTTAGTCGATGGAGTCGAATCCCACCGAGCCAGGCCGCAATGACCGCTGTCCATGGGGGTCAGCGTTCAAGTGCAAGCGATGCCACGGTGCCTAGCGTCTACATCGCGTGGACTATTCCCGGTGAGATATCGATGTGTCCGGAATTGCCGGATATGCGTGGGTCATTCGACTCGTTTCGTAGTTTGGTGACGCGGGTTATGCGCTAGTTCCCGGAACCGCACTTCCTTGGCCGACCGCCCCGACTTGGTGCGGGCTACCAGCGATGTGGCGCGAGACAGAACGGACCCACCGTGCTTCACCGAACACCGAGAGCGTCGGTCATCCAAACTCAACACGCAGTTAGCCACGTTTACAAAACCCGCAGCGGCTCAGTCGGAGTAAGAAGGCGTCTCCACCCGAATCTGCGGGAGGTGTGCACCCGGAAGTTATTGATCTGTTGGCGGACGTCCGAACAGGCTTCGGACCCCCAGCCGTTCAGGTTCATATCTCCGGGTTTGGTGATCGGTGGGGACTCCCAGACTTCCTGTAGTAGCGGTCCTATGGCCCTCTTTACTGCCGTTGCGAGGGTGGTGTATTCCTCGCCCATCCCTTGCGATTCGGCTGTGGTCCAGGCTTCTGCTCGTGCCAGCCGCTCTTGGAGGTGATGTCCATGATCTGCCAGCCGCTGCAGTGTCGCTGGCTCATCGTTGACTCGCCGGCGAATCATGTAGGGGAACTCACACCATGACAGGAGGACAGCTACAGCCTCGGCATAGTTGTCACGCCGGCGGTCAGCGGAGGCGAAGAGCGTTGAAACCTACCCGCCCGTTCCAAGGTCCTAGAACGCTGCCCGGGTCAGGATGCGGCCAGGGCATGAATCTGGAGAATGGTCGCAACGCCATCTACATGTTTCGGATTTATGACCTAAACGGTTCCTGGACGTTCCTCCCCCAACAGCCAGCAGGAGTTCAGTCCTACCGCTCTTTCGTCCAGGTGACTCCACCGGAGGCCGGTATTGAGTTTCAGTGCCTTTGGAGCTGAGTCCGATTCGGCATGACGAGGCCTGCGACGACGAGGAGGCCTGCCGCCGCTGAGAGAAAAAGGAGCTGCATCATAAGGAAGACGCGTTCCGGGCGGCGAACCGCCGCCTACATGCAATACAACGTTGCGCCGTGAACTAAAGACGGCGCATGGCGCGGATGGGGTCGACTCTGCCGGCTTGGATAGCGGGAAGGAGACCTGCAACCACTCCGACGATGCCACCAAGTCCAATAGCGAGGGGTAATAGGCGAATGTCAAATACGGGTTGCCAGTTGAGCGAGATCGAGAAGGCGAGGATGGCTACGAGCCCGAGGACGCATCCGGCTGTGCCCCCAAGGAGTCCAAGGATGAGGGACTCTGAGACAACAAGTCGGGCGATATCTCGCCGGGTGGCGCCGAGGGCTCGTCGGATGCCGAATTGTTCGATGCGCTCCACGACGGACGTCATGACGGCCGATGCGATAGCGAGTGTGCCCACGATGAGTGCGACTCCGGCGGCGACGAGGAACGCCAAGCGGGTGTCGTCCTCCACCTGCGCTCGAAGAACTTCTGGTTCGGGTGGTGCCAGGGCAACAAACGCCGATGGGAGTTCGGGGTCGATGGCCATGGGAGCCTGGCGGGCGACTGACGCGCCGGACCCGGGGGTTACCCGGACCAATACTCCTGTTTCCCCTTGAGTGCCCCAGATGGCCGAGTCAAGGTTGACCGGTGGTGTTAGCACCCAGCCGTCGATTCGGGGGTCGACTTCCCCTGCTGCTACGTAGCCGATGATGGTGACCGGCACTCCCTCGACCCACAAGGTGAATGGTTGGGTGAACGGTGGCAGGCCGAGTTCGGTGACAACGGTCTGGCCGAGAACAGCGACGGGCGCGCCGGTTTCGAGGATACGGGTGTCCCAGAGGCGGCCTTCAAGAACGTCCAATTCGAGGCTTTCGGTCAGGTTTCCGTCCACCACGGCCGGGGTGAAGCTGATAATCCTTCCGTCGACCGGCCGCAGCGAAATGTCGCGTGGGTTCAATACTGTGGTGCGGGCGACACCGGTGACCCCGGTGACCTCGGTGAGGCCCGTTAGATCGACCTCCCTGAGGGTTGCCTCTTCCGACAAGGATGCGGGTTCCACATAGACCACCGATGATCTTAGGGCGTCGAACCTGACCGATATCTGGTTCGAAGCGGTTCCGGACAGGCCGATCACGGCAACGATTGTTGCGATTCCGAGTGTCGATCCCAGGGATGCCACCAAAGACCGGCCAGCACGTTCCCCGATCGACCGTCTGGTCTCGCGGAATAGGTCTGTCAACTTCATGACAGGTCGACAACACGGCCGTTGCGGAGTTTGACGACTCTTAGCGCTCTTGCCGCTGACCTCGGGTCGTGGGTCACCATGACCACGGTTACCCCGGATTTGTGGATGTGGTCGATTTCATCGAGCACGATCTCGGCGTTACCGCCATCGAGGTTGCCGACAGGTTCGTCGCAGAGCAGGATTCTGGGCTGGCGGGCTATAGCGCGAGCGATTGCTACCCTCTGCCGTTCACCTCCCGAAAGGGTGCGCGCCGATGCGTGGGCCCGATGTTGAAGGCCCACTGCCGCAATGGCCTTCTCGAGCTCGGCGGGTCGGTCCAGCTCGTTCCGGCGTTGGTGGACAAGCCCAATCTCAACATTGTCGGTCACTGTCCGATCTTCAAATAGGTGATAGCTCTGGAATACAAATCCGAGAGCATCGGCCCGGGCCCGTGATCTATCGCGGTCTGTCCAATCTCGCGTGTCGTCGCCCTCGAACCAGAGGGCCCCGCCGGTGGGCGTATCGAGAAGCCCAACAAGGTTGAGGAGTGTGGTCTTACCGCTGCCACTCGGCCCGGTGAGCGCAACATAATCCCCGGCTTCGATCGTCAAGTCGACCTGCTCGAGCGCCACCACGTCGTCGGCGTAGACCTTGGAGATCCCATCCAAACGCAACGCCAAGGTCATTTCAACCTACGACTACCTGTTCGCCGCCACCTAGTCCAGAGACGATTTCGGTCCTGCCACCGATGGTTACACCCACTTCCACATCCACTCGGGTCTGGCTGTCACCGATGACGATCGTCACGTACGACTCGCCGTCGGCGTCGGCGCGGACCGCAGAAACTGGCACTGAAACCACGTCGCCCGTCGTGGCGTCGAGCTCTACTTCAACGCTTGCTGGTGTGCCTGGCTGAAGGTCCCGCACCTCAGCATCAATACGAACGAAGGCCTCGGGTGAACTACCAGGTTCAGCAATGATGATCTCACCCACAGTCGACTCGACCTCACGGCCCCCGACCATCACCACAATAGATTGGCCTTTGGCCAGACGATTGGTCTGCGCCAGGGTCACAGAAGCTACGACGATCGCCTCGGTGGTGCGCAACTCAAGCAGACTCCTCTCCGGGTCTACCAGGTCACCTTCCTCGTACGAACTGTCCACGACCACCGACTCGAATGGAAGCCCAAGTACTTCATTAGCCGGAACTACCAGAGTCGGAGAACTCTGCAGAGCGGCAAGCTGCGCTTCCGCAATGGCCAGGCTTCGGCGCGCCGTCGACACGGCGGTTTGGTCACCGCTAGCTCGAGCGGAGCGCAGAGTCTGTCTCGCCTGGTCAACTCCGTTCTGCGCTTCTAGCACACTGGTTGTCGAGACCTGCTCAGGTGGGGGCGCCGGAACAAAGCCCATGCCTTCATACCAACCCCGTACCGCCTCCTCAGTACTAGCACCGAAAACCCCGTCGACCTCATCTGGATTGTCCAAGTAGCCGAACTCCAGCAACGTCATTTGGAGCGCTTGCACGTCCGAACCCGTCAAGCCGCGGTGAAGATCGCGATACAGATTGGACATGCCGGTGACGAATATCAACGGACGTCCTGATAAGCCCACCACAGGATCACCCGACACGACCTCAGTCCCCGGCTCAGGTAAGAAGGTCACCACGCCACGCGACGCGCCGACCGGTTCCCATGGATCGATAGACAACTCGATCCGCGGACGGACCTCGGCCTCCAGCAACAGCACCTCACGTAGCACACCGACCTCGGCCAATGCGGTAATCGGCTCGGGTTCAGGCGGTTCGCGAACTGCCTCCGCCTCCTCGGGAGTTATGAATCGAGGAACAACCAGCCACGCCACTGCCACACCGGCAGCGAGAACAGCGACTACGAGAAGTACCCGTCTCAGGAGAACCAAACGGTCCTAGCTCCCCCACTCCGGATACTTCTCGACGAGTTCTTGAACGATCTCGGTCTCCAATCGATGCAGAACAGGCATCTTTGTTGTCAAGTCGCACTCGAAATCAGCTACTGCGATCGCGAGCTCGAAGTCCGTCAACTCCTGGGGCTGAGCATCGGCAAAGGCGAGCTCGTCTACCAGGTCAACCGGATGCGCTTCCCGGTCAATCTCGTAACCGCGGCTTGCAAGGCAGGCTCTCCAGTCATCGACTGCACTCAAGAACTCGGCGGACAGTTGAGCCGCCTGATAAAGGTTGCGCATCTCCGTCATCACCGCTTGATCAGTCCCTGGAACTTCGAGGGCGCCCTCCGCTAATGCCTCACAGCTACCAGCGACAGGTGCCTCGCCCTCTCCACTGACGTCTCCGTTCAGATCCCGTCGATACACCGCTTGTTCATCTGCGCCGAGCGACTCGTGATACTCATTATTTCGGTCAGCCGCCTCTCTGCCCGACGTGTCAACGAAATCCAATGTTGTGTATAGCCCGTAACCGAAGCTCTCGCGGAAGTCGCGGAGTTCACCGACTGTCCGTGGTTCGGGAACCTGAGAATGCTGCAGAACTGGTTCGAAGGTCCAGCCACGCTGCTGCATACACGATGATAGAGCCCGCTGCCGCTCATTATGGAATTCGTCGGACGATAGGCCTTGGCTCTGAAACTCAAGAAGTGGGTTGACGACATCTGTGTCGGCCAGGGTGTCGGAAGAGCTGCCCGCCGGTAAGCCAGAGCCTGACGTTGCCGCCGAAGTGGGGGTGCTGTTATTGGTGGTCGTGATGGACGTTAAATCCACAGCTGCCACCTCCGAGCAGGAGGCAGCCGCTAGACCGCCGAGTAGCACGCAGGCAAGGGTTAAGGACCGTCTAGGCAGCTGTCGCCGACACTTGGCCTTCAACATCTGGGACTCGATGGTCGCAGGTGAGGCGCATCGAGCGCAACTCCGAACCACCCATCCGGCCATACGCGGTGTCCCAACTCGCGGGGGCACCCAAGTCGCGAGGAGATCCTGTTGGTCTTGGGGGGATCCGTTTGAGCCATCACGGCGAGACTAATCACCGAGTACTGCGGGGCTGTTGATTGGACGTGTAGTCCAGTCAAACCCCCCCCCAATTCGCGAAAAACAACGCGATAGAGCGTCGCATATAGACCCGGATCTGCCGTCGCGCCTTAGGTTCGCTGACTAGAATCCCCGTGTGGGAAAGATAGGTTGGGAGACGGAAAGAATGGAGGACGGAGAGTCATGAGGAGAAAGCTCCTTGTTCTGTCCACACTTGTGGGCATTCTTGTTGGCACATTTGGCTTGCCAGCTCAAGCCGCCGAATGCCACGGCGGAACGCCAGGCAACTACTACGTGGATTGCACAACTCCCGATTCGTTGAGTTGTCAGACACCCAATCAAAACCTCGCTACGGCGCAGATGCCTGGTTACGGAACCCTTGAGCTGCGCTACGACCCCGGATGCCGGTCCATTTGGTCAAGGATACCGTGGCCTCCGGCCGGCCAGCCCGGACTATCTCCTTGGGCTCAGCGGGATACCTGGAATGGCTGCCTAGCCGGGAACACATTAGGGGGACCCCTTTTCACAAGCTCCTCCAACGTCTGGAGCTGGCAACTAAATGACATGAACTGCCGTGGTAGAGCACGCGCCACCGTTAATGGCGGTGGGACCTTCTCGACAGGTTGGCACTAGCCACGCGCTCATATCCTGGTCTGGTCTCTTGATGGGGAGGGGGATGCTGTGCATCCCCCTCTCCAAGATCTGAAGCAGTACCAATGTCACCAACCCAAGGATCCCGGTAGTGGCAGCTGCTCTCCGCATCCGCGAGATGAAAGACTCATCGTCGAGTCGTCAGGTCGAAGTGACAATGAAGGGACCTGCCGTCGTTGGTAGAAATGAAGCGGAGTATCGCGATCGACTCCACGCAGAATCAGCGCGAGTCGGGATGGATCCGTTTCGACTGGAAGGCGAATGGCAAGCCGATGGGACCATCTTTGGATTCGGCGAGCAAATGGTCGAACGACAAGGTGCTCTGACCAACGTGGGCATGGACCGGTACTACTTACAGTGGCTGGATTTGCGCGATTTGCATGGCCTCAAGGACATGCTCGACTGTCTGCGCCACGCCTAGCCCTGCCGACCCCCCTTGTCGGAACGACTGACATTTCACCGTCGGCGAGCGCCTGGCACGTCGTCCTCAGTAAACCCTTCGAAACGGGTTCGGCTAGACGGCCAGCTGTGACTACCGCCTCCCATGCCAGAAGAGGCTCTTCCTCCACCATGCGCAATCGGAGCAGCCGGGCCAGGTACTCCCGATACACGCTGGCCATACCCGGCACCCCTGCATCGCGGTGCTCCACCGCCGACCCATAGGAAAGCAGCAACGTGGTGCGGACCCGGTCGGCAGCCGGGGTCACCGGCTGCCGCATCGACCCAATCGATGACATTCTGAGTCGAGAAGCCATCGTCCGCATCGCCCACGAGCTGCGTCACGTCCAGTGGGCATGAGTCTGAATCATCGATGTCCACTAGCAAGTCCACCAATCCTGGGCGATTGCTACCACCTCTGCCACAAGGGATTGTGCTTTGAGCCCCGACGGCGGTTTGAGCTCTAGTGCCAATCATCGCAGCAACTACAGGCGTTGGTTAGCGGCCTCCACCGCCGCATCAATCGCCTCCCGGTGCGGCTCATATTTAGCGAACATTGCCTGCTCATTCCGAAACTTGTTGCGTGCGCGGATCGAGCCCGAGAACAGGACCGTCCCACCATTGTGCTTGTACTCGCCGGGCGCGCCCTTGAAGGGCACAAACCGATAGCCAATTTCATATCCGTACACCCAAGCGCGGAGGCAGAACTCACTATCAAAACAGATTCCAGGCTCGCCAGGTTCCGAATACGAGTGGTCCCAGCCTCCCATCTGTTCGAAGGACCTTCTGCGTACTAGATAAGGGCCGATGTTGACATGGTGAACAAATCTAAAGGGACCGTGACCCCACAGAGGCTCGGTACCAGGCCCGAGTGCTGGAAAGCCCATGAACCCGCCGACTACGGCGAGGTTCGGATGGGAATCAAATCGCTGAACAATGTCGAGGAGCCAATCTGAGTCGTCTGGAATGTAATCGTCATCTTGGACTAGGCAAACGATCTCTGCGTTCGACATTCGAATAGCGCGATCCAGTATACGAATCTCATGTAGATCGTTCGATTGGAGCAGGAAATCATTCGGACGGTCCAAAAACGGTCGCCACGCCTCTGCCGAGCCATCAATGGATCCATCGTCGCAGACGATTAACTCGTGATCTCCGAGACTTCGGAGAGCATTCGCTAGGTGCCCAACGTTCTGAACACGGTTGAAGGAGTGAACTACGAAGGCAACCCGCGGACTTCTTTCATAGCGCTCATCCAGCCGCGATGCCTTCCTCGCTCGAACTCTTCGGACGACATCGAGGTCGACGTTAGGTCCGTTTTTCGAGCGCGTGTGGATGTTGACGTGCGGCAAGCCTGGTGAGCGGAGAAGCGCTGTCCGGGCGAGGCTAGAACCGTTGTGCACTAGGTAGTCGCTGCGACTCAACAGGAGGTAATCCGCGACCGCTTCTTCCCCTTGCTCGGCGGCAACATCTCGGTCCCCAGCGATGTAAGCCGGCATGATCCATCCAGTGGGGCCCGTACTCGCCGTCGGCCCATGAGTGTGGTAGATAGAACTGTACGAGCGCACATATTCGTATCCGAAGTGGTCAAGCATGAAGTCAAGAGAATGTTTGTCGTCTGTCGCGACGAAAATGCGCGCCCGAGGGTGGCCTTCGATGAGTTGCTGCAACACAGGTAGATAGTTCGGAAGGATCAACGAAGCTTGTCGATGGGCGCGAGTTTCCTCAGGGGACACAGCGTCTGTACCCCGCAGATGCACACCTATGACAAAGTAGCCTTGAAGTTCGCTTGCGTAGAACTGGTCTACCTTGTGCTGGAGGTACTTGCGTGGGCGCACGTATCCCTCGATGACCGAGGCGGCAAATGAACGTAGCTCGGGGCCAGGGTCGTTCCACAGGTAAGGGATATTCAGGGTTCGCCCTGTAAGAGCGGGGTGGTCTCCGAAATGTGCGGACACGAAGACGTTCTTGTCAATCATGTACCCAGGGTGATCCGCGTCTGGGGGATTCTCGCGGATGCTGTCGAAGACATGTGGTGGAATAGCTGTCGCCGGGTAGTTGGGCACTAGCGGACAGAAATAGTACTCCCATACGGTGTCGGCGCCATGGTGCCCTTTGGGCGTCCAATAACAGGTACGGGGCCCGAAGAGCGCGATCGGCGTACGCCCCTCGGACAAAGCGAACGGCACATGTGCGATCACCTGCTGCACAAGTGAGAACAAGCCAACGTCGCGTTCACAAATGACGTGTAGTGCGCTGTATTCGCCGGTTGAACGCTCATGCGTGCTTGGCTCGATCAAGGCCACGATGCTCCAAACGCATCAAGGATCAGCATGATGGCTAGACATCCAAGGCCATGCCAACCACGTGGTTTCATCTTCACCTCCAACTCCGCAACCGGTGAAGCTCGGAGCGCCAAATGTAGTCGGGAACCAAATCGACAACGTCCACATCAGCCAGCGACGCGCTCAGGTCGAACGAGGCGGGCGATACGAGGCAGCGGGGACCGGATCCGAGGCGGGCGACGCGCCAGGCCAATAGACGGTGAAGTTGGCTCCGAATGCGATCGCGACCGGAACGAGAGGAAGTGTCCAAATCAGCGCAAGCGCGCAGCCACTGACTCGTTGCTGAAAGAATGGTGGGCACTGCGACTGCAATTCCCAAGCGCAGGGTTAGATGAGACTCAAATTACCGAGATCCTGAAGAGTGAAGGCCAGGTATGGGAGTACAGCGATAATCGCAACCAAGAAAGCTAATCGATAGGTATTCTTCAACGGGCGAGCTGCTGTCCCGGATGCCATAATCCGTTTCAGGCTTCGCCGAGGTGTTCATGACGCATTCAAAAGAGGAACAGCAACCTGCCTGCGACAAAGGTCATGTGGGGGAAGTCTCGGACCATTCCGGCCGGTGGCAGTACTGCGATGGAGAAAAGTGGGTCGACATCGACCAGCCTCCTGCTGGCGACAGGTCCGTCTTGCCAGCCGATGAGGAACCTCGCTCGCAGTGACTGAGGAGGCCACTCCCACGCCGGATGAAGTCGCCGCGGCCCAAGACACCACGTCAGGCTCCGCGAGCGAAGATGTCGAAGTCTGGACGACGGCAAAGAAGGAAACCAGAGACGTTGCCCGCTGGATAGCGACGGCGATGGCGGCCATCGGCACTGTTGTGTTCGGTGCCGGACCTCTGACTGGCAGCTTTAGCGACATCACCTGGACCCGCGTGGTCGTCGTAATAGTTGGAGCTGTGGTCGGCATTGCCGGGCTTGGTACTGCAATTCGGCTGCTAGCCGACATCCTCGCCCCAACGTCCGTATCCCTTTCCGAGCTCCCGAAGAGTTTCTCCGATCGAATCACTGCTAATCCGACGGACTATTTCTTTGATGGGTCCGAAACCGTCGAACATTTCACGGAAGCTTGGACCACCCGGCGCAAGGTCGAACGGAGAATGCGTGATGCGGTTCAAAGAGCGAAGGAAGATGTTGCTGCTGCAGACGCCGCCTTCAAAGATGCGCAGCCGAGCCAGGCAGTTGAACGTAAGAAGGAACTTGACTCCAGTCAGGAGGCCCTTCGAGCTGCAGAGAACGCTCTGGCCGACTCGAAAGCTTGGCTTGAGAAATACCAGGCGCGGGGGCGCGCGATAGCGGCACAAGGTTCCTTCGAGAAAGTGCGAGACACATTCCATTCCAAAGCCACCTGGATTCTTGTTGCCGCAGGCGCCGCTGCGCTGGGCGGCATTGCCTACGTCGGCGCTTTACAAGCGGGTGAGGACGAGGTGGCTGACCCAACCGCAGCTGAACCCCAGCTTGCTGAGGCGACTTTCATGTCACACGAGTTCGTTGATGCGGTTGGAATCAGCCGGTGCCTCGATGAGTCGAGGGTGGTGGTGCTCAAGCACGGCGGACAGGGCACGGAGGCTGAACCCTGGGACATTGAGACTCTGCCTACCACCGGTTGTCGCGCATCACGGTTCAACGCCACTATGGATGTCGTCGCCATTGTCACGCTCGAGCCTCAAGTGAGCGAGGTGAACATTACGGGCGGCGTGGTCCGTGATGTCACTCCATTGATGTTGACAACAATGTCGGACCGGACGTCTCGAGTAGGTGACACTGTCAAGCTCGAGTTGGTGGTCGATGGTTCGGCGAACCTGGTTTACAACGATGGAAACACCCTCCCCCCTGGACTGACAATCGACCGGAAGACTGGCGAAATCGAGGGCTCGCCCACAAAGGCACAAAGGACTGCATACGACGTTGCGATCACCATTACCGACGTTGAGCAACGCATCCAGGGAATTGTGGAATTCCAATGGACGATTGGCGACTAGCTCGCAGCCGGGCCGAGTCCGCATCTCGCGGCACCAACAGGCCGACAGCTCGTCCCGGGGGCCTATGCAAAGTCAACGACCTGCGCTGCATGGCCCGCTCTCCGAGAGACTCCAGGACGCTTCGGCAGTCATGAGTAGAGGATGTGTGCGGCAGCCCGGTGAATCTCCCTCTTAGTGCTCTCTGCGGCAGTGGCCCACCGGGTCGTGTCCCATCCGAACTCATCGACCTGAAGGACCACGACTGAAAGCTCCATGCACGGGCTGCAGTCGCCGATACTCCCAAGGTGCCGCCACATCGCCGAGCAACTGACACTGCCCACAACAGGGATAAACCCAGGCGGTGCCTGGGTTTTCCCGGGAGTAGCGGGGGCGGGATTTGAACCCGCGACCTTCGGGTTATGAGCCAGACGAGTAGGTTCCCAGGTACGGTGGCAGGGGTCGATTAGCGATGATCAGTATCAGGATGAAGCGGAACCACTGCTAACCGATACCGGGTGATGTCACCCTGTGTCAGGTCGTTGGGCATCAGTCTGGCATCAGTTACAACCCGGCTGCGCAAATGCAGGGGCCATTATCTCACCCACGTTGAGTGACTCAGCGAGCGCGACGAGATACGACTCGCGGAGTTCGTGGCTCTCTCGAAAACGCTTCGAGCCAAGATCGACGACGAGCGGTCTCGTCTCCCCCAGCAGGTCGATCTTCGCTGGCAGCGACCAGGCGCACTGCGAGCAGCGTGGCCCGACTTGTCCGACACCCAACGAAAGACCGCACTCCGCGAAGTGCTCGACACCGTGATCCTGCGACCCCGGCAGCAAGACGACAAGCCCAGGATCGGATCGAGGTTCGTTTCAAGCATTAGTTGGCCTGATTCGGGAAGGCCCAACACGAAAGGCCGAAAGGGAGCGGGACTGCAGATCGTTACATGGCGGTGCAACAGCTTCGGCTCCTTGAGTACCTACACGTCGAACCCTCGGCTTCGATACTCACGGGCGAGCAGAAACGCTCCCACCCACCAGTAGACGCACGTCCAGGCGAGAAGCCAATTCCCCGTAATCAACCCAATGACGAAGCCAGGCAGACAGAGGGTCGCTATGAATCCGACAACGGCCTGGCCCATCGTCCATCTTGAGCCGGGGTACGTGGGTGTCGGCCACCAGTGCGTTAGCACAACAGGTAGAAACAATGTCATCAGGATGAGCGCTCGGCGACCTGACGTTCTCAGCTGTCTCTTCAGGTCGGCGCCCTCGTGCTGCGCGAGCAGAATCACCATCTGTAAGGGGAGTACGACCATGCCGAGCAACACGCTCTTATGGACGTACACAATTCGTTGTCCTATCGGAATCGGCTGCCAAGGATTCCCCGGGACCGGGAGTGCCCCGACCCCCGGCGGTCTGGACTCTTGGACCAAGCCAAGCGTCAGCAGCTCGTCGTAGTGCTCAGATAGCTGTTGAAGGGCTTCTGTAGACGCTTGGGTCAATTTCGGTTCCGACGTACCAACAATTCACTGACCACCATGACGATCGAGAAAACGACTGCGAACCCCAGAAGTAACAGGGCGATGCCAGTGCCAAGTCCCCATGCTTCGACCGGAGGATCTGGAAACCCAAGAGTGCGGGGCACATCCAGGAAGGGGATCGCGTTAGCTACGTGCCATAGAGCTAAGAGCGCGTAATCAGAAGTTACCCCAGCGTGTGGGCTCTGGGAGTTCTCAAGAGCCGCACTCCAGATGCCGGTCACCAGAACGAGCCAGCCGATCGCCAATATCGCTCCAAGCACAGCCGCGATGCTGTACGTCTGGAGTTCGTCTCCGCTCGCAGCGCTCATCGTTGCCGTCACTCGCGCTATCGAGCCCTGGACGAGGGTGAAAATTAGAACACCGAAGCCAACAAGTCCCGCGATGACTCCAAGGACCAGCGGTGGCCTCGGCCAGAAAGCCACGACGAGGAAGGGTCCGATAGCCAAGGTCATGTATAACGCCCAGGCCAAGATCACTCCCGGGACCATGATCAGGTCGAACTGCCAAGTTCTACGAGCCCAGTCGGCGATCGCCCTCCGGCGTCGACGGAACATTGCCACCTAGGAGGGTAGATCGTGGACCAGTCGTCCAACGGTATCGCCCAGTACTCGCCAGGGCGGACCACCGGGAAACATGTTTTTGCGTCGCGCGCATAGCACGTCACCGCACCGATCACGTCGTCCGGGAACACGAGCAAGGCTCCTGGCCCCTGGGGCACGATCACTAGGTCGGCGGTTAGCTGGATTGAGAGAGCAGGTGGTGTATCCGGTTTGTCCAGATGCCAATACCCGAAAGCGCTGATCTGATCGAATGTGACATTAGGAAGGGTGACCTGTGGGACAAGGATTCGTTCGAGTTGATGTCGCTTGGCACTCCGTGTGCTCTCACCTTCACGCCACGGCACCTCCCGATCGAAACATCCACGCCTGGAGCCTTGACGACGTAAGGGGCGAGGGGTCCTTCTTCTGGGCCACTGTCCGTAGGATTCCAAGACAGGCATTCTTGAAGTGGATTCAAGAAAGGAAAAAAACCATGACTCAAAGAACGATGCCCACCGGCGAATGTTTCTGCGGATGCGGAGGAGCGACCCCGGTCGGCTCCTACTTCCTGCAGGGTCACGATAGACGCGCCGAGTCAAGGGTCATCGAGATGGTATACGACTCCGTCGTGGGCTTTCTCGTCCAGCACGGCTACGGCCCTGGTGGGAAGAACGTCCACCTCGATTACGAGGCATGGGAGGCCGGACAGCAATGACCACAGTCGGCTCCCCCAATGAGGAGCCGCCGAAGCACTCCTATGTGAGCGATTCGGGCAGCCCGAAGTCCGTCGGTAGCTCGTGCTCCGTAGGCGGCCAACCAGGAACCGCCAGGGTGCGTCCGATCCCGGCTATGAGCCATGATCCGTTGACCAGGCGCAACGTGAGCGTTTGGACTAGCTCGGCTTCCCCCGCCGACAATTCGCGAACTTGACCGCCTTGGGCCATGCGAACGAACTCAACGTCTGGTCCGGCCATCTCGGGGATGGACACGAGGCCCCAACCATGGTCTACGAACGCCCTAAAGGTGTTCTCACGCCATCGTGTCAATCGCCACTCGACGAACTCGCCCCAGTATTCCGAGTCGATGCCGTCTGCAATCTCAGCTGCAACTCTGTCTCGGCTGCCCTCATCGAAGGCTGTTTGGGTGGACATCAGCCATGATTGTGCCAATGCGAGCCGGAGCGGGTAGTCGGTGAGGGACCAGGCACTGGCAAGCTCAGCTTGGTCGACGATCGCGGCGAACCATGCACCGGCGATGGCGGCAGGACCGTTCGGTGCCAGATGCGCAGCCTGGATGGGATCGAGGTCCACGGCCCCAATGATAACTCTGAGGCGTCCGGTCCCTCGCTCTGGCGAGCGCATTGTCCCCTGGGGTCCAGTGCCGTCTTCTACGGCGATGGGAGGAAATGAGGGTCGATCTCTGGGGACCAACTGGGGTCGCCATTCGCATCTCGGACCCATTGGAGGAAGACCGTCAGGGCGTCGATAGCGCTCACCAAGCCATCCTCAGTGAAGGTGACCCAGACCCATTCTGTGGTGTCCCCACTGAGTCGTTTCGTGGTGGTCTCGAATCCAACCGCAGCGACGATCTCCAGCACCCCTGCCGAGAGTTGGGGGATGATCTTGGCCCCTATTTGATTCTCGGCTCTCACGGCGGTCACGTCAGCCCCTTCCGAGGTCCAGGATAGGAACTCCATGGTGACGCCTGCGTGTCTGAGCCGAAGCGGCTGATACTCCCTGAGCTTGTCGTTGCCTCGCCTCCCACGCGGTATTGGAATTCGGTTCGTCGTTAGTCGATGGGGTACCGGGAGATCAGGCCGAGGCTGTACGCGCCGCCTTCTGAGACGAGCTGCGCGCTCAAAATCTGCGAGGAAGCACCTATCACTGCGGGGCCACCGTGGTTGTCGTGTCCGAGGACGCGTGGAACGCCCTGCCCCAGAGTCAAAGAGATGCGCTGCATCACGAGTCGCTCGGCGTATTTAACTGGCTGACGGACGGCGAAGATATCGCCGAGAGGAGAGGGGTCGACTGGGATACCTGGTAGCTCTCCTGAGGGCAGATAAGACTTGAGGAGGGCTTCTGGTGAAGCTGAAGGGAGTTGAACCCCTGACCTCCTTGACTGCCACCAAGCCCAGACCACGACGGTCTGGGTCTCGATCGAACAACGTCCAGAACTGACGAGTCTGGTCAGAAGCGTCGTTGGGGCTATCCCCTCGCCCATCTGCGAAGCCAGTCACTTTCGTCAAGTCCGATTCGGGAAATGCGTTCACCGACCGACTGCGCGAATCGATGTGCGACATCGGGTTTCAAGGTCGCTACCCACTCGAACTGCCTCTTACCAGTGCTCGCGAAGCGGCCTCCGCCGGCAGCGACCAAGCCGTCTCCAACCCCGAACTCGACCATCTCGACTTTGTCAACGCGCGCCGGAACCCTAAGGCGTATCCACTCTCCATCGTGACGTACAACGCAGTTGAACCGACGATTGTCGGCGGCCGTTCGGTCTTCAAGCATGAGCAACGGAAACACCGTCGGCGCCTCGAGTCGCACGCTGTCGCAGAGCGGCATCAAGCACAACCAGTAGACCCCGTCCGCATCAAGCCGTTCAAAGAGGATGCTGCCTAGATGCAAGTAAGGGGGGTCGAAGCCATAGGACGAGCTCACGGACATGCGGAGGCTCCATCGTTCATCGGCATCGTTGGGGTTCAATCCGGGGGCATGCAGTGGCGCCAGGGCAGGCTGGCTGTCGTAGATCTGCCTCGGGCCTGGCCGCTCGCCACCTGGCCAGGCGTCTGGCGGCCACTCATATGGGTTACCAAAACGATGCAGTCTCTTGAGGAGATCTGGGTCGTCGACGGGTCCAAGACCGTCGGGAGGGCTGTCGATCCATGAGCAAACCGGTTCGACACGCCCAGGTTGCGCTACTTGTGGGTCCTCAAGAATCGCGCGGAGCTCGTCGGCTACGATGACGGGCAGCTGGTCGGCTGCCTCTTCGGGGTTGCGCAAGAGCGCCCGATGGCCGAGATAGCCAGGATCGAGATTCGCATCAAAAGCTGCGAGCAGCTTCTGCGAGCTATCGCGAATGGCCGCTAGAGCATTCAGAGCCACTGTTGGGAGAATCCCGTACATTGACTCCGATACGAACTCCAGAATGCGCTCTGGGAGATCGCCCGCTGATGCAGTTCGACTGTCGTCCGTCACCGTGGTGCTTTCAGGCTTAACAAGCACCATGACGTGAAAGTTGTCCCGCGAGGACCGGCCGGCCTCGAACTCAGGGACCCGTAAGGACTCCTTCAGGGTCGCTTCGACCTTGTCGGGCTGCTGCCCGGTATAGATCACTAGGACGCGAAGCTTCCCGCCGCCGTCTTCTGCGAAAAGCTCCTTGGCAAGATGAACACAGCGACGCCCGTCGTCGTCATAGATGTTCCAGTCGAGCACGACAACATCAGATCCATGTGCGACCCTCCTGATGGGCATCGCAAACCGGGTCTCAGGCTTCGCCTCGGGCCGCACAGGTGCAAGGTGCATACCGTGCTTGATGAAAGCGTTTGTCATAGCAACTACGTCAACGTCGCCACCTGCTGGCTGCTGTAGCACAGTGTCTGTTACCGGCGTGGTGCGACTGCGGGCAGCTAGTCCGGGAGTGGTCACCTTCCCCACTCGATCTTCAGCCAGCTGCCAGCGCTCGTCCACGAGCAGAACGGTTCTGAAATACCGTTCGACCGCGTTCCGCGTTAGCTGTTTCAGAGCCACCCGGTTACTCCTCCTCCGATATTTCGAAGCAAGCACCACCGAGGGCCCCATCCGTGTTGACCCTCACGGTGAAGCCTTCGTCAGCGAGGACCTGTTTCGAGATGTACAGCCCGAGACCCCTGCCGCCTGGCTTTCTCGTGAACCCTCGCTCGAAGATTCGATCCACGTCCCGCTCAGCGACACCTGGCCCGGTATCACACACCATCACCGTCCTGCCACGTGTACTTAGTCGGATCCTTCGCGGTTGGCTCCTATCTCTCAGCCAGAAAAGCGCGTTGTCAATCAGGTTCACGAATACTGGGTAGAACGTCGATCGGAACGACTCCACGCTCCAGCGCTCGAAACCCTTCGTCATTTCCAGTTCAACCTCTTCACGCTCAAGCCGCTCTCCGAACAGATCGGTTAGGTACCGATGAATGTCCTTGCCGGTGACAGTGTCCCTCGACCGGTACAGTCGGCGTGCAAGTGGCGTCAGCAACCTGAGGTACCCGTCTAGGTGCTCGAAGGAAGAAACGAGGTCCCGATACAGGGGTGCGAGGTCTGGGTTTTCGTTCGCCCAGGCGCTTAGTCTGCGAAGGTCATTTCGCACAGACCGAATTGAGTCATCGAACTCGTGGCTCAGAATGTCTACAGCCATCCCGAGCTGGATCATCTCAACGTCGAGCTGTGCCCGTTCTCGGTATGCGATTGCCTCCTCATCCAAAGCCCTCATCGCCGTCAAAGGCGTCACGCCATCCCGATCGAGATCAACCGACACAAGCTGCAATAGCGCCTGATTGCTGGAGAACATCTCGTCGACGCGTTCCCACTCGGCCAAACCTTCGAGCACGGCTGCGCGTTCAGAACCAAGGCTTTCGGACCGTTTCCCAGCAGCAGCCGCCACGTTGACTTCGAACTTCTCTCTCAGCTTCCCAAAAGCATCGTCGATGGATGCTCTTGTGACGACAACCTCTTCCAACAATCGTCGCAACTCAACCTCAACACCGTCGAGCACTGGACTCAGATGCTCACGAGCTTCCTGGATCGTCTCATCAGCCCATGAGATCGCCCACGCGTGCACATCCTGTTCTGCGAGTCGTTCCGCGGCTTGCTGGAACTTCTCGGTCGCCCATCGCTCCAGAGGTGCTATCTGGCTGTCCTCCGTGCTCCGCGCTAGCTCCGTGAACTCCGACAAGAGGTCACGAAGGTTGGCGTCGAGACCTGCGCCCTCAGGTTCGCGTATCGCGACTTTCGACCGAATCGCCCGAAACATCCGTTGGACGTCCGCCTCGGCGATGACAAGCTCATCGGGTGATGCAGCCTCGCCGATCTGATGCTCCACGACCTCGCGAACCCCATGAAGTTCAGACTCGAGATCGTTCTGGACATATTCGAACCCTGCGGCGAGCAAGGTGGTGAGCCGTTGTCGCTCTGCTTTGGCCCTCGTCTCGTACTCCTGTTTGGCGCGGTGCAGTTCCTGCAATCGAGTGCGTTCGTGCGTGAAAGGATCGGCTCTGCTTCCGCCTTTGCGAAAGAAGTCCGCTGCAAGCTGCAGGAATAGGTTCTCCAGAAGGTCTACGAAATCCCTGTATGCGCCATTGCGCTGGAACCCTTCACGTCCTGCCTTGTCAACGAGGCCACTGTTATCCGATCGCGTGATCGAGACGGCCCCAAAAATGTTGCGGTGTGAGAAGTAGTAGTAACCAGCGCTGCGGGTTCTGCGCTCCTCTATCTCGAGGTAGTCATAGTCAACGTTTCCATACGGCAGGACCCGAACGCCTTCGCGATAGACGTACAGACCCCCAATCTGTTGCGTCTTCCTCCTAAGCTTCGTATGCGCCTCGGCGCTCATACTTGACGACTTGGCCTCAGGTTGAACCACTGCAAGGTCGAAACGAAATGGTCCGCAGCGACTCGGAGAGCGAACGCTCCCAGGAGGAGGTAGGTCGTACGGCTCGGGGCCCTCTCCGAAGACGGTGACCGATCCGTGGAACCCACCGTTGCGATCGAACTCGCCGCGAATCTGGTGGTCCGACGACAAGAAGTCGTCTGGGACAAAGAACTCGCCCTCATCGACGAGAGAGCGCACATCATCACCAGACCGATGATCGTTAAACGCCACCTCCAGAACCGGAGGCGAGTGGCCGGGGACCATGGAATTCGTAAAGCCGAGCAGGAACCTCGTTAGCTCGCTTGCACCACCCCCATCACCAGATCCAACGCTTGCCAGAACGTCCTCCCCCACCGGCGAGATGATGAAGTGGGTGCCGTACCCATCTCCGCCCAGAGATGGCGCCTTAAGCAACTCATCGAGTGCTTTGACATCATCCCAGGGGGACGCGACATCACTCTGGAATCCAGCGGTGCCGTCTGTCGCTCGATGAAGCTCCTCCGCGTTGTTCAGGAGTGCTCGACGCAGTTTCTGGATGACAGCCTCGCCAGGAAGCGCACCCGGCTTCAACACTTCGATCGGAACCTGGACTTGATCTAAGGCAATGCCGGGTATTTCGAAGAGTCGCCAGTCGATGAGCGCAACGGTCAGGTCACCACCCGATTTGCCCAATTTCGGCCGAGTCATAACGAGCACCTGGGGACCGAGTAAGGCGATCGCGAGGCGACCGATGCCCTTCTCGCCCAGCATCTCACGACGTTTGAATCCAGCAGGCGCCTTCTGTGGCCCGAGCTTGCTGTCCGTTCCAAGCACCAACCATCGGTTTTCGAAGTCCCCTCGAGACATCCCGCGCCCATTGTCACGAATCACGAGGATTCTCTGTTCGCGAATCAGATCAGCTGTCACCTTTGTCGCGTAGGCATCGTGTGCGTTCTTGAACAGCTCGCTGATGGCAGTCGGAACACCTGCGATTTGTTGCCGGCCGAGCATGTCGACGGCACGGGCGCTCGTCTTGAACTGTGCCACTAGGCAACCCTTCCGAGAATGGGACCTCTTGAGACAGTCGACCTACGGGCAAGGTGGCCAACCAGATGCCGGCCGAGAGCTTCTGCGAGCAGCACGGGCACCGCGTTACCGATTTGCCGCGCCATCGACGCCATATTGCCAACGAACTCGAACTCAGCCGGGAACGTCTGAAGACAAGCGGCCTCGCGGATGCTGATGGCTCGATCCTGTTCAGGATGACCGAACCGACCGTTGGAGTAGCTGACACAGCGGGTCGTGAGGCCTGTTGCGGGCGCGTCCCATGACATGCGTCCGTACACATCGGTATGGCCGTCGTAGGTGCCGGAATGGCAGTCGAGCCAGAGGTGACTCGCCCAGTCACGGCGATCTCCGCCCTCTGGAGTCGCGCGAATCCGCTCGAGGTTCTTCTGTGACAAGGCATGGGCACGGTGGTTCTTCACATCAGCGTGAAAATCGCCGGCAGCGATCGGCGGGAGATCCCTTATCCAGTCTCGGACCGTTGAATATGGCTGGGCTCCCGGACCGTGTGTGGGCTCCGGAAATCCTGGTGCTCCATACGCTGAGGCGAGCACAACAAGTCGAGCCCGACGCTGCGGGACACCATACTGTCGGGCTTCTATCGTCCTCACCTCATACTCGTAGCCGAATTCATCGAGGTCGGCCAGGAAGTCAGCCAACGGTCCTTCGCCGTCGTCGAACGTCTGAAGACCCGGAACATTCTCGATGAGAACCACGTCCGGTTGAATCCCCTGTACGAAACGACCGAGCTGCCGGAGCAGCGGAACTCGATCATCTTTCGGCCGAGGCGTCGTGCGTTGCTTCGAGAATGGCTGGCAGGGTGCGCATGCCGAAAGAATCACACGATCCACTGAATCGACCCGAAACTCCGCCAACACGAGATCAACGCCTAGTTGTCGGACATCGGCGCGAATGAATTGTGCGCCGGGAAAGTTCAATTGATAGGTCGCAGCAGCGTCCGAGTCGTTGTCGATTCCGCCCAGAACAACCATGCCCGCCTGACGCAAACCCAGGCTGGTGCCGCCGCAACCCGAGAAGAGATCAACTACACCAATTCTCATGAGCCTGCCGCGCCCTTTCACACACTTTGATTGATCTCAATCAGCTGGATGCCCCAAGGACGTTGTGCGCGAGCCCCGAGCCACCGAGTCACTGTCGGCGACCTCGCACCGTCCGTTCGACCCTATCGGCTGCAGCAGACAGATCCTCGTGCTCCCAAATCCGAAGTACCTCCCACCCAGCCGTGGCGAGTTCCATGCCTTGCCGCCGATCTCGTTCGACATTTGCGTCGAGCTTCGCGAGCCACCACCTACGATTCGCCTTGGGAAGCGAGTGGTGTTGCGGGCATTTGTGCCAGAAACAACCATCTACAAACACCGCGACTTTCTCCGATGGAAACACCACGTCGGGACGAAGACGCGGCACGTCGGGGACTTTTGCGTGGAGACGGAATCTCAGCCCCAGCCGATGGAGGATCCGTCGCAGCTCGATCTCGATGCCGGTATCTCGCTCGCGCTGCCGTCGCATACGGCTCGAGACGATGGGCGACGACGGTTCCACACGATGGGCCGGCACGTTCACCTGATCCGAGCTTGGCGATCGGCATTGGGCTCGCAGTCTGAATCCCAGGGATGCGACCCGAGAAACGTGTGCAGGTCGGTCTCACTCAGATTTGCGCAGGTCAGCTCATGAGGCATTGTCTGACCTCTTCGGACGCGCTGCTCTACGATCGACCCAATCGAGGACCTCGGAGCGCAACCACAGACGTGGGCGACCACGCCCGAGATCGAGAACGGGCCTCGGCATGTCGTCGTACCGGTGCTGGTAGGTACTCACGCTGTTCGTATGCGAGAGGCCCAGGATCTCAGCCACCTCACGAGCGTCAATGAGATCCAGCGTGTCGACCTTAGGCATGGGTGTTGAGTCTAGAGGTGTCGACAAGGTCGGTCCAGTATGGGGAGTCTATATCTATAGACAGGACTCGGCCGTTCGGCAACACCTCGAGAACTTGGATCGCAGTCGCGCATTACTCGATCGCGAGCCGGATCGTGTCAACCTGATCCTGCATCGAGGGGGTGAGCGACCCAATGAGTTGTTGGAGTTCTTCCAACCGACGCACAGTGGCGGTCTGGTGCCAGCCGCAGAGGCCGTCGTATCGATATATCCCGGCTCGGCCCTCGGTGAGCTTGGGGCCGACCGGCTGGCTGACGGGATGCTCGATGGTCAGCCGGAGCTGGTCCATAGCGGGCGGCTGGAAAACCAGGAGGCCCGTAGGAGTAAGCCCGATTGGTGCACCGAGGCGGAGTCGCCAGTGCCCCGCGATGGCGTAGGCGGCGGACGGGTGGTCTTCATGGATGAGCCGGCCAGGTTCGAGCCACCGCCCGCCGGTGGGTAGATAGTAGATAGGGATCTCGGCGTGAGCGGGGATGATGCTCCCGGTGGGTACAGGTGGCTCGGTGGCGATGGTTCTGGTTGGTCGCGCGATCCGCGAAGCCGAGTCGGATAGCTCATCGACCAGTCCGTGCGACTCGAGTGACTGCAACTCAGCAAGCCCGCTCTCTTCGATCCGACCAAGAACGGTGACCTCCGGGAATGGGTCGATCGGGAACTGCCGTGCTTCCACCAGCTCCCCTAGCGCGGGCCGGTACTGGAGCGTGTAGCCCTGGTCAGGCCAGCGGCCGACGACCTCGATGGTCTCGCCCGACAGGGCAGGTCGTGCCTGCTCATAGTGACCCCAGCCGTCGAAGTGGAGCGGGGCCCCAGTCCAGCTCGGCTCGCATGGCATCGGCGTAAGCGCGCTCCGAGTCCGTCCACCCAGCCTCGGCCGGCTCCGTCATCAGGATGCATTGACCCGCCGCAGGACGGCCAGGTAGTGGACCTTGTCGGTGATACCAGTAGCTGCGACGCGGCCTCCAGGGCTGATCCAGCCGGTGGTGAGCGGTGCGGCGGTGATCTGGTCGATCTCCCATCCTTTTGCGGCGAGGCCGTTGATCTTGTCGATCACTTCTTCGCCGACGGGTGGCGTCGTCTCGCCGAGGCGGCCGCCGGCGGTGCTGGTGGCGCTGCCTTCCCACCACAAGTAGGTGTATTCGAAGGTGGTCATGTCTTCTCCTTTCTCTGTCGTGACGTGAGCGCAAACCGAGGAGGCTCGGGAGCCCTGGGGGCATCGAGCCAGCCGCCGAGGTGCCGCCACTGGGACTCTCGGTAGTAGGGGCGGAGCCGCACCTTGGCGGGTGGGGTGTTGTCGTGGATGAGCACGGCGTGGCCAGCCGGGAGGGTGCGCAGCTCGCTGACGGGAGCGAGACGTTCCCACCTATGGGTCTCCGAGGTCGACGGCCCGTAGGAACCCTCACTGACTGTCGTACTCACCGCCTGGCGCTCTCCGGCGAGATTGGAGAAGACCTCCAACAGCTCCGGGTCGGCCATCCCTGGGAGGAGCACACGGGCGACATGGTTGTTGAGGATGGAGCGGGCGTTGTCCCGCCCCCACCGGCGGACAACCTGTCCGTAGTCCTGGAAGATGGTGACCAGCTGCACGTCCCGGGAGCGGAGGGTGGCGGCGTACTGGGGCAGCTTGGTCAGGGGTGCCGAGTTGGCGGCCTCGTCCAGCAGCAACAGCAGTGGCTTGTCGGCCCGGCGTCCCTGTTGCACGCGTTCCCCCACCCGGACCACAAGGGCGTCTATCAGCCCGACGAAAATCGGGCGGAGCTCGTCTTGGACGTCTTCGGTTCCGACGATGTAGAGGGTGTCGTCCGAGTCGAGGAGACTGTCGAAGTCGATGCCCGGCTGCTGGCGAGTGGACTGGACTCCAGCGCGGGTGGAGAAAACCTTGAGCGCTACCCGGGCGGTGGTGCAGAACGACAGCATGGTTTCCGCTGCGGTACCGACGGTGGCACCGCGCAAGGTGCGAGCCGCGATCTGGGCGTCATGGTCGTGCGCTCCGTCCAGTGTGGCGAGGGCCGTTCCGAAAGCGACTGTATGACCACCATCGAGAGAGGAGGTCCGAGAGCTCCGGGGGTCGGAGAGCCAGCCCATCATGTCCTCGATGCTTCGGCCACCGATTGCGGCGGCATGAAGCAGCGGACCCAAGAGGTCGGAGGCGGCCGACTGCCAAAAGTCGCCCTGGGTGACCGACATCAGGTCCGACAGCGACACGAGATGGTGGGCGAGCCGGGTGGCCTTCTGAAAGTCAATGCATTGAGGCACCGGGTTCCAGCCGATGTGAACGGCACCGCCGACCGACCCGGTTGGGTCGTACACCCACGCCATCCGGTCGTGGCTCGACCGAACCGTGAGGGTGGTGTGGAGGATCTCGGAGGTGACCGAGCACACCACCGCCGGTCCGTCCCATTCCAGGACGTTTGGGATGGCGAAGGCCGAGGTCTTACCCGACCCGGGTGGACCGAACACCACAACCGATTCACGTTGCCGGGCGGCCACTAGTCGGCCTCCCATCCGGCCGATCACGATCCTTCCTCTCCGGGAGTGTGGTTCACGCCGCATCGGACGGCTCCTCCGCCTCGGCATGCGGCAGGTGCTGGTCGGACACGAGAAGGCCAGCCCTGCGCAGGTCGATCGTGGTGGCCCATTGCGCTCCCTCCTCGGCCAACCGCCCGAGCTTGAACAGCTTCCAAACCAACGGAGCGAATCCGGCCACCAGCACCACAGCAACGGCCCAGACCAGCCAGCTCGAGATGGACGGCTCCCAGGCACCACCCACGTCAGGGAAGGAGCGCAACAACGCGGCGACCCCCTCACCCCCGGTTCCGGGGAGTGAGGAACCGAGGATCGAACCGACCAGGATGCCGCTCCCCCACAACACGGCAACGCCTGCCAGACAGACGAGGGCCAGGGCGACGCCGGCTGTCTCGAGAGGAGATCGCCCGAGTCCGCCTCCATAGGGTCTACCGGTCACGGCGGCCTCCCATGGCAGCGTTGGTGTCGATGAGTGGCCTCTCGATGTCGGTGACGATGTGCTCGACGACGGTGGACCGCCCACCGACCCTCCACAGCGCCTGGCCTGGAATGAGTCGCTGCACCACGGCGATCTCCTCCGGGGTAAGTCCGATCAGCTCACCGAGCGCGGCAGCCTGGTCGGGGGGTTGGCGGTACACGATGCGGGTTTCGGAGTCGGCCAGCAGCCCGTTGGCGATGGCCCGGGTGTCCTCGTCGATGGAGCGGAGGTCGCCGAGGTGTTGGAGGACGGCGATGTAAGAGGCACCGTGCTCTCGGCTCATCTTGAAGGCGTACTTGGCCCACTCGGCAGTGGCGCGATCGGTGAGCAGCCTCCAGAACTCGTCCATCACCACCACCTTGGGTCGCAGACGGTCGGACCCCCACAGCCCGGTGATCCAGCCGGTGACGGCCACCATCAGCACTCGGAGGGTGTCGTCGTCGTGGCCGGAGAGGTCGACAAGGAGGTACGGGGTCGATGCGTCGACGGTCACCGTCGAGTCGCCGAACATCATCCGACCCGCGTGCGAAGAGGAGAGGGTGTGGAACCCGGCCACGAGATCGCGAACGTCACGGTCGGTGATAACCAGTGGGCTGGGCAGGTCCCCCGGGGAGGCGAGCCGTTCGGCGAGCTCCTCCAGGTTGCGCGCACCGTCGACGGCGGTTGCTGCGGTGACGGCGGCGGATTCGACCGGTGTGAGGGACCGGTTGAGAGCGGCCGAGGCCAGGGCGATGCCCATCCGTCCCCGGTCGCCGTGACTCAGCCCGTGGAATGGGTTGATCACTACTCGCCCCGGACGGACCGGGTCCACCCCGAAGTAGGCGGCAAGGGGGAGACCTTCCCCCTTGGGATCGATGTGGCGGATCAGGTACCCGTGGGCGGCCATACGCACCGCCAGGCTCTTGACGAGAGTGGACTTACCTGAGCCCTTCGACCCGAGGACGAGCATCACCGGGTCGGTGACGATCCCCTGTTGGTAGGCCTGGAACGGGTCGAAGCAGAACGCCGACCCGGTATGGACGTCGAACCCGACCGGCACCCGGATCAGGCCTAGGGGACTGGGCGACTCCCAGGGGATGGCGCCCCGCAGATGGGCGGTGGTGGTGTTCACGCTGATCATCCGTCGACTCCTTTGTCGAGGCCCCGGCACAGGGGCAGCACCCAGGAGAGAGCGCGGAGCTGGCTTCCGCCGAGGACGGCGACCCGGCAGGAGCCGGCTACCGCGTTGGAGCGGACCGTCCCGCTGAGATCCTCAACCTCCTCCTCAGCCATCCCCGAGACTGCTACGGTTGCCAAAAGGCGGACCGGGACGTGTCCCTCGTTGAGTTCCCGTAGCTGACGGTCGAGCGAGTCCAGCTCTGCCTGCTTGCGATGGCGGCTCGCCTTGGCGGTCTCCACCGCTGCCTGCGCCCGCCGGTAGGCCCAATCCAAGGAACGTTGGTGCGGCTCCGGATCGGCAGGGGCGATGAGGATGCTGACCACCCGGTTGCCTGCACCGGTGAGAAGCGGCGCCAGGAAACCGGAAGCCATCGGTCGCTGCGGCCACTGCCACAGCCACAGCAGCCGGTGCACGGTGTCGCCGACCGCCACGGTGTTCCACTTCTCCTCTACACGGGATGGCTCAGGAAGATCACCAAGATCCGATGGCTGAGCCTCTCCGACACTCAGGACTTTGTGGAGGAGAGCGGTCCAATCGGCCGGAGCGAGAATCTCGGCCCGCAGCTGCTCGGGTGGCAGTTGGGCACCCAGGTGCTGCAGGGTGGAATGGAGGAGCCGCCCCACGGCTGCCTCCCCTCCTCTCCTCACCGTCCCCCTGGCGGCCGCGAGACCGAGCCGGACCACGAGGACGGTTTCTGTGTGGCGAACGTGAGTTGCGAGGTAGTAGGCCACTTCCTTCAAGACCTCGAGCCCGGGACCGTCGGCGGAGTCGGCGTCGCTAAGAAGGTGGTCGCCTCCGCCGTTCCTGCTTACGGTGAGAACTTGAAGACGGTCGACTGATTCTGTGGGAATGGAGGTCACCACTCGAGCCCAGTCCTCGGCCGCCACCTCCCGGTCGGCTCTGCTCTGCAGCCAGGGGTCGCGGGTCGGGGACACCCTCATGGCCGCCAGATACCTGCTGCGGTCCTTGACCACCCCCATCAACCCGTGCGGCAGCTCGCATCCGGTCACCTCCATCCCGGACAGCCACCTGGGTGGCGGACCACCATCCGAAGCGGTCCACTGTCTCCATCCCAGCCAGCCGCCCGCTAGATAGCGGAGGCCTAGGCCAACCCGGGTCCACGCCGGCGTCCCGGTCGGGTCGCGAAGGGTCAGCCCGCCAAGCACTGCAACGAGGACCAGAGCCGGGCCTCCCATCCCCGCCACCAGCATCAGGGCTGAGCACACCAGTCCGAGGACCGTCACCGAAGCCTGAGCCCATGAGTAGACGCGGAACGGCCCGCGTGGACCCCACTTGGGAAAGACGTGACCCCGCGGTTCCTCTGTCATCGTGGTCCTCCCGGTGGAGCGGGCGGAGGGCGGCCTGCCGGAGAGATCGGCACCGCACCAGTCGAGCCAGCCGCCCCGCCGCCGCCTCCTGCCGCTCCTCCCACAGCGCCGAGACTCCGCGCGGCGAACACCACCGTGGTGGCCACCCCGACGCCCTTCAGCGCGACCCCGCCCAGCCCGCTGCTCAGACGGCCAGCCATCACGTCACCCACCTGGGGCACGAACTTGAACATGAACGAAGGCACAAGTGCAGCGGCCAGAAAGGCCAGCAGGCCCATGGCCAACGCCTGCAGGTCCAGGAAGCCTTGGGCGGGGTCGATGCCCGATCCCACCATCACCCACGACAGCGACAACATGAAGCCGATCACCGGCTTCACCAGGATCAACACCACCAGCAGACTCAGCCAGGTGGTTGCCCACGATGAGGCGGCGGGCCACAACCTGGTGGCCAGCATTGCGGGGCCGACCAACACCGACAGCGCCACCCCCAGGTTGCGCATCAGCATCATCGCCCACACCAGCAGCGCCCCGATCATCGCTACCAGCGACAGCACCCCAACCAGCGGCATGAACTGCGGCTGCGCCACCAGAAAGGCCGCGTTGGGCAGACTGTTGAACGCCGACTGGAGAGATGCCACCGCAGCCTCGTCGATCACCCAGGCGGTGAGCGCGTCGGTGGCGGCCAGCAGTATCCCGGCGGCGGGGGCGATCACCAGCATCGCGGCCCCGACCAGTGGACCCTCCACAAAGGCGAGTCGAGCAACCGCACCGGGATGGCCCTGCACCCCGGCCTGGATGACCCCAAGGAGGATCATCAGCGGGAGCACGTAGCGGCCGACGGCCACGCCTTGGCGGATCATCGCCTGCATGGCCGTCGCCTCCAGCGCTCCGTCCGGGGAGTCGAGAATCCAACCGATGATCATTCCGATCATCGCCGCAGTGGTCTCGATCACCCACCCGATCACCTGGCCCGCCAGCTCAGCCAGGAAGCTGCCCACGAAACCCATATTGGTCCTAGATCTCTGGGACGATCGCCAAGATCGTGTTGATGGACAGGCCGATGAAGAACACGATCAGCCCGGTGAGGATCCCCGCCTTCGCCCGGGACACGTTCTGGTAGTTGGAGGTGTTGGCCGAGAATCCCCAAACCAGCGCCGACACCAGGACTGTCAGCCCTCCTGCCCACAGGGTCCCGTACCGGACCCAGGACAAGATCTGGCCGAGTGTTCCCGCCAGCTCCGGCGGCGCAGTGGGAGCAGGCACCTCCACCTGCGCCAGAACTCCGAGCAAGTGCATCACTGTCCCTTTCTCTCAGGCCTGGTCACCGGTATCACCGAAGACCAGGTCGGTTCCCACGTACTCCCAATGCCACGGCTCGGCGCCCGGATGCCCGCAGCGGGCCCACTCGGGGTGAACCCATCCGAATCGAGGCGCGAATAGCTGAAGCCAAAGAAGCTCAGAAGAGGAGCAGCCCAGCAATCCCGAGGCACCCCAAATGTCGACGGCCAACCCCCAGCCATGCATGCTGGTCCCGGGCCGGGCGGTCGGCGGATACGGGTCGCCGTCGCAGTTACCGGGGATATAGCAACGACGGCTGTTCCAGGCTGCCGCCTGTGCCTCATAGGTGCGGTAGCACCAACCGCCCTCGATCACCACCCCGTCGCCACGCGCCGCCGCCTCCAGCGCCACCCATGCCAGGTCCGCTCCTCCTACCTTGGCCACCTTGCACCGGTAGCCAGGACGCTCCGACACCACTGTCAGCGCCTCATCGGGAAGCCGGCCGTTCGCGTGGCCGGCCGCCTGGAGTTGGGCCACGAGCGCCGAGCTCGAGCCCGCCGGCGGAGCCGAGGCCATGGCCCCGAAGGCTCCGGCAACGAAGACGACCGGCGCCATCGTGGCCACGAGGAGAACCGCCAGTCCACCAACGATCCGACCCATCAGCCACCTCCCCCGGGCCCGCACCTGATCGAGTCGAGATCGAGGTCGTGCACCTCGGCCTGGAACCCATGTCGACGATGGATCACCAACCGGATGGCGAACACAGCCGACAGGCCCGCCTGCCACGACGCGCCCCGCTGAGCCAGCAAGTAGTCGAGACTTCGGTTGACACACACGAAGCGCACCCGCTGGGACCACCACCCCAACTCACCCACCATCAGGCCGCTGCGGGTTCGCCGTGCGGCCGCCACCTGCGCGAGCGTCCAATCCAGCTCCGTCAGACCCGCCCTCGACAGGGCATCTCGGGCATCCTCGAGAAGCGACTGGAGGGTTCGGGTCACCTCTCCCGCCTCCGTTCCATGCGAGGGGCCATATATCCGGCGGCCGCCACACCGATCACGGTGATGACCACGACCCAGGCGCTCAACACCGGGAGCTTGATCCCGGTGGAAGGCTCGGCACCGGCGACAGCCATCCCGCCGTCCATCGCACTCGGTTCCCGCTGGGTGGCGAGTGCGGTCGGAGCGGTCGTCGTGGTCGACTCGGTGACCGTTGGTGGAGCGGTCGCCGGCATGTCAGCAGGAATGGGAGGCTGATCCGCCGTAACCACCGTCCACACCTGCCAACGACCGTCGTTGAAGATCAGGTCGAAATCCCAGGCGAAGACCTGAGGGGAAAACCCAACGCGGGCAGCCTCCACCTTCGCCCACACCGTCGCCGTGGTCGAGTGGAGCCTACGAACACGGAGTTCGTGGACCTCCAGCCGGAAGGGCTCGGCACCAGCAGTGCCCTCCCACGCGACGGACTCTGTCTCAAACTGTCGCCATTGGGGGCTGTTCAATGCGAAGGAAGCGGCGAGCGCGGCCAAGTCCCCCGTCGTCGCGAACTGTGACCACTCGTCGAGCGCCTGGTGAACCAGTTGAGCCAGAGGATCTGGGACATCCTCGGATGCCGAGGCCGGGGTGCTCGTTGCCAACAGCAGAGCGGCCCCAGCCGCGAGGCCTGTGACGTACCGTAGGAGCCGTAACCGCGTGGTACTCCTGTGTAAGCTAGGGTTCCTCTGCATTACTGGCTATTATATCATTATCTGTCGACTCTCTGCAACCGGCATGGCTACGTAACGTGGAGGACCTATCAAAGGCCCGACGTGATGCACTGGCGGCTCGAGGCGCCACCACGAGAACCGACTGGATGTGCGCATCGCGCCGATGTTCCAGACGTCGCCGGCTCCCCTCCAACGTGAATGCCAGGCAACCCCTCACAATCCTCGACGTACGATCAACCCGTGATCGGTGACGCCAATACCGCCACTCTGCCGAAAGACCACTGGGCAGCCTTGAAGACTTCCGTCGACGGGCTCATTGACGAGTTCAGCGAGGACATCGCGGGGCTGCTGCTCGACGAGGTCGCCTTCGAGCACACCTTCATGAGCAGCTACGTGCCGCCCCAGTTCACGTCGCGTTACACGGCCTTGTTCGCCAAGAAGATGCTCGTATGCTTGGTGACCGTGGGATGGAAGCTCGAACATCCCGGTCAGTGGCCACTGGCGTGTACCGGCGAGCAGCTCGCGCTGCGAGCCCTCATCGAGCGTGCCGAATCCCAGATGGAGCTAGACGGGCAAGCCTTTGACTTTGGCGACTTCGTGGAGCTGGCCTTCCAAGACACGGACCTCGACATGCTCTTCGACCCGGCATGGGACGGCATCGAAGACTCGGACATCGCAGACCACCTCGGAGCCCGCCACCTGCATCCCGACCGATGGTTCGAACCCTTCTACGAGGGCATCCCAGTCCCCCCCTACGGGTCCGAAGGGACCTGAGCGTCCTACCACCTGGTACTGATCCGAGCACCAATCGCGTAGGCGGTTCAGCGATATGTCAGGGCAGCGCCGATTGCCGGTTAGGCAGCGGGTCCGAAGCGGTCGAATGAGTGGCTGAACCACATGTTATGTGCGGGGGTGCTAAGCGTGAGAACGTTGAATCGGGGATTCCGGCTTCAGGAAGGCCACCCCAACGGGATTCCCCGCCGCTCGGGTCGAAGGGACCAGAGCCCCTGAGGACCGTTAGCGGCGTGCGAACTTCTCCAGTGGCTCAATAATTGCGTCGGCCGTTGCGTTGAGCCAGCGACCGAACTCTCTCCACTCGAACCCCTCGTCCAGGAACTCGAACGGATTAGCGCCTCGGTACTCGCCTTGCCGTAAGTGAGAGATGTAGCTCCCGGACAGCAGCGCACCGGCCGCCGTCATGAGGTCGTGGGCGGGGTCCTCGATCTTCGCTCTGAGTTTGGGGCGGAGTCGGCCGATGAGGATCGGTTGATCCAGCCTTAGGCGTCGCTCTGTCTCGACCCACTCGTCTTGGGTCGAGTCGTCGGGTTTGCCCCCGCCCCCGAGGTTGCGTTGCCAGGCTCTTGCAAGGTCGGATGCGAGACGTCCGGCGTCCTGTGCCCAGCGGACAACATCTCGGGCTTCGTCTTGTCGACGGTGTCGCTTGCCTTGGCTGAGACGTCGCCATCCCATCCCGACTGCGACGAGTGCGATGCCGATGCTCAAGTACGGGAGTACGTTGCTCATGACTCGCTGTGGAAGCGCTCAAGCTGTTCGTCTCGTTCTCGGAGGCCGAGCGCAACCGCAAAGGGGTAGTTCATGTAGGTGGTTGCCCATTCGTGGCCCCGGTAGTAGTCCAGGAGCCGGAGGATGTCGCTGACGGCTTGGAGGGTCTCGTCGACGAATTCGGTGGTCGTCTCGATCCCGGTGTGCGTGACAAGGTTTCGGTTCGCGACCGCTTTCTTCACAACTGCGAGTGTCTCGTTGGGAGGCGGCATTACGTTCCCGGATGGGAGCGGGTTCTTCACGGGGAGTTTCGGCAGGTACTCGCGGAGCATCCTCTCGATCGGTGGAGACGGCGCATTCATCGCCAGCCACTCGGCGTCGGGTACCAGATCGACGACGAAGCTTTTGAAGCCGACTTCGAGGGCGACAACCGCGACGATTAGCGCGCCGCGGCGATTTGACGCCGAGAGTTCCGAGGCCTCGGCGAGTAACTCGAAGCCCAAGGGCTCCGAGGATTCGGAGTCGACCATCGGCTGGACATACCGCTTGAAGTAGTCATCGTCGAATCGGACATGCGCCGTGGCCCAAGTCCGCCCCGAACCATGCGACGGGATGGTGTGCCAGTTCTCGCCGTCGAACGAGAATTGGAACCCGCGGGTAGAGAAGCCTCTGCGGCTGGGTGGGTAGGTATCCGTTCGCCAGCGGTAGATGTTTGCAACCGCACGGGCTGCGGTCGACATCTCGTCTCTCAGCATCTCGGCATACGAACGGAAGTATTCCGGCAGCACACTGGGAGACGGGATTCGGTTGTCGAGATACTCACCGGGCTCGACTCGCGCGTCGAGGGTTTCATAGGGCTCCGCGTCGTTCGGAAGCACGTCGGCAGCTAGGTTCTTGAATACCTGGAGGACTCGGTCATTCGATTCGAACTCTGTTGTGGCGATGAGTACGAGGGTGTCTTTGGTGTCCTCCGATGCGCTTGCGTGAACGGCGATGTTTCGGGGCCCGCCGAATTCGATTGTGGCCTCGCCTTCCCCGGTAGGGGTGTTGTGCACGTTCAGGTGATACCGGGCGAACATGGCTATTCGGCGGCAGGCATAAGGGGGCTTAGGAGGTCCGCGATTTGGGCCTCGGTCTCACTGGAGGCCGCCTGCCACGACTCGATGTTCCGACCTAGGCGCTCGACGATGACGTCGCCCGAGAGTTGAAGAAGGGCGAGCGCTGCGCCGAGTCGGCGGGCCCTGTCTTTCGGTTGGTTTGGTCCCCCGAGGTCGAAGTGCTCCTCGGTGTTGCTGCGCACGACGGTGCCGAGCGTGACGGCGGAGCCGTGAGCGGGGTCGCTCTCCCAGCGGAAGAGACCGTGGAGGTCTTCTCGCCCGAGGTCTTCCCACATCTTCTTGGCGTTGGGGAGACCACCGACCTTTCGGCCCAACTTCGCTTCTTGGTCGGCGATGAGCTTCTCTTGGTTGGCGAGTTGTTCCCACTCGTGCGGCAGTACCTGCCGACCAGTGCTCCCCTGGTATTCGTACTTGGATCGCGTCTGTTGGATGCCGTCCTTCCAGAAGATCACGGCCTGCTCGAATTGTCGCTCGGCGTCATCAGGTGCGTCGAGCCAAAGGATGATGCGGGTCAGCTCCGCAAGCCCCCGGACGAGCTGGCCCGCCTGCTCGGCGTAGAACGGCAGCGCCACAAGGAGAGCGACGCCGTAAACCTGCCTGACTACGAAGACGGCCTGTCGTGCGAGGAGCTGCTGGGTCGGTGTGTCGGCCGCGATCTTCTCGTTGGCCAACAGCTCGGCAAGGTGGTCGGCGAGACCCTTCAGTGCATCGCAAGCGGCAACGATCCTCTCGTCTTCCGTCTTGCTGATCGATGCTCCCTCGCTCTTCACAGCGTGATGTTACGAACCCGGCGTTCAGGCGGGCGCCTGGTCGCTCCTCAATCGGCATAGCCAATCAACAGAATCCCCGAGCCGAGCGGACGGCGATTCTCGATATCGATCCTGTCCACCAAGGTGATTCGTCGGATCGGGGTCTGGCGCCGACGACGTCATGAACGCTGCGAGAACGCTCGTGCGGTGATCTGCTCGGTCGGAGCCGTTGGTCCCGGCGACCCATGGTCACGACGCGGGCCGAGATCTCGCTCGATATCGCCCGCATCCACCTGTGCTCCACACCGGCACTATTGAGCGGGCGGGGGCATGCTGATGGCGTCACCCGCATACCGAGTGACCGAAGACCAAGTACCTTCGGAGACCAAAGGTGGCTTGCGAGTGAGCTCTATGAAATGGTCTTTGACGAAAGAAGGGGAAGTCGTCCCAATTGCAGTCCGGATCGATCTTCCGTTCTGCCTGTACCTGGAGAACGGTACGTATGTAGTCGACGTTGATGGCATGCCAATCCAGATCGACACCGAGAAGATCTGGCGAAACTCGGAAGGGTCCTCCGATGATGACGCTGTTGCTGATCAGCAAACCTTCTTTACCGAGGCACACCTGATCGGTGGGCCCATAGGCGGCGACCCCGCGCAAGCGGCACATCTCGTTGCCAAGAACATGGAGTTCGCTGGGGACCGGACCGGCTATTTCCGTTACACACGGATGGCCATCGGCCTGACCTATCCGGCCGACACTAAACCGCATGAACGGGGTGCTCGTATCGCACAAATGGCCGTGGATTCGGCGAACACGCTCATCGACAGCTACCGCTATGCAAGCGGTCGGGCGTACGTTCCCCGCGTGCGTGTGGCAGACCTTCGGTTTATGGAGATCCAATATCCCCTGACGGGTGAGGTTGAGTTTGTTGGATTGTTCACCAAAGGGCTCAGGGTTGCCGTCGTTAACGATTCAAAGAGCGTCCACGCCGAGGTTCGTAGCATGGCCGAGGCTGGGGAAACCGTGCCGATTCATGCGGATCTCCTCCTTGCCGCAATCAGGGCACTGTGGGAGACCGACTTCCGCTTGGCAGCGATTGAGGCGTTCGCTGCCCTAGAAGTCTTCGTCGACAACCGGCTCTACACACTGCTATTCGACTCGGGTGCCATGAATGAGACCGAGTTCGATGACTTCATATACGAGGAAGGTCAAAACCTCGCTAAGAAAATGAAGAAGCCTCTTCGCCGAGCAGGCGTGCCGAGCCCAGCCGACAACACAGCACTATGGGAGGCATGGATAGCTGCCAACAAACTCCGGAACAGGGTCGTACACACGGGTTATCAACTGTCAGAAGAAGAAGCAAGGTCGATCGTTAGAACTGTCCAGCAGCTACTGGAGGAGATGGGTGACGAAGGTATGCACCTGGCCGAGGAGATGCCCGCGTAGTCAGACCGCAACGGCAGGCGTTCTCTCCACGTTCGGTCACCGTTGGGTCACAAGCCCGGGGAGCGCCTGAACCCACCACTCATCCAGAAAACGGACCTAGACCAAGTCGAGGAAACCTCAGGCTCTGAGGTTGCCACCGCTGCAAGCGCGTGCGCTGGACCCACCGGGGAGATCGCCTTCTTCAACGTCGGATCCGAAGTCACCGTCACATCCAACTAGCGCCGATCAACTGGTCTGCTTCGAAACCGCTCACATCTGAAACCGCTCGAGAACGCAGCACTTAGTGTGTTGGCATGGCCTCCTCGCTCGACATTGATGACACCGCCGAGTCTTACCCGGCGCCAAGAGCAGGGAGGCCCCCCGCTCTTCATGGCATCACTGATGAATAGCCACCAGGTGGCTCGAAACGGGCTGGTTTGGGATCTCGTGTCAACAGGCGCAATGGCTCGCTTCCTGTCGGCCGGCGCGTGGTGTGGCTGGCCTCCTGGGAAAAGACACCGGGAAACCGCTCTCTCCCTTTGGCCGAGAGGATCGGAGGCTCGATTCATGACGCCCTTAGGCTGCTAGGTGTCGGTAAGAGCGACAGCCTGCAGAGAACTAACGGACGGACCGTCACCGCCTATGCGTTCCGCCGCGTCTTGAACTGCCCGCACAATGTTGTGGTATCCGGTGCAGCCACAGAGGTTGCCTGCTAGGCCCTCCCGGATTTCGGCTTCGCTGGGAGACGGGTTGTCCATCAGAAGACCAACGGCTTGTAGGATCATGCCAGGAGTGCAGAAACCGCATTGGACCGCATGCATTCGCCAGAAGCTGTCTTGGACCGGGTGGAAACCTCCGGAGGGCGCTAGGCCCTCGATTGTTGTGATCACGCAGTCCTGGGCCTGTACCGTCAACATCATGCACGCCTTGACGGGGTGGTCGTCCAGGAGCACCGTGCAGGCGCCGCAGTAACCGCTTTCGCAGCCGATGTGTGATCCTGTCAGGCCGAGGTCTTCCCTCAGGAAGTGGATGAGGAGCAGGCGAGCCTCGACCTCGCGTTCGACCCGTTGCCCGTTGACTGTCATGGAGACCACATGCCTCCGCGAGGGGTCCTGTCCAGTGTGAGGAGTCCTGGGCGGTCCGAGAATCGCCAGCACCTCTTGGCCCAATGGAGTGATCTCCCATCCATTGACACGCCCGTATCGGGTCTTCGAAACGACACCGACATCCAAAAGCTGCCTACCCGCTCGGCTAACTGCGCTCTCGTCGTTGAGCCCAAGCCTTCGACCGACCTCGGTGTTGGAGATCCCAGGTCCGTGCGCCACCACGGACAGGAAGCGATGCTTGTAGGTGTTCGGCTCCAACCGTGCAGCCAAGGACGTCCCTCGCATGCGGTCCTCGTAGGCACGGACCATTTCGGCAAGTGCCCGCGCATGAGAGGACGCGACCCCGCTGGACCGCGCCGCAATGGATGCGAGGCGATCGCTAAGTTGCTCAGGAGGATTGAACGAGCCGAGGAGAACGGCGATGAGAGCCTCTGCGAGAGCACGGAGCCGCCCAGCTCCAATATCGAGGTCTTCCTCGCTCATGTCTAAGAGGCGATGCAGTCGTTCTAGGGCAGCGTCCACGTCCTTCATTGTTTGTCACCCGGCTCGTCAGGTCCACTCTAGGAAAGTGTCAAGTAAATGACAAGTGATTTCCGTCAAGATCCTGGCGACGCGTTCTGTCAACTGTGGGACCACCATCAGCGTTCCTGGACCATCGGCAAGATCGAAGAGTGGACGGCGTCACCGAGATTCAAGGAAATGGAGGACGAACTTGCGAACGCCATCATCACGCAGGGGTCCATCCCAGATGCAGCGATCAGAGAGATTGGTGAGGATGCATACCATGCATTCCTGCTCGCCGCTGCAATCAATCGCGCCCTGTACGCGATCCATCCCCGGTATAGGCGCCGAGACATTTCTACACGTTTGGACTGGCTGAGAGACCGATACCATCAATCCGGGCGCCTAAACTCAGACGAGGTGGAAGGTGCCCTGCTCTTCCGTCTTGTTCAAACGGATCGCGTCGGGCCCGGCAGAGCAGATTGGATCGCAGACTGGTTCACGAACCTCCGGCGCCTCTCGGACGAGCAGTGGGAGGATCTCGACCTCGTCTCACTTCTAATCGACCGCGACTTCGTCAGGGACGTGAGAGAGCGCAATAGGAAGTTGCGCGTCGGATGTCTCGCCTTGGTCGAAGACCTTGACGCTTTCGATATCACCGTGCGCGACACATTCAACTTAGCAACCGAACAGAAAGCGCTCAGATATCGAATCGGGCTCAAGGCCGGAGCCATCACCAAGGACCTCATTATGAAGGCAGTTCATGCTCTCGATGCCGCATTAGTCGACATCGCTCTCCTACCAGAGTCCACTCTCGATGATCGAGTGTGCCAATTGTGGATCGACGTAGTCCGCACCCACAGACCAGATCCGGGCAACCCGCTTCGCTGGATCGTTGCCGGTACCGGTCACATGGCTGATGGTCTCCGGCGCCGCAATACAGCAGTTGTCATTCATCGGCAAAGTGGCATAGAGCTGGCCAGACAGGACAAGACCGCGCGCTACACCATTCCACAGGGCACCGCCACTAAGTGGGGTATGGACACGCTGACTGGCGCAGACGAGTACTGGGAGGACATCGAACCAGGGACCACCGTCGTGGGCCTGGAGTCAGAAGCCGGCCGAATCGCCGTCGTGATTTGCGAGAGCTTGAGTCGCCCTGTACCAGAAACCGACAGGCTTCATCGACTGGGCGTAACGCACATTCTCGTACCCGTCCTCGATCGTGAGCTCGGCGATGATCGTTGGGAGGTCCACTATTCCCGCGAAAGAGTTCGTGACATAGGCTGCTCGATCGTCATTGCCAACAGTCTCGCCATAGCTCGGCGCCGCCAAGCGCGACTCATCGAAGGCGCCCCACCACCTGGGTCCATCGTATGCAGCATGTCGCGAACCAGCACCTCGAGCTACCAGTTGAAGACCGCTGAGGGATGTCTCGACGTCCAGATCCACGAGGTGTAGGACCGTCCCGATGATCAACGCGCCCTGACGTGACCTCAGACTCCCCATCACCTGGTCCGGAGCGATCACACGCCATTCCCTACACCGAAGAACGGCACCTCGGTGCCATCGCATCTTGGCCGTGGTCAGTTCGGTGCAGATAAAGCGGAACCGGCACGAGAAATGGCGCGACGCATTGACGCTGCCGACTCGCGTGTAGCGATGGACGAGGCACGGCTCCGGATGTCACAAGCCAGCGTTGCGAGATTGCTCATCAGACGCTCAGCGCTTTAGGAACAGAAGTCATGCTCCCCGGATTATCACCGAGGGGTGCGACGAGAAACGGCGCAGGTGACCGCAGAGGGCATCTCGGCGGCAAGGCAGCACGCTGAGAGCGCGGGCTACCCCGAGAGCCGGGACCGCACCTCGACAACCTCGTAGGTGTTGGGGACGTTCTCAGCGAGAGTGCTCGCGAAGCGGGCCCAGGTAGTCCAGACGCCGCCGACCACCATGACCTGGTACTCGCCAACCCAGAGCAGGTCGAGGCTGACAGGGTATCCGGCGTTGTACCCGGCCGCGGTGGAACTGGTGTTGTAGACGTGGCGGGCCGCCGGCGACTCGGGTGAGCCGCCCATGCTTGGCGCATCGTCCCATACGGCGGCGAACACCTGGTAGCTGGCCTCTCCGGTGTCCCAGGTAACCGACTCGGTCCAACCTCTCCCCCGAACGCCGAACTCGATGCCGGTCACCGGTTCCACCCAGATGGCGTCGATCGGTCCCACTTGGGATGGGTTGGAGTACCAGAGCCACGTCTCCAACCCGGTGAGGCCGACGCTGACTGAGGTGTCGGGGTTCGACTCCCACCGCGGGTCCGGCAGCGCCCGCACCGCCGAGGCGATGGCCTCCCAGATTGTGTTCTCGGCTTCGTCGAGGTCGATGCACTGGGTCTGGGTCTCCACCACCTCTCCATCCATGATCTGATCTCGAAGGGCGAGCACAAGCCCGCTATTGATGTCGATCAGCCCGCCGCCGACTACACCACCTCCACCACACTGGCCGACGATTTGCCACGTCGTCCAGTAGCTGGTCGCCGAGCCTTCTCCTCCACCTTCACCGTGGTCCTCGCACACCAGGCCAAGATCGGAGTCGAAGTAGCACTCGTGGTTGGCGACGGCAGGCGTGGCCGGAACCGCGACGACAACCCATGCCACGATCATCAACGCCGCTAGCCGACGACTTCGAGATTCTCCAGAACCCATTCTCCTTCCCCTTCTCGGTAACGCAGCAACAGGCGGATGGTCGTCTCCCCGCCGAGCGGTTCATGGACGGTCACTACCGACCCGACTTCGGCGACGATGTAGCGGGGGATCGTGTCTGCGGCGACCACAACCAGACGCAGCAACTCCCGCCGCTCGAAGAACTCGTCGAAGGTGGCGGACACCTCCACCGGTACGAAAGCGAAACCGAGGAGTCGCCTGGCCTCATCACGACGTGCCTCCAACGCACCGAGCGTCTCCTCGTAGAAGACGCCGCCGGGAGTCACCGCGTGCTCCAGCGCGTCGACTCCCTCTGCGGGGTTGGCGTTGACCCATGAGAACCAGCCGAGCCATTCATTCACCCAGCGGTCGATGTCTTCAGGACCCTCAATGGTCAGGTCTGGGTCCGGTTCCGGCGCACCGATCTTGTTGCTGAGAACTGACGGCAGATCGTCAACGGTTTCGGCGTCGAGCGGGTAGTCGGCTGACCAAGGATCATCCGGATGTGTCGTCGAGGTGGCAGGAATCGTTGTGGTGCTAGCCGTCGACGTGGTCGTGTCCTCCACCGTCGTCGGGGTCGTGTTTGGCTCCGCGACAGTGGTGGTTGGATCGTTCGCCGTGGGCGTGCACCCACCCACCACAAACAACAGGCCCACAACAATCCCAAGCTCTCGACTTGGTCTCATCCGCCCATACCCGGTTCGGAGTAGGCGGACACCGTGACTGCGGCTACCCGTCCGGGCACCAGCCCCGAGATGAACCGGAACGGGATGCTTCGGCTGACGGACACTGTGACACCCCCAGGTGTGGCAGCGGCAGACACGCTCATGGTGGCATCCCAGGCGGGATGAGCGAGCGCCGCGCCCACGGCCCGAGCCTGCGCCGCTCCCGGCTCGAGGGCGAGGGTTCCTGACCGCCAGGCCTGCTCGTCGAGGGCCGTGGCCCCGGCGATGGCGGCGGAGTCGGCTATGGCGGCAGCTTGCTGGCGAGCGGAGAAACCGCTCCAGAGGTCGAGGGCGAGAAACCCGACGGCGAACAGGAGCAACGACATCCCCATCGCCCACAAGGTCATCGACCCCTGCTCGCCTCTCATGGTCCGAGACTCCGGTAGTCGTCGACGCGTTCTGTCGCCGCCCCCACGGCGTCGAAGGGGTTGCCGACCGATCCCAGCCCGGGCACCACCATCGGGTTGCCCCGAAGAGTGACGGTGACGGTGACTTCCTGACCTCGTTGCAGGTCGCCGGGCGGATTCGCGCTGACTGTCACACCGAGGAGGTCGGCCTGGTCGATTCCGTGGTTGCCGATGACGCCGGCGGCCGCGGTCTGGGCTCGGGCCACACCGTCGGCCATGCTTTCGGCCAGAGCGACCTGGCGTACGGCTTCCACTGCGGCGGTTTGGGCGGCATGGGAGGTTCCTACCCATCCGGGGAGCTGCGCCAGCAGGGCCGCCGCCGGGATCAGCAGGAAGCCGACGGCGAACATGGTCTCGACGGTGACGCTCCCCCGCTCACGTCGCGCCGCCCTGAACCGGTTCACGGGAACGGCTCCTGGGTTGCCCGACCGGTGGCGGTGATATTCAAGGTGGGCATGCCGGGTGTCGGCGAGTCGACCATGACCCCGACCTGGGACACAAGGTCTGCTCCTTCGTTGGCGCAGGAGACCGACACCAAAGCACCCAACGGCCCGGGGAGGAGGGATTGGAATACTTCGGAAGCCCGTGTCTCGCACACCGGTGGCCCGGCGTAGACACGGGACCCGGCTCGCACGCCTTCATCGGCGGCGGCCCGGGCCACGCCTTGTATGTACGTGGCCATGACGAGATGTACCAGGAACACCGCGGCGAACACGGTGAGAAGGGCCGCCAAGATGACTTCGAGGTTGACACTCCCCTCTTCTCCGGTCAGATGCCGAGGGTGGTCGTGACGAAGCCGGCTGCACTGGTCAACATAGCCTCCAGCTGAGTGCGGAAGGCGAAGATGACGAGCGCCGACACGACCATCCAGGCGATCATCGAGACGTTGACTTCGCCTCGCTCGTCGGTGTGAGGCTCGGCAACACGCCGGGCCAGCACGGCCATGATGTGGGACATCATTTGCTGCTCCTTTCTTGTTTCTGTGCCTACTCATGGGGATCCGCCTCCGAAGATCAGACTCGGAAGCGGAGCCGCCATGAAGGCGATGGCGATGGGGGCGAGGATGACGACGATCGGAATGACGGCGGCGATCCGCCGGGTGGCTGCCTTGGTGACGGCCTCGTCGCGGCGGGCAACCCGCAGGTCCTTAGAGAGGGCCAGAAGGCTGTCGGCGAGGTCGACGCCTCGCTCCTGGCCGATGGCGAGGGAGTGGTAGAGACGTGCCGCCTCAGGTTCGGCGGTGTTGGCGGCAGCTCGTCGTAGAGCCTCGGTGGTTGGAGTCCCGGTTCGCACCAACCGGAGGATCTCCTGGACCTCGGAGACGATGACACCCCGACCTCGCTGGGCAACGTGGCGGAGAGCGTCTCCGACCCCGCCTCCGACACGGGCTCGCATGGCGAGGATCTGGTTGACGGTGTACAGCTCGGAGCGGATGCGCCGCCGCCGCGAGTCGATTGCACGGTCGACCCGTCCTTTGGCCAGGAAGGACCCGAGAACGAAGCCGCCAGTGGCGTACATCATCAGACCCACGCCCCCCTGCGACTGCCATCCGATCGCGCCGAGGATGGCGGCCACGGCAGCAGCGGTGGCGAACGACCGGTTGCGGAACGCTCGCAGACGGTCGGTCGCTTCCATCCCCGGGTAGAGCCCGGATTGGCGGAGGCGGAGAACGAGCTGCTCCTCGTCTCGGGGTCCGAGGACCCGGGAGTGGATACGGGAGAGTCGCTCGATGAGAGGTTCGAATGCGTCGCGCACCCGTGCAGGGCTACGGGAGATCGTGAGGTAGGTCTCGGGGTCGACACCGCGGAGCAGCCGGGTTCGGACCACCTGAACGTACGGGGCGACTCGACCCCGGAGCCGGCGTGGTGGTCGGAGAATGACCCAGGCCGTGGCCGACACCGTGGTCCCGGCGGTGATGGCGAGGACAAGCGTCAGCCGCGTCATGCCAGCCCCTCGTCGGCGGCGGCACCGAGCACGCGAGGCTCGACCTCACGTTTCTGCACGGCACGGAGGACGAGCAGGCCCATCGCCCACCAGACACCTGCCGCCAGCACCACCGTCCGCCCGGTGCCGGTCTGGTAGAAGGTGCGGTAGGCGCCCTGGCTGGCGGTGAGATAGACGAGTAGGAGCCACGGGACGACGCCCACCACCCACGACTCGATCCGCTGTGTGGTCCCCTCGGCCCGGATGGCTCGCTCGGTGCGAAGATCCTCGGTGATCTCGTTCGCCAAGTCGGTGAGGACCGCGACGACCAGCTCGCCGCCCCAGTCATGGGCAATCACCAGCACCTCGATCACCCTGTCGGAGGTGGGGTCGGCCAGCTGCTCTCGAATAGTCTCCATGGCCGTGGCGAACCCGAGAAGCCGGGAGCGTTCCTCCCAGCCTTCGAAAGCGGACAGGAGCGGAAGCGGACCTTGAGTGGCCAGGGCGGTGACGGCGACGGGAATCGTGGATCCGGAACGGACGTAGGAGAGGAGGAGACGGACGGCGTCGGGCCACGCCTCGGCGATGCCCAGCAGCCGTTCTCGGCGCCGCCGCTCGTAAGTCCAGGCCAGGTATCCGCTGCAGGCGGCGGCGGGGAAGAAGGAGGAGAACCAGTCTCCCGTCAGCATCGCCAGTGCCGCCCACGCGGCCAGCCCGATGCCTGCCGAGGCCGCCAGGAACTGGATGGGGGCCAGCGGAGATCCGACCTGTCCCAGCCACTGCTGGATACGCCCACGCCTCGACCGCCTGCCGTTGTGGGTGAACGTCGGCGCCACCCCGAGGAGGAGACCGGCAACCAGGAAGGCGGTGAACCCTCCGATCAGTGCGATGACCAATCTCATTCCGGGCTCCATTCGCCGTCGAGGATCATGGGCAGGGTGACTCCGTCGGGAAGCATGCGGTCGATTCGGGCTGTGAGTTCGGGGTCTGGCATGAGTCCGGTCCACCGCAGCTCGCCACCGTGCCGGTCGAAGAGCGGCTCGGTGTTCCATGTGTTGCGCCCGTCGGTGAGCGGCCCGACGATGATGATCTCCCGGCATTCCCGCTGCGACCCGCCGCCCTTGGTGATGTGCCGGTCGAGGTAGACGACGACGTCGAGGGCTTCGGAGAAGATCGACCGGAGCGAAGAGTCGGGCATCTCCCCGGCAGCAAGCTTGGCCGCCGATGCCAGTGAAGTGAGGGCCCGCTGCGCCGAGTGGGAGTGGATCGTGCAGCAGAAGCCGCCACCGGCATTGACCGCTCGGATCAGCTCGAATGCCTCGCCGCCTCTGACCTCGCCCACACAGAGCATGTCGACCCTCATCGCCAGGCAAACCTTGATCAGGTCGCGGAGCGTATAGCGACGCTCCCCGTTGAGGCTCACACCCGAGGCCTCATAGAACGACGAATGAAGTGAGAGGGTCAGGTTGAGCTCTCGAACCTCCTCCACAACTCGCACGCATTGGTCGCGGGGAACCGCCCGGAGAAAGGCGCCCAAGGCGGTGGTCTTGCCGGCGCCGGTAGGCCCGGCGAAGAGGACCGATCCCCGCACCTGCGCCAGTGCCCAGAGAAAGCCCGCCGCCGCAGGAGACCAAACACCGCGACGGACCAGGCTGCCCAGGGTCTCGTCGGCGGCGGTGTACATGCGGAGGGTGGCCGACAGCCGGTGCGACACCGGTTCGATCACCGCGGTGAGGCGGGCACGCCCGTCGAGGACGTGGGCCTGCTGGATGGCGGACGTTGCATCGAGACGTCGACCCGTCCCATCCAGAAGCCGTTCGATGATGTGACGGTTCTCCCGCTCACTTGTCGGCTCGTTCAGGGCGACAAGCCTGCCCCCTTCCTCTATAAAGGAGACCCGGTCACCCTCGATGAATACCTCCTCGACGTCGTGGCGGGAGAACAGCCCGGTGAGCGGCCCGTACTCGGCGAGGGCTCGCCAGATGCGGTCCACCATCTGATCGGGTCGTCCCAAGGATTCCGCCCGTCCCGCCGCCGCCGTGGTCTGGTGCTCCCGAACCAGCTCCTCAATCAGACTGCGGGCGGCGTCGGGTTGCTCTGCGGGGCGGATGCGCCGCTCCTCGCACACCTCGGCAGCACGGGTGCGGATTCGCTCGTAGGTGGTCAAAGGGCTCATGCCGCCCACCCCGCCAACAGGTCGGCGGTCATCTTGCCCACCGCCTTGTAGAACCGTCCCCGGTCGGGAAGGCGACCGTCCCACGCCGACATCGGGACGCGAGAGTCGAACGGGAGGAACCAGAGAGATGCTGGAGCGGTGGTGCGGGATAGCTCTCGGCTCCACTCGGCCTTTCGGAACCCGCCGGCGGGCATGCGGTTGACCACAACGTGAATCGGTGCCTCGGTGAGGTTGCGGACATCGGCGATGGTGCCGAGGGTCCGGACCAGGCCGACAGGACTCCCCGATGTCGCCAACAGCACCTCATCGGCCTTCTCGACTGTGTGGCGGCCGACGTCAAAACGGCCTTCCAGACCTGACAGGGGTGCCAGGTCCTCGAGGATCGGGTGGACCACTGCCAGGGTCGTTGCGTAGCGGTCTCGGAGGCCATCCAGCAGCTCCCCGGCATCGACCAGGGACAACTCGTCCCACTCCCTGGGATTGGCCAGACCAGGGATCACAGCGCAGCCCGAGTGGTGGGGGAGGACGCTGTCCGTCCCGAAGCGGCCACGCCGGATGTGGTCGGAAGCGGTCAACAGGTTGGGGACGATCGCAACGTCGAGTCGCTGGGCGATGGCAGGGCGGACGGTGTCCAGGTCGACCAGCACCGTCGAGCGGCGCGTCCGGCTCAGACCCGCGGCCAGGTTGACTGCAACCTCGGTGACCCCATCGTCGCCAGTCACCACGATCAGGCGGTGGTGACCATCCCTGGACGCGGGTTCGGCCGCGGGCGGGAACGGGTCTTCGAGTTCGTTGTCGATGTACCGGCGTACTGCTGCCACCTCGGCGGCGCGGGCGACGATTCGCTCGGCTTCGCTGGAAACCGGTAACGAAAGTGCCACCCCAAGGTCGCCGAGCCGGTTGGCCTCCGCCTCGGGTCGCTCGGAGTTGACCAGCACTAGCACCGCTCGCCCGTCTCGCTGCACCTGGTCGACCAGCCGGCGGGTGAGAAGCGATGACCAGCTGTCAAGGACGAGAACGTCGAAGTCGGCGTCTACGACGTCGCTAGGTGTCAGTGCCTGCCCCACCATCTGTGCTCCACCGTGCTCGCTGACCCAGTGGGTCAGGGCGGTCACCCATCCATGCTGAGTGGCTCCGACGAGCAGGCGGGCCTCCACCTCACCCCCCAGCTTCTGTTTCGGGGGGTGGATCGGTGGGCTCGTCTGGGACGGCCAGCTCCCAGATGGTGAGGCTCGGAGTCCCGGTGGACCGGAGCAGGTAGATGGTTCCGTTCTCCACGCCATCGGCAATCTCCAGGGCCTCGGACTCCTCCACCGCCAGGACCACCCACCAGGCCGAAGTGGCGCTCACCAGACCCGACGCCTCGGTGGCGGGGAGGGCGAGCACTGGGATGGCTTCGGCGACGAAACGGGTTCCTGTCTCCGTCACCACCAGCGCGTCCACCTCGTCACCCACCGCTAGGTCGCCGCCGACGGCGTTGGCCGGTGACATGGGAACTGACATGGCACGCCGTCCCTCCTCGGCCGCCACCGGACGCAAGTCGCTGCGGAGGATGGGCTCGGAGGCTGATATGGAGCGGGTAGCCACCTGCCCCACCAAACCGTCGAGGGAGTCGGCCGGGTAGATGGCGGCAGCAACCGTCGGATCTGAGGGAATCTCCGCGACTCGCAGATCGGTGGCCACAACGAGCGTTCCCGCCCGGATTTCCTCTGCTGCCAGCACCACTGACACCAGGTCTTCCTGGCCCCTGGTCCAGGAGAGGAGGAGGACGGCTGTGACCAGACCCGCCGCCACTGCGATCAGATGGGCGGTTCCGAAGCGGGCTCGCACCCGCTTTCCCGGCGCTTTCCCTTCGTTTCCCATTATTCCTCTTGGAAGAAGGATGAACCCTATCTAACCTGTGGACAACCCGCAAGAGATTCTTTTACTAGATCGTTCCCAGTGGTTCTGATATGATCCTTGGCCCATGGGCGCATCACCAAGTACTGAGGAGTCGAAGGACCTGAGGGCGCAGGCAATCGAAGAGATTCGAAAGAGCTACCCGCCGATCCTTACTACGGCCCACGTCGCGGAGCTGATGCACTGCACCATCGGGGACGTGCGGGACAAGGTCCACAACGGCGAGTTGTCCGCTGTGCGGTGGGGTCAGCAGTTCCGTTTCTTCCGCGAGGAAGTGCTCGCCGCTCTGAAAGACGTTCTAGAGGGCGAAAGGGAAGTCGCCGGCGACTGAGATCGCCGCGACTTGCGCGCGCGCCGCAGCCATGTCGCCACCGGAGCCTGTCCTTATATATAGGTGATCGGTGGCGGTGGCCACGAGGAGACCAGCGAGGCGGCGTCCGCCCACTATCGCGCACGACACCTGACCGCCCTCCACCATGCGGCAGAAGGCCACGAACGACCCCAATGTCCGATCGCCAGACGAGCCCCGGCCGACCCGCCGTTCGGTCACCTCAAGTGTGGCCACCGCGTCGAGATTGACCGCTTGCACCCCCTGCTCGACGGAAAGCACCACCAGATCACTGACTACCGCGGTCGGTATCCCTTGGGTCTCGCCACCCGGCCACGTCAGGCGAATCCGATGACCCTGTTGCATCGCCTCCCACGCCACTTCTCTCAGGGAACGGGACATCAGGCGGAGCTGTTCGGCCGCAGCCTCGTCCTCGACCTGGTCCCTCCGAGCCTGTCGCTCGACGCGGCCCATCGACTCCTCGGCCTCATCCCACGGATCTGGTGCCAAGACGAACCCCTTGCCAAAGGTCAACGTTCTGGATTACGCTAGTTCACGCTATGTCAGAGAGCAATAGTGGGAGACCGCTTTCGCGTTTGGTCCGGTGGCTGATCCTGGCCTCGGTGCCGGGGATCGCCTTCGTGACCTTGCTCTCGGTCCAGCCTCCCCTTTCGGTCGGTGATATCCCCGGCGGAGCCCTGGAGCCGGTCCTCCTTAGCCTCGGACGGCTCGCCGGGGTAGCCCTTTCCGGGTGGCTTGTTGCCTCACAGATCCTCTACACCTTTGCCGTCGTCACTCGCACTCGATGGCTAGTCGACGTCCTTCGCCCCGTCGCGCTGCCCGTGGTCCGTCGGCTGGTCGCCGGAATCGCAACCGTCACCATAAGTCTCAACACCGTCACCGCGGTTGCCCAGGCTCCCACCGAGACCACCATCGTCACCGTCGAGCACAACGGCCTCCGACAGGAAGCCACCCCCACTCCGAACCTTCAACCACTGGTCGAGGTCGAGGCCACTGACCCCTGCATGCTCGACGAAGTCGTCGGCTCGTATAGCGCTCCCCTCACCTGGCTGGTCCGCCCCGGCGACCACCTATGGAAGATCGCCGCCGAGCACCTCACCATCGTCCTCGACCGCCCACCCACCCGAAACGAACACTCCCGCTACTGGGTCGAGGTCGCCAACTCGGCGAGACCGGTCATCCGCTCGGGAGATCCCGACCTGATCTACCCCGGCGAGGAAATACCTCTTCCTGCAACCCTCGACGCCGGAGTCAGACCATGAGCGGCGAGATCGACTACGCCCTGTGGTACCCCGACGTGCCGCCGGTGATGGACACCAGGCAACTCGCCGTGCTGCTCAACACCAATGAGCAGATCGTTCGTGCCTACGCCCGAGACGGCGTCATCCCGGCTCACCGCCCACCCGGCGGCCGCAAGTTCACGTTCCTCCGCCACGAAATCTTCCAGTGGCTACTGGAGAATCGGTACGAGCCCAAGACCGATTAAACAGCGTCAGACACTGCGATCGTCTCCCCGGGTTTCATGGTGCCTCCGGGAATCGTCCACAGCGTGTTGTCCGTGCGCTTGCCAAGGAGGACCCGGCCTTCGTCGTCGGTGACGACCGCCGACGCGGCGGGTACGACGCGAGTCGCCCGGGAGCGTCGGGGTCGTTGAAGTGGTCGATGCGAGTCATGGTGCTGGGATCGGTTCCGAGACAGGTTCAGGCAAGGTGACCTTTCCCAAACAAGCTTGGGTCGGGGATCCGAGCAGCAACGCTGACACCGCCCGAGGGCGATCCGGATCGAATGACCCCCGGCCAGGCGACCTATCTTGATCGACCGCCGAAGAGGAGAGGTGGCAAAGGCCAGAGAGCCCCGGGAGCTGGTTCGACCGGACAGTCCCTAATATCAGAGTAGCCAGACTCACGGCACGGGATTCTCTATGGATGGTGCGACTAGCAGATGAAGAGGCGCAGAGCCGCAGGGCTGATCATGGGAATGGCACTTGTAACGGTGAGTGGCGCCATCGGTTGGTATGCATCCTCCCTAATCCAGCCCAGCGATCAAGAGACTCTTGATGGGGAGAAGAGGTCGTTGCCCATCACAGTGCCTGTGGAAAGCGGAGTCCTAACGTCAACCGTCGTCACTCGAGGCAGAATCGAGTACTCAACTACTCGAAGCCTGCAAGGTTCCCTTTGGGATGGTTCTCTCCTCCCAGTTATTACCATGGCTCCAGAGATTGGGACTGAGATCTCCGCGGGCGACGTGATTTACGAATTGGCTACCCGTCCGACTATCGCTCTTCGGGGGCCCTATCCGCTGTTCCGCGACCTTGAGCCCGGCGACCAGGGTGACGATGTCCAAATGGTCCAGAAGGCGCTCGCGGCTATTGGGATCGATCCGGGGCCAGCCGACGGGACATTCCGGAGGGCGACTCAGCGAGCAGTCGATATCCTCTACACGGAGAGGGGCTATCGACCGATAGGTTCCACGGGAGAAGCCAAGAGTCTCTCGGAGATAATTCTGCCTATGGCCGAAGTGGCAGTCTTCAATCAGCTCCCCGTGATTGTCATCACATCTCGATCTGTGGGCGAGGTCGTTGATAGTGACGTACTCACCGTCGCGATATCAGGCATAAGCGTTGCGTCTTCTCTAACCACAGCCCAGCGGGAGCTCGTGGATGTAGGGGATCCAGTTTTGATTGAATCGACTGTATTGGGATTGTCGATGGCTGGTGTGGTGAGCCAGGTCGCCGACCAGCCTGGCGGCGAAGGCCTCGACCAGAATCAGTACCGCCTGGAAATTGATCCTGTGGATAACGTGCCTGACGCCTTGGTTGATGCAGATGTTCGGGTTACGGTCGAACCGGAATCGACGCCCGAAGCGGTACTACACGTCCCCTTTGCGGCAATATCGTCGGATGCCGACGGTCGCGCCTGGATCGCCGTGCTGCGTGACGATGTCGAGGTCGAGATCGTATACGTTGAAACGGGGCTCTCTGCGGGTGGGCGCGTCGAGATTCTGTCGAATTCCGGCGACCTGGCTGCTGGTGACCTGGTCGTGGTAGGCGAGGACATTGACTAACCCAATCACCTATGAGATGCCTAGAATCCGACTGAACAAAGTGTCGCGATCCTACGGCCAAGTCACGCCAGTAAGAGCGGTCGTCGACGTGGACCTGACGATCAACTCTGGAGAGTACGTCTCGATAGTCGGCCCTTCCGGATCAGGAAAAACGACCCTCCTTGGCGTCTTAGGCTGTCTCGACGCGCCTTCGCTCGGCTCTTACCACTTCGACGGTGTTGACGTTGCCACAATGGACGACAACGCCCGTAGTTTGCTTCGGGCATTGAGAATCGGCTTTGTGTTTCAGACCTTCCACTTGATGGCGCATCGTTCAGTCGAGGAGAACGTGTACACCGCCCTGATGTATGCCGGGGTATCGCGCAGCGAGAGAAGCAGCCGCGTCAACGATGCTCTCCAAATCGTTGGTTTGGCGAACAGAGCCTCCTTTTTGACAAAGACCCTGTCAGGAGGTGAGAAACAGCGAGTCGCAATCGCTCGTGCCATCGTTAAACAGCCAGAACTGCTTCTGTGTGACGAACCAACCGGAAACCTCGACTCTTCCACATCGGCACCAATCCTCGATCTGCTTGATCAACTCGTTGGCCCACGGGGATTGACGCTCGTGGTTGTGACGCACGACCATTCGGTCAGCAAACGAGCCTCAAGAGGAATCACCATGCAAGACGGAAAAGTCACCAAAGATGAGCAGAATTGATGCCCCCGCGACGTTTGGGTCGTCTATCGCTGCTTGATCTCGTCGATGAAGCGATAGCGGGGCTCCTCATGAGGCCCGGTCGAACGGCTTTGACGATTCTTGGCTCGGTCGTAGGCATGGCCGCGATCATTGCCACGATTGGGATCGCGCAGAGTTCCGAAGATCGCATTCTCTCAAGGTTCGAAGAGTTCGGCGGGAGCTTCGTGATTGTCGGACGGACGTCGCCGGACTCGAGCACGGTCCTAGATCTAGCGTCGGACGTTATTCCCAGTGACGCGGACGCTCGCCTCAGTCACGTTGAGGGCATTGAGGCGGTCGGTTTGCTGTCGGTAGTAGACCTGGGTTCCGGGACCGTTGAGTCCGGCCTCGTCGGTAACACAGCCGGTCAATCTGAGTTCCAACTTCCGGTTGTTGCCGCCACTCCGGAGATCTTTGCTGCTGCAAGGGCCTCGATAAGAGAAGGACGTCTTTTCGACGCAGGCCACTCGTCGCGCGGCGACAGAGTTGCAGTGGTCGGAAGTCGGGCAGCTACGAGACTCCATATTCACAGTCTCGAGGGCCAACCGGCGATCTTTGTGGAGGGCATCCCGCTGGTTGTTATAGGACTGCTCGAGAACGTTGGAGACCAAGAGCGTCTATTAGACAGCATCATTGTCCCTTCCGGTACGGCTGCGAAAGCATTCGGCACTGTTGGAGTCGACGAGGTCGTTATCCGAACCTCTCCTGGAGCTGCGACCGATGTGGGACGACGTGTAGCGACGACCTTGTCACCCAACAACCCGAGCGCTCTGGAGGTTCGAGTACCTCGCGAGCCGATAGCTGTGAGATCCGCTATCAGTGGCGACCTAGATACGCTCATATTCGTCCTCGCTGGGCTGGCGCTGTTGACAGGCGCAATTGGAATAGCGAACGTCATGTTGGTGGCAGTGCTGGAACGGGTGAGCGAGATCGGCGTACGCCGCTCGCTGGGTGCCACACGAGCACAAATCGCCATGCAGTTTCTACTCGAGGCGGCCCTCATCGGACTCATTGGAGGCGTCGTGGCTTCTTCTCTGGGCTTGGTCACCGTTGTCGGCGTATCAGCGGTACGTGGTTGGACACCGACGATGGATTCGTGGGTGCCCCTAGTGACACCGATAGCTGGCGTCTTTGAAGGGCTTGTTGCCGGCCTTCTTCCGGCCCGACGCGCAGCGTCGCTTCATCCGATGGAGGCATTGAGAACGACTGGATAGGTGTCAAGGGTTTCAGTCCCTGCGGACCTGTCAGATCCTCTGTGCAAGAGGGGCGGCCTGACATAGTGACCCTGGCGGTTGGAGTCGGGGTCCGTGGAAGGACAAATGATGACGGAGAGGAAGACGATCGAGGAGGGTTTGTCTTCGGCTGAGAGGTCGGCTGAGGGAACCTCTGGTGCCCGACGAGGTGTTGGACGAGCTGATGGCTCGTGTCGACGCTGAGGGGGCTGAACTGTTGGGCCCTGACGGCGTATTCTCTACGCTCGGGGGATGACGGTGCGGGACATCCGTTCGCATCTGGAGGAGATCTACGGGGTCGACGTCTCCCCGGATGTGATCTCCCGGGTCACCGATGCGGTGTGGGACGAACTGGATGAGTGGCGGAACCGGCCCCTCGATGAGGTGTATCCGACCCTCTACGTCGACGCGTTGAACATCAAGATCCGTGATGGGATCGTCTCCAATCGGCCCGCTTACCTGGCCCGTAGGCGTCGATTTGGAGGGCAGGAAACACGTCCTGGGGATCTGGATCGGCGACTCCGACGGGGAACGCTCCAAGTTCTGGCTCAGTGTTCTCACTGAGCTGAGAAACCGAGACTGCGCGGTGAGGCGGGGAGCCGCCTGCCAGTGTCGATGCGCCGAGCAGGCCTGGCCGAGTTCGAAGCGGGTCTCGGAGCCCGCTACCCGGCGATCACCCGGCTGTGGCGGGACCAGTGAGACGTTCATCACGTTCCTCGCTTTCGCTGGCAAGGTGAGGCGGGTGGTCTACACCACCAACATGATCGAATCGATCAATTACCGGCTCTACGCGATGAAGTGTGGGGCGTTGTGAGCTTGGGAGACTGATTCCGAAATCCATGGACGCGGGCAAGGGCCCCGTCATTCTGCGGATTGATCGTCTGCAGAAGGAGAGACCCTTGTCCGTGATTCAAGGTAGCCGTGGGGCCACCGTGCTGGTTGGTATGCCCGGTTTCGTGGTCGGCGTCCAGGAGCTGGTCGAAGGGGAACTGTGGCTGTATGTGGAGACGACCGCGGATGTGGTCGGCTGTCCTGGCTGTGAGTCCAGAGCGACAGGTCATGGTCGGGCCCGGACACTGGTGCGGGACCTTCCCATCTCGGGGACGCCGACCGTGCTCTTGTGGTCTAAGCGGCGCTGGCGTTGCTCCGATCCTGACTGTGAGGTGAACACCTGGTCGGAGACGTCTCCGCAGATCGCTCCGAGGGCGGTGTTGACCGAACGGGCGAGGAGACGGCTGGCGGACATGGTCAATGTCGACGGTGACTCGATCGCTGCGGCGGCGGCCGAGTTGGGGGTTGGCTGGCATACCGCCAACCAGGCGGTGGCAGATCACACCGACCCGCATGTCGAAGATCCTGACCGGCTAGTGGGTGTGGAAGCGATTGGGGTGGACGAGAAACGGTTCCTCAACGCCACCCCTGAGCGTCGGACCGTCTATACGACTCAGATCGTCGACTTGGACCGTCACCGGCTCCTCGATGTGATCGAAGGCCGCTCCCAGGACGTGTTGGGCAGCTGGCTCGAGGCCCGGAGGGTCGACTGGTGCGCCAGGATCCGGTTGGCCAGTTTGGACCCGGCTGCCGGTTACCGCCGAGCCTTCGAAGAGCATCTTCCCAATGCCACCCTGGTAGTGGATCATTTTCATGCGGTGAGGCTGGCCAACCGGGCCATCGATGATGTCCGCCGCCGTGTCCAACAACAGACATTCGGTCACCGAGGCAGAAAGGCCGACCCGCTGTATCGAGCACGCAGGGTCCTCCTCACCGCCGATGAGCGTCTCAGCGAGGAACGGTTCCAATGGATGGCAGGCCTGCTCGAGATCGGAGATCCCGACGGGGAGGTCAGCGCCGCCTGGGTCGCCAAGGAGCTACTCCGAGACGTCTATCAAGCAGTGGACCAGGCCCACGCCCGCCGGCGGATGATCGCCTTCTACATCTACTGCGGCGACGCCGACATCCCCGAACTGGCTCGCCTCGCCCGCACCGTCAGCCGCTGGTCAGAGCAGATCTTCGCCTACCACTCCACCGGACGGGCGTCCAACGGACGAGTCGAGAACACCCACATGCTCGCCGAGAAGATCCGCCGCAACGCCCACGGATTCCGAAACCACGACCACTACCGCCGGCGCCTAATCGGACGACTCGGCGTCAAATGGCATACTCAGACCACCGCACGAATACGAGGCCACCAACCACGGTTCATCGCGTAGAGCCCAATTACCAGCTACCAAGCACCGAGGGCACTTCCCCAACGAGCGGGCCGCCCTCAAACTGCTCTACCTGGCAGTCCGAAACATCACAACCGAGAGAGGAGGCGACACCGGCACCGGAACATAGGGATGGACCTACTGTCTGAACCAGCTGGCCATCTACTTCCCCGGGCGATTCGACATCGCCTAAACCAATGACCCAGCCGCACCACTTACACAGGCAATCGGACAGGCCCGTCCCCGCTGCAGAGGAACTCTGTCACCGATGTCATTCCCTGATACCTACGATCTTGAGGGGACGCTAGTCGAGAGTTTCCACCAGGTCCTGGTTTTCCGCTACGAATCGAGACCGGTACTCCTGAAAAACAGACGCTAACTCCGATCTTCGTTCCTCCAGTCTGAGCCTTTCAGAACACTCCCATACGGACTTGGCAAGACCAATCTCGTATTGTCGGATGTCTTCCATCGCCGCCACATACTCGCGCTCAGTCGAATCGGGGTTGATTGACTCAATCTGCGTCCGAACGAGGCCGTATACATCGTCAGGATTCTGGACGGATGTGTACCCCTCGGACCTGATGCACGCTGCCAACTCGTCATTGAGAGCGGCGACCTGCGGATCCCGCTCCGCCAGTTCCAGAAAGTCGCGGAGGCCTGCTTGGAACTCTTGTCCGGCTGCCCATTCAGGATGAGCGCCCTCCCACTCGCCGTTGGCCCAAGCAGTGCACCCTCCCTGAACAATCTCGCCGTCGATCTCAACCGTGGACCAGAGTGCTGCTTGTTCAGCTGGGTCCTCGTCGGCGGCCGGCGTTTCACCCCCGCGTACCCAGTCTGGCACGTCCTCGTTTTCATAGATGGAGAGGTAGCCTGAAGCTATTCCAAACCCGTGGTATTCGACGCGCTCGTACCCTTCCGCAATTTCGCCGCTTGGCGTTGTGAGTGGGGGTTCCTGCCACGACTCGGCAGCGGTGGCCAAATAGCCGGTGAACCCCTGAGCCCGCATGCATTGAGTAATCAAGTCGTTGACTTCTGGTCCACGCGCCTGAGCAAGTCCAGCCATCGCTTCGTCGACCTGCTCAATGATCTCGTCTGGGTTCGCTGAACCGCCACAGGCGACCACGAGAACAGCTACCCCAACTACGATCCTGAAAGCGAGGCGCTCTCTCGACGCGGGCTCTCGGGGACCTTGCGTCACCAACTTAGAAGTTCAGCCAATGACCGGTGTGGCACGAGTAGTTGGGGGGATTCCAACACAATTGGTGACGTGACGTTGTTACTGACAAAAGGGTGGACGCGATTGCTGAGATCGTACCGACCGAGTCGGACGCACCCGCCCTCCATGTCCCGCCGTTGTAGATGTCGACAATACCGAGGTCGCAATCTGAATCGGAAGAGTAAGTCTTCGCGAAGTAAGCGTATCCCGTAGTGTAGTCTCCGCGCCAATTCGAGTAGGTTCCCGAGCAGGTTCCACCTTGCACGTAGTAGGCCGCCTGAGCCGTGGCACCGGCTACCATCGCGAAGAGAAGCACAAGGGCTGCGAGCAAACTGCCGAGGCGAGTTCTCGTCTGCAGGACGGACATAGCATTCTCCTTTGTCAAGCCAACCCTAAAGCCCTCCGGTCCTTTCTATGATAAGCGCTTTTGCCCCCCTCCTGCTGGTCTATCTTTCGCGTTCTCCGGCCCGAGCTCTCTGCTCTCACCTTTGTGACGTGAGCCCCGAATAGTGGTCCACCTTTTGTGGGAGTCTGATCCACGAGAGTGGGAGGATGACCACGATGAAGAGGCACAGACATACCCCCGAGCAGGCGGTCCGGAAGCTCCGTGAGTCGCCGGCCTCCTGAAACCGGCAGCAAGCCCCCATCTACCAGGGGTTTGCCTAGCGCGCCCGGGGTGACTCGAACACCCAACCTCCTGATCCGTAGATCTCCAAGCGGTGTCCGTAGGCATCCACAGGAGTCCATTCGGCCAGGCGTCGCAGGCCTTCGGCTCCATCCCGGTCCACCTCCGTCCACGGCAATCCAGGCTGGATGGCTCCCAACTTGGCTCCCAGAGGTCTGGCCCGCTACAGGAGCATCCAGGCCTTCACTTGGTTCATCGCGCCAATATGTCACAGGGACATCGCATACTCCACACAGGCCGCGAACCTCGGGCTGGTCCGTCGGAGATTGGCCACCTAGGACCAAGCGTTTCACACCAGCCAGAAGAGGGACGGTGCCGGCGAGCACGGCTGCCATACTGAGAACAGAGCCCAAGGACACCACTAGGTCGGGAAGGAGCTGCGACGATGACGGGTACCCCCAACGATGTGGCGACGCCGATCGTCGATATCAGGCCCCAAACTCCGATTGCACAATTGGACCGCTCGCGGTTCGGAGCCGAGGACTCGTTCAAGCCTGAGACGGTCGCGCCCGTCGTAGGCATGTCCCTGACCTTCATCCGCAAGGTCGTCGGCCATCGCGGTTGGCTTTCCGGTGAGGACGTCCTTGCCCTGCTTGATCAGGACGCCTTCCATGAAACGTTCGTACCGCGAAGCAAGATTCTTGACTATCTCAAGGGATGCAACCAAGGCGACTCCGAATCGGTTGATGAGGTTCCAAACCCGGAGTCATGGGATCTGAGGCTCGGCAACGCCCTCGACCTTGTGAGGGAGGTCACGGCGTCGTCTGTCAATTGCGTGGTGACCTCGACTCCCTACTGGGGGCTTCGTATCTATGAGGACACACAGGTGGTGGCATGGGCCGACGGCGAAGTCTGCGCCTACGGACACGAGCAGACCCCGGAAGGCTTTGCTCGGCACACGACCGAGACCCTATTGGCACTATCCCGGATATTGACCGATGACGGGTCGATCTGGTGGAACGTTATGGACTCATTCAATACGCGCACTCAGATCCGTGAGTCCGCAGCGGAGGCACTGCGTGCAATGCAAGGCATGGACTCCAGAAAATGGGGGGAGTACACGGCAAGACGGTACTCCGCTGGGCATTCGTACTTGAAGGACGGCGAGCAATGCCTGATCCCTCAGATGATCGCCGAGCGAGCAAGCCGAGCGGGTCTCTACGTCAAGACGGTAATCACCTGGGCAAAGCGCTCCAGCATGCCCGAACCCCAGAATTCGCGGGTGTCGCGCAACTTGGAGTACGTGCTGCATATCACGAAGCAGCGCACTCCAAAGCTCGCGCGCCAGCCATACCACGACGCCGACCCCGAATTCGGTGGACGAAATAACGGGTGGGAGTCTGAAAAGCTGTCTGACGTCTGGGTCTTGAGCACGTCATCGGGCGGCAATGGTCACGGAGCCCAATTCCCGACAGCACTTCCCGGCCGGTGTATAGCGCTATCGACCGAGCCAGGTGACGTTGTGTTGGACCCCTTCGTCGGCACGGGGACGTCAGGGATCGCAGCATTGCATCACGGCTGCTCATTCATTGGGTTCGACACGTCCCAAACGTACTTGGCGATCGCCAAGGAGAAGCTCGGCAGCGTCAACGAAGGTCATTAGGTTCCCCGGAGAGGAACGCGCTCACGACATCGCCGATCCTGGTGGGTGACGTCGACCCGAGCACCACGCCAAGTTGCTGGTGCATCCCGACGGCGACACTGGTCTCGGGAACCATGTCGGAAGGACCGACGACGAACGACCACACTTCGTTAGCGAGCCCGGAGAGAGCATCGAGCGCGTAACTTGACGACTGATGGAAGCCATACCTTCCGACGTATTGGCTGTTTGTTGACCACTTACATTCGAACAACAGGGCGCGGTGCCCCTTGTCAATGAGCATGATGTCGACACCGATCGCTCCGCCAACCCCCGCAATCCCACGGACAGCGTCGTAGTACGCAGCTCGTGGTAGCCCGTATGCGCCGCGCGAGGCTCCGGCTTCGAACCACAGGTCATAGCGAGTGCCGCTCGGTCCAATCGCTTCTATCTGCGCGCCGGGTCGAGTGCCCGATAACGGACGTCGCCACGTCACAACGAAACGGTGGTTGCGGAGTGCTCGGATCACCATCCCGTAGGACCCCAGGTGAAACAGCCGCCAGCCGATATCGGGGTCGGGGGTGATGAGTTCAAATGCAATGAACTCCGAGTCTCGTTCCGCTCGAACAGCAAGCTCGGCAGCCGCACCAACGGATGCCCACGGATACCCGGAGGTCTTGAGCGACAACAAGCTGAGGCGGTCGGGGCGTGTCGCATCGATATCGGCGCTCCAGGGAGCGAGCGCATCGTCTACCACATCCAGACGTGCGCGGATCCGGAAAGAGCCCGACGCCCATAGCGACTCGACGTTGTTGACCGCTGCGCGCATTTGCCCGGCCAGCCACGCGAGCGTTCCTATCGCGACTTCGTCCATCACCCTGCGGCGGGTTCTCAACCTGAATTCCCGCGGTGGCCATCCGGACCTGGACCTTCGATGGGTTTCACGCCAGTTGATCGATCCTGCAGGGACTCGTGCGACATTGGGGTCCGAGACACTTGACGACGGCAGATACTCCTCCCAGTCAGATGCGGTCCGAGGCCATGTCGCAGATATCGGATCGATGATGCCCAGGAGCACTCGCAACGCTCGACGGTGAATGTCGGTCGCAGTCCAGTCGAGCGCGTCCGGAGCCGAAACGTATGCCAAGGACTCATAGATCGAGCCTTCACCAGACCATCCGCGAAGGACCTCGTCGATGCCGACGCGAGGGATCGAAAGCGTCAGCCGAGGGTCTGACGTTGGATGACTGTCCACTCCCATTGCTCTCTCGTCATGGCCTGTTCATCTTCGACGACACGCGTTCCAAGTGCGTCGAAGACGACGTCGTCGAACGCACTAATGAACTTGCCGACATTCGCGACGTAAGCCTCGGCCAGTTGCTCGGAAATGTCATCATCGGCGACACCGTCGAGGTAGTCCGCAAGTCGGAGAAAGATCGCGGGTCCCAGCAGAGTCTCCCGCTCCCCATAGTGCGCGGAGTACAGCGCCACAATCGACGTGCGAACGTCATCGGAAAGTTCGGGGTAAGTGTCACTCAGGAGTGAGTCGAACTGCCCTGGGCTCAACGCTGGAACCGGGATAACCACGAATCTCCGTGATAGGGCCTGGCCCATCCTGAAGACGCGCTGAGCGTCCTGAGGATTGTATGTACCTAACAATCGCCAGTCGCGACCGGCAAGATACCGGGTGGGCTCGCCAGTCGCGGTGTCCGTTGCAGTCGCCAATGAAATGTGAGAATCGGCCCAACCGATGTGGATCGCATTGCCACCATGCGGGTTGGCTCTGCCAACCTCGACCTCTTGACGGGACAGCCACGTGAGTAGAGGCCCCATTATCTTGTCGAGGTCGGCCCGGTTCGTTTCGTCCAGTACGAGCCAGCGGTGCTCAGCAACCGCGTCCAGGAGCAGCCCGTTCGACCACACCAGGTTGGCGTTCTCATCCGGGGCTATCCCACCGACTAGGTCGAAGGCCGACCAGCTCTCATCGGGGGTGCGCCATATCGGATTCGGCACAAAATCGGGAGCGAAGCCGAACTCACCAGGATTCGCCGCGACCATGTTCACCATCCAGCGAACAAGTGTGCCTTTTCCCGTTCCTGGCGGGCCGACAAGCAGGATGCACGGATATCGCTCGACGGATCTGCGCAGCATTCTCTCGGTTCGGGCATCCACGACGATTGTGACGTCCTCAGGAAGCATTCCGCCGGTAGGAGGAGTGGCCGGCGGCGCGGTGACCGTCACGGCCGCTGGAGGGCCTAGCGGATCGGGGATCTCATCGGGTGCCCACTCCGGTTCGCCGAGCAGCTGCACGCCGAGCGGTCGGCTGTCGGTCACGGTGTCTAGGGCAGCCTGAGTGATCGCAAGAGACGTGAGCAGCTGAGCCTCGGCCTTGGCCCAGTCGTCATTGTCTTCGAAATCCATGTTCCGGAGCAACAACGCAGCCAATGCCTGTTTCGATGGGAGCCGATCATCGGCCAAGGCTTCCGCGACGATCGCAGACGCGTTCGGCTTCAGCCCTTGGCGGATATCTTCGCCGTTGAAGATGCTCGTCGCCAACTTCGACCCGCGCGTTGTGTTGTTCCAGACTGTCTTGCGACCTGAGTCCTCAGCGCCCAGCCAGTCGTATCGGAATGGGTACAGCCGTCCGATCCTCTCCTCGGGTACGACATCGAACAGTGCCGACACAGCGTCGTTGGTGTCCGCGATCGCTGGGTCGGGATAACGCCCGTTTGCCTCCATCCACTTGGCCGTTAGGAACGACTCGAACATGGATACCTTGGCCCTGCTGTACTGCAGGCCTTTGAAGTCTCTGAGTGCGGCATTCATCGCCGCAGCGCTAACCCTCATCGGAGTCTCCCCGCTGTGGAGTGGGTGCGGCGCAGCAAAGCCAGTCGGCCGGAGCGCTGCCGTCGTGGGTGTTGGCGAGATGGGGGGCGTGAATGGACTCGGCAGAGCGCCACCGCGTGTCCGGTTCTAATCGTTATGCGGTGATCTGATTTATCCATTGCCGTGGCCATGATCGACTACCTCTGCCCTCTCGGGGGCGCACCGATGCCGCCAACGAGGTCACCCGGATCGCACTCGAGTCCTTCCGCAAGCCGAAGGATGGAGATAACCCTGAGGCTTCGATTGCCACGCTCGATGTGGCTGACAGTTGAATAATGCAATCCGGTCATGTGGGCCAGTCGCTCCTGTGAGATACCTATTGCCTCACGGCGGGCCCGGACCCGTCGACCGATCTCCGCTGCGACTTGAGCGTCGTCGGCGGGGTGGAACTTGATGGGCTTTTCCTGTGCCATGGAGGCACTAAGCCTTACCGCCAAGGTTGATATCGCCAAGAGCGCAATCACCAAGTGTGTTTCTGCCAATTCGGGTGGCAACGGCGACCACGCCCGAGGCCTTCGGATTACCCCCTCGGCGCGACTTTGCCCGTAGCGCACGGGCAACCGTCTCGACATTCGCAGGAAGGTGCTGAGGGATCGTATGAGAGCCGTAAACAGGCGAGTTCCTTGCGGGGCGTTTCGATGCGCGACGTCGACCGCAAATCGCTGGGGCCGAGGACGGCCCGTCAGGGCCGCCCGCAGGCCGGCCTCTTGATTCCGTAGAGAAAGTCCTCAGAGCCGGGCTCCCCGCTCTTTCGGGGAGCCCGGAACGCGCTTCAGTTGCGATCACCAAGACACTATGGGCCACCTATTTGGAGGCGTGGACGCAACCACCGACGTCGGATGCGCTGCCGCGCCCAAGAACGCTCGTCCAGCATGCTCAGCCGTTCTCCCAAGTGAACAGAGAGGCCCACCCCGGTTCAGCGATGCAACATTGCTCCGTGCAGCACTGGACCCCTAAGGTCGATCCCACTGACATTCGTTAGATCGTAGGCGCTGACGGCGTCACGCCACTGGGCGGAGGCCACAAAGGCGGGGTCGCCAACATCGGCTGCCGGTCCCAGCTTGATGCGAGCTTCTGCGTATCGGGCGACCGCTGACGACCACTGTTGACGGCGCAAGACGTCCATGGTCGGCGGAGGGCCAATGGCTTCAATGACTTCCTCAGGAGGGTGGATCTCGTAGGCGGCGACGCGTGCGTTGATACGGTGCTGCATTTCATCTGCGACAACCGCGTACCTGTGGAGAACACCAGCGTTCTGCTCCAGCCATGCTTCTCGGGTGACCACGTGTCGGTCTAGGTCGTCACGTCTTCCGACTAGCGCTCGGACCTGGGCGCGGGCACCGGACGTGCGAAGTCGTTCAGCGATCTCGTTGGCTTCGTCGATAGCAGCTTCCACCGCGGTCAGCTCGTCGGTGACATCGGTCCCGATCGGACTCCGTCTGATGATGCCCTCAAGCTCGTCACGCCATTCGATGAGCTGTTGATCGGTGGCAGTCGTCACCGGGAGGCCCTGATCATGGGCAAGAGGTTCGATTACCGACTGCGAGAGCTGACGGGCGAGGGAGGCAACACGGTCCTCCGCGAGCGGATCGCCGTGGATGTAGGTGCATTCGCCGAGAGGGCCGGGCGCGTCGTTGATCCACAGATGGGTCTCTCCTCTGGCCCTGGAGAGGGCGGTGTAGCCGTGCTCCGCTCTCACTCCTGTGTCCGCATAGACATGCGTGCTCTGAAAGGTCTGTCCTTGGGAGGTATGGATGGTCTGGGCGTAGGCATGGTCGACGTTCCTGTCGAGGTAACGCTTTGGCAGTTCGATCACTTCGCCGTCGAGGTCTCTACGGAAGCTGACGCTGCCCGGGTCGGGGTGCACGCTGAGCACGGTGCCAGTCTGGCCATTGCGTAGGTCGGCGTGTGCATACCAGTTGTCGCGCACCACTATTCGGTCACCGGCCTGGAACTCAATCCTCCAACGATTGACGATTGAGGGACCAGTTATCTCGGCAGCGTCCCGCATGCGGACCCGGGCCAGTTGGTTGAGCATCTGGACCTCGTCGCGACGAGAGGCGAGCATCCGCACGCCGTCGAGCCCATGATTCTGAACGTCGGTCCACCAGGCGTCGACCATCGCTGCCTTGGTCGCGTACTCATCGCGACCGAGGTGGAGCCGCCCAGCCTCGGCATATTCGTGGACGGCTTGTTCGATCTCTCCAGCGCGAAACCGATCGAGGGCGTGGCGGTCGAAGTCGAGGTGCTGTCGCTGGTTGACCCGCACCAGCTCATCGACAACCTGCTCACCTGAGGCGACGATCCGGTGGAACACTCCTCCCGAATCGACTGAGGGAAGCTGCTTCGGGTCGCCGACCAGCACGAGTTTCCCGTGACAAGCCTCGACGTTTTCGACCAGCCATGCGAGGTCAGCAGTGGAGACCATGGAGGCCTCGTCCACCACGACCAGCGTCCCTGGGCGGAGCGGATCGGGGGATGCGTCGAGTTGATGCCGGAGCATGGCGATGGTTCCGGTCCATCGCTCGCCCAGATCTTCGCCCAGCTGGCGGGCAGCCGCCGCCGACGTCGCTACTCCGATGACAGGGCACCCTGCGGCCGCGACAGCGTCGGCGTAGGCGCCGATTGAGTAGGTCTTGCCCGACCCGCCAGGTCCGACAACTGCCACTACTCGACCGTCGAGCTCTCCGAGATGTCGCACGGCTTCGGCCTGGCCCTCCACCAGTTCCCGAATGCGAATCGCCCGCTCTAGCGCTTCTCGGTCGGGTGCGAGCGGCGAGCTGACTTTGACCGAATCGAGCACTCGCTGTTCTCGTTCGAGGTGGAGGCGGGTGGTGTATCGGGCTTCACCAGGGAGCGCCCGGAACCGCACCGTGCCGCCCTGCTGGAGCCAGCCAGGCCCCTGTCCTACTGCTATGTCCAACTCCTCGGTCGATAGAACAACACCTTCAGGGAGGACGAGCCCGGTCTCGGCGTGAGGAAGGATGGTGAGCACGTCCCCTGACTCTTGCGCGGCTCGGAGTAGCTCGCCGGTAGTGGCCAACAGCTCGACCTGGTTTGCTCCGTCGGGGAAGATTGACGAAACATGGGCGACCAGATCCCGTTCGGTGAACACCGCCTGCCGGTCCGACACCCACTCCACGAGACTCCGGGCCGCCGCCTTCACTTGCTCCTCTTCAGGTCGGCGAGAGGGACGTGTCTCCCCCACCGCGGCCCTAACCACGGCTGCCACATCCTCGGGGGCGTCCATCGCTCGTCTCTGCCAGTGGGCCACCACGTCGGAAGTGATCCCGTAGTCCTTCATCTCCCGGGTCACCTCTGCCTCGCCTGTCGGATGCGACTTGGGCTGGCGGGTCTCCAGGGTGAAGGATTGCCACACACGCCGGTGCGCCTCCCCGCCCACCTCGGCCAGATATCGCTTCACCGCTTCGACGATCTCAGTACGGCGAGTGGAGAAATGACGGACCAACTCAGGGGAGAACCCGGCGATGTCGGCGACACCGTTGACCACCGGCTGCCACGACACACCCAACCTCTGGGTAAGCACATCCCGCAGCACCGCCTGGTACACCGAGCCGCCCGCTTTGGCGTGGGCATAGGCCCGCTTAGCGTCTATCGCCCGCCAGCCTTCATCGGCCCACACCCGATTGATGACCACCACGTGGGTGTGGACTTGGGGATCGTTGGCCCGAGAGGTGAAATGGTCGAAGGCAGCGGCCACGTAACCTTCCGACTCCGCCGTGCGGGTGTTCACCTTCCACCTGCCTTCCGCGTCCCGGTGCTTAGTCGCCAGCCGCGAATGGGAACAGTGCTCCTCCATGTAGGACATAGCATCGGCTACCGCCGCCTGGTGAGCCGCCGTGACCTCAACACGGACCCGCTCATCACCGAAGGCATACAGCAGCGACACCGACTTAGGAGCCGAGAAGGTGTGGTCGAAGGCAGCCACCTTTCCGTGGCTGGCAAACCTACGCACCATGGAGTCACCCCCCGGAGTCTGGTGACCCATCAGCTTGGTGAATACCTCCGAGTCCACCTCAGATCCGGACTCCAACCCGAGTCGTTCCATGCCGCCCCCCATCCACCGAGAGGGTGATTCGTGGGAGGCGTAGTAGTCCACCTGGGACGGCTTCCGCTCTCCCCGCAAGACCGGAACGTCCTCACCGACCGAGTGGCGGAGTTGTTGGGTGTAGTACTCCGCCTGGGAGGCCACCAGCTTGCCGATCGACTGCATGCTCTCAACCCCCCGCAACCTGTGGTTGCAACTGTGTACGGTCAAACCGGTCGGTGGGCGAGAGGCGGGTGACTGTCATGGACGGCGACCGGGGTCAGAGACGGGCTAGGACGGCGAGCAAGGGGCGCTGGCAGGCTCCGCAGCGGCAGGCTCGGGGAGTGGGATGGGTCCAGCCATCGGGCCAATACGGGAGGCTGGTCGCGCATGTGGTGCAAAGGGCATAGCCGCCGATGAGGGGTATCAGCGTGTACTCGTCGTCTACCGGGATCTGGGTGTTGCAGAGGTCGCAGATCCACAACGTGTTGTCATCTGGAAGGCTGGAGATCATGACCACCCCGAGCCGCTCCAGGTCGGCACGGAGTCCAGCTTCGGCGGCGACCCGCCGCCGGTAGACCTCACGGTGGGCAGCGGGGCGGACCACGAAGCGGAGCTCATCACGGCACCGGCGACACAGCCCGACGTCGGTCAGGGGCTCGTGGGTGTCGCAGCTCGGGCAGTCTCCGATCATGCCGACACCGCTTTAAAGCAGAGCAGATGGTCATCCCAGTCGGGTGTGGCTTGTGCGAGGGTGTTGAGATCGGTCCCGTCCGGCAAGTCGAGGATTCGAGCGTCGAGTCCTCGAGCAGCGAGGAGTTGTTGGAGACGGTCGGCGGCGACTCGGCCGGGATCGTCGCCGTCGAAGCCGATCAGGATCTGGCGGTGGCCCGTGTGGTCGGCGATGGTCTGGGCGATGCACATGCTGGGGTAGGCGGCACCAAGAACAGCGACAGCGGGGAGACCGGCGGTGGCTGCTGTCAGAGCGTCGAGGACACCCTCACAAACGATGAGCAGATCAGGCTGGCGGAGGGACGGGATGTGAGGCCAGGCGAGACCTGGGTTGGTTCCCAGCCGCCGTGTCGGATTCCCGTACTTTGTCCCGGCCCCGGAGTCGAGGTAGCGGGCCTGGACGTAGCTGAGACCGCCGGTCGGGTCCAGGGCCGGAAGCACGGCGGCCACTCCTGACCGTGGGAGCCCGAACCGTCTGCGGAGCAGGTTCGGTCCCGGGTCGGCGCCCACCCTGTTGGCGTTCAGGACTGCGGGATCGAGCCGCCGTTCTTCGATGAGCCATTCGAGGACCTGCAGGCCGGTCCGGGTCCTCAGGATGCGCTGGCAGGCGTCGACGTAGTCCTCTACCGAAGGATGCAGTGGAACGGGCTCGTTGACGATCGTGTCGTGGGGGAGGGGATCGAGGTGGGCCACCGCGGCGAGTTGGACGATGGCCACGCCGACGGTCACACCATGGGCCGCGACCAGGGCGTCGATGGCGGTACCGCCTCGACCACAGGACCAGCACCTCCAGCGGCCGATCCCGTCGACCACTCGCATGCTCACCGACGGATGGCGATCCTCGTGGTCTGGATCCAGGCAACGCCACCGGCGCCGCTGGTGGCGGTCGGACGAAGCGGTGAGACTGTCGAGGAGACCGGCCAGGTCGACCCTGCGGCGCAGGTCGATCCGGTCGACGTGGCTCATTGCTCAGACCGGTGGATCTCAGCCGTGGCGAAGCGGATCGAGGCGGCCAGCTCGTCGGCGTCGACCACGTAGCGGCGGCGCTTCTCTCCCGTGTCTGTAATCCATTCGTCCTGACGCATCCGACCAACGGCCACCACCCGGTCCCCTTGGTGCAGAGACGCGGCGGCATGCTCGGCCAGCTTCCGCCAGACCACTACCGAGTAGTAGCTGGTGCTCTGTAGGCACTGGCCGGACGAATCCTGGTAGTTGCGGTTCTCGGCGATGCGCAGGTCGGCCACCGCTACCCCGCCCGGTGTCTCGCGGAGCTCGGGGTCACCGCACAGGTTGCCGACGATGGTCGCATTCATCTCCGCTCCTTCCGATCGGTTCCGCTCGGCTCACGATCAGACACCATCATCATATCACTACCTAGCGACATAATGGAAGGAGGTAGCTCGATCCGATTGGTTCTGTCGGCTAACGGCTCTGAACGCTGCCAACGGTCGAGGATCTGTCGTGAGAAGGTGACGATCCGCTCCCCCGTGGTGAGCAGGATCCGGTTCGGGTCGTCTGTGGTGTCAGCCCAGCGGGCGACATAGGCGACCGAGTAGTCGGAGCTGTCGAGACCGGCAGCCGCGCAGACCACGTAGGCCACCGACTCCGCCTCCACCTCCACCCGTCCCCGACAGTCGATGTGCCCGTCGCCTGCGTGCATCAGGACGTGGGCCAGCTCGTGGATGGTGGTCTTGGTCAACTGGGCCCCGTCGAGGTCGGCCTCGACTATCACCTGCCGACTCGCTGGTCGGGTAACACCGTTGGGGCCTCGGAGCGGCGCCAGACTGAACTGGTATCCGGCGTCTTCGATCATCGAGATCCCGGTCTCGAGCACGGCGGTGTCTCCGTCGCCGGTGAGGAGTCGAGGACCGACGTCCGGTAGCCGCTCGCCGTCGGTCTGGGAGAGGTCGAAGACGGTCACCACCCGGAAGCCGACCAGCACCCGCTCTTTCTCCTCCGTGTCGGCTCGATCGTCTTTGACACGACGGGTAACCGGAGCGAGGATCCGGTAGCCGGTCTCTCCCCTTCGCACATGGCGATCGAGGTGTTGCCAGGTCCGGTACCCGGCTGGTCTTGTGACCGTGGTGCCTCTCTCCTCGGCTTGGGACCAGAGGAGAAGCCAGTTGCCCAGCGAGTAGTCGTGGAAGCGGGCTGCGGTCACCATCGCCTGCAGCCACTCCTCCGAGGTTCGCAGTCGGGCGACCTGGTCGATGAGCTGTCGGTGAAGCTGGTTCGCTGTGACGCTCATCGCCACCTCACCGGCTCGCACCCGAAACAGAACAGGAACGACACGCCGTCGGAGAAGGTCATCCGATAACGGGCCCGCCGATGCCGACACGACTCGCAGCGCCGAAGCGGCCAAACCGCCTGGACCCGCTGGTACCTGGCGTCGTGCAACGGGCACCGCCACATCTCGATCACCCGGTACCGCCGACCCAGCTCGTGGATGCAGCCACACGGTGCGATCCCGATTCGAAGCTGCGGGGTGAGAAGAGTCACGTCCCCACCTCCTCCGAGTCCGGCTCGTTGACGGTGACCTGACTGGCCACTACCTCCAGGCGGCTCCGTCGACCATCCGGGCTCTCCCAGAACCGACGTTGCACCGCTCCGACCGTCCAGACCCGGACACCCGACTCCGAGACCTGCTCGACCAGGCCCTCGTCCGGGTCCCATAACGTGACCGGCACCACGTCGACCCGCCGGGCAGGTGACTCGGTGCGGACACTGATCAGGAGACGCAGCAACCGGGTACCCGACTCGAACTGTCTCAGCTCCCCGGGGGTCGCCAGCCTCCCGCAGAGGACTATGAGGTTGAGATCCATGACCACCGCTCCTTTCTCTCGCTTGGTGGGGGCCTCTCGGCCGCAAGTGCCGTCCACCACGCCGCTGGAGCGGAGTGCAAGGGGGTCGGCCCGCAGGGCCGACGGCGAGGACAAGGAGCGAAGCGGAGTCCCGCAGCCGCTCGCCCCCTTGCGCGGAGCGGGCGGCGTGGTAGGTCTTGCGGCTGGTCGAGAGGCCCCCAGGCGAAAGCCGAGCGGTTAGTCGGAGTCGGACGGACCCTGGCTTGCGGTCAAGGGGGTCCGGTGCGCCGAGCACAAGGATGAAAGGCCGCCACAAGACTCGCTCGGGTCCGGAGCAAGCTGGGCACGCGTGCAACTGTGTGCGGCTTAGTGCGGCGATGAGCTACAGGCTCGGTCAGGACCCCCAACGCCGCCGGCGGCTGCGGCCTTGATCTCCCTCGCCGGGTTCAACGGTCTGGGTGAGTTCGGGCTCCCGGGATGACACCGTCTTGGTGGCATGTAGTTCCTCGAGTGCGGCCCTGGGGACGCGCAGTTGGCGACCCAACTCGACCACCGGGAGCCCGCTGCGCCCAGCTGTCTCGCGCCACTCGCGGGCTAAGGCGTACGCCGATGTACGGCCTATCCGAAGGAGCGCAGCGGCCTCCTCGACTGTCAGAAACTCGGGCAGATCAGACACAGCTCACCAGCTCAGGTAGGTCGATGTTATCCACAGTACCACCCGCCTTGCAATGATCAATGTTGTAATACTGGTGTCTGAAAGACAGTGTTAGTGTATTACCTGACCCACTACCGAACACCACGTAACCAGGAGGTCGCATGAGCAGAAGAGAGGGAGGGCTCTTTCGACGGTGCCACACATGCGGACAGCGGGTCCCATCTCCATTGAAGACCTGCGGCTACGTCGATCAGGCCGGTTCGGTGTGTGGAGGTGAGGTGGGCTGGGGCTTTGTGTTCGACGTTGCACTTCCTGGTGCGAAGCGTCGGAAGAGAGTCACTCGTTCCGGGTTCTCCACGAAGAAGCAAGCCGTCGCAGCGATGCGCGAGGTGCAGGAGGCCGACGCCAAAGGGAGCCTCGTGGAGCCCACGAGGCTGACGGTCGGTGAGTACCTGGCCGAGTGGCTGGCAGCTACTCGAAGCCGCGTAGGTGACGATCTCAGTGCTACCGGATGGCGTGACTACGAGATTCACGTCAGACGGCACATCACACGCAGGATTGAGGAGGTGCCACTTCAGGCTCTCGACCGCAACCACGTGAAGGCTCTTTATGCGTGGGTTCAGGAGGGGAACTCGTCTCGGGGAGGGCGCCGGCCATCACCCAAGACAGTCCACAACATCCATCTCACGCTCCACAGAGCCCTCGAAGACGCGGTCGCTGACGGGTTGATCGCCCGCAACCCAGCGACGAGGGCTCGCAAGGCGCCGAAAGCAGGTCGGGAAATGCTCACCTGGGATGAGGACCAGCTGCGCAGCTTCTTCCACGCCAGCGCCGAGGATCGCCTCTTCCCCTTATGGCAGATGACAGCCATGTCCGGGATGCGTCGGGGCGAGATCCTGGGGCTGCGGTGGGACGACGTCGACTTCAAGTCCTCGACGGTCACCGTCAACCGCCAGTGGAGGCGGGGTGAAAAGGGGTTGGTCCTGGCGCCACCAAAGACCGAGCGGAGCCGCCGTACCATCGACCTCGACACTGAGACCGTCACAGTCCTCAAGAAATGGCGAACGGCGCAGCTCGAGGAGCAGATGGCCTACGACGGCGAGTGGCAAGACAACGGGTTCATCTTCACCCGCAAGGATGGAAGACGCCACGACGTCGACGTTGTGTCTCAGCACTTCGATCGACTCGTGGCCCGGGCCGGGGTACCGCCTGTCAGGTTCCACGACATGAGGCATACCCACGCAACTCTGCTTCTCCTAGCCGGTGTCCCAGCCCATGTCGTCTCAATGCGTCTTGGGCATCGAAGCGTGGCGTTCACCTTGCAGCAGTATGCGCACGTACTCCCCCAACAGCAGGCGGATGCGATCAAGTTGTTGGCGATACGCCTCTTCGGTGAAACGTAGGCCGACTATGCGGCGAGTCATTCGTGCAACTCCAACCCAGTCTGATGACGATCACGCGTCCGAGTCCCGAGGCGACGGTCCCCTCTCGCAGACCGGCGTCACCAAACCGAACTGGTAAGTCGTCGTCGAAACGTCCCTTGCCAACAATGGCACGTGCCACGTGTCCACCCTGGCCCCTTTCTCTCACCAACCCTCGTACACTTATCCGAATCCAGAGCCATGCAGCCCCTCATGCCACTTAACAATGGAAACCCGCACGTCGAGGTCATCCGCCCTCGCTGACCGAACGCAGCCGCCTGAGAACCACAGCTCAGGGAGATCGAACCACCGACCGATGCCAGTAACGAGAGTCTTGGAACGGCCTCCGTCGGCTCCGGTGACGACGTGGGAATCTGTCGGTGGTTCGACGTACGGTGCAACGGCAACCCCGATGACAAGGAGCGCGAGTGGGTGATGTCTACAAGCGAACGGCAAGCCAGGATCGCCTCGTTCACTCCGTCGATGCGAGCAGCCATCTCGCGGGCTCACCCTACAGTTCCGCGTCTCGTGTCAACTGGCGGCGGGACCTGGTGATGCGGTGTCTCGGGCCGAGCAGAACCACCTCGGCCCTAGAGGAGTCGCCTGCCGAGGTGCCCATATCCAACCAACGAATGGACCGGGGATGGCCATGAAGCCTCGAGACTTGGTCGCCAATGAGTCACCGAATCGGATCCGCGATCATTTCAACCGAAAGGCTCGCTATAACCCGACGAAGAGCCTTACCGCACTCACCAGTCAGCTCACCCAGGAGTACGAAGACAGATTCCTGGTTGAACTGATCCAGAACGCATACGACGCGCATCCTCCTGGTACCTCTGACGGACGAGTCCATGTGCGGTTGGACGAGTCCGCTGACAATCAACCTGTCCTCTACGTCGCAAACACGGGCAATTCGTTCAGGGAGAGGGACTTTGACGCATTGACGAACGTTGCGCAAAGCAGCAAGCCTCCGGGGGAAGGTATCGGAAACAAGGGAGTTGGCTTCCGCAGTGTTCTCCAGGTATGCGACTCGCCCGAGATCTACTCGTGTAACCCTGACCACCTGAGCGGCCCAGACTTTGATGGCTTCTGCTTCGGCTTCGCCACCGACCTTCAGATCCACGACATGGTCGAAGACGAGTCTCAGTACGAGATCATCAAGCGTGACTTCTCCCGTTACCTGCTTCCGGTCATCGCCTCGCCCACCGACCTCCACCTCCGCATGTTGCGAGCCATCGGGATGGTGACGGTTGTGCGCCTTCCTCTCACCACAGAACGAGCGGTCGAACTCGCCCGAACTCAGGTACATCGCCTACTCGAACCGACGCCGCCTGTCGCACTCTTCCTCGATCGTCTTCGGTCAATCAGCGTCGAACTCGTTGACAGTGATGGCCATCAGGAGATGGCTCAGGTCGACCGACTCGTGGAGGAGGTTCGCGGCGCGGAGGGTGGACCCATTCTCCGATGGGTCGAGACGGTGGGCACGCGGTTCCTCACCGCCAGCCGGGTGCTAACTGGTTCAGACGTGCGGAGCGTTGTCCGCGAGGCCATAGGTCTCGGCGAACTCGACCGTTCATGGGCGGCATGGGACAGCGACGTCGAGGTGTCTCTGGCGGTACCTACTGGATTGGACTCGCACGATGCTGGCTGGCCTTCGACTTACACCTACCTGCCAATGCGAGTTCCTGCACCCGTCTACGCGCATCTGCACGCACCATTCCACACAAAGATGGCGCGTCTCGATCTCAACGAGGACTCCGTGTTCAACGCATTCCTGATCGAGACGGCGGCGGAGCTAGCTGTCGACACGATCCAAAGGCTCATTACCGGAGACGACCTCGACCTGGATCTCCAAACCAGACGGGCCGCAGTCGTTGATTTGCTCTGCTGGAACTCCGACCACATCACCCACCTGGAAGGCGCTCTGAAGAAGGCAGAGCTCGATCTCGAGAGTTCGCCTCTAGTACCGGCTCGCGGGCCAAACGGCGGCGGATGGGCTGGTCTCGACTCCGTGCGCGTTTGGAATTCGGACGGTCTCAACGTTCTAACCGCGCAGGCCATCGAGGCGCACACGCATCTCTTGGACCAGTCGATCGGACTTGACCGTGTCCTGCGACTGAAGGCCGTTTGCGAACACACCCTGTCGTACGACCTCGACCCAGAAGACCACGAGGTAGCAGATTGGATCGAGAAGGTCGCAAAGGGCCTGCAGAGCGCATCGGTCAGTAAATGGAACCGCTTCCTCAGCGACGTCGCATCGGTATTCGAGTCCCGCCAACCGAATGCACTTCAAGGACGGTTCATCCTCCTAGATGATAAGAAGAAGCTCCGACGATCAGGTCCATGGGATGCCGTGGGGGCAAATTCGTCGGAGCCGACCGTGTTCATACCGCCCAGCCCGGCGGCGGCGAAGAAAAGCGATGCCGGCGAGGGTTCCGAGTTCGCGACAGTTCCGAAGAATCTGCAGCGCGCAATCGCGTTCCTGCACCACGACATCAAGACTCGGACCCGTGTCGGCAGCTCCTACAAACGCACCGCCGTGGGCGAACTCTTCAAGAAGGGTGACCTCGTAGAGCCTTTCGAACTGATGACGGTACTCAGTCACCTCGAGCGCCTCCTCGCCGGCAAAGTCTCAGACACCACGCACCGCCAGGCCTTGTCCTGGGTCTACGCGCAGGAGCATGCCTCTCGTTCGAACATAGCTGATCTGCCCCGTCTCGGACTTCGCGTTCCCACCGCCGACGGCTGGGTGCCCGCGAAGCAAGCCGTGTTTTCGCCTGAGTGGGAGACGCCCCGCGCTTCGGCGGTCGCAGCCTTGGTGGAGGACTCTGCGGGCGCATCTGAGTCGATCCAAAGATTTGGCGAAGGTGCCATCCGAGCGCCCGCGGACTGGCCCTTCAAGCTGACCGACGTCGATGCGTTTCGGGAGTTCCTCGCCCGCTGTGGCGTCCGAGACGGCCTCTTCCCGGTGGCCCTTCACTCAAGAACAACCATCAGGATGAATGGCAACAGCTTCACACCGTCCGCCATCGCGAATCGATTCGGTCTTGCCGACTATCAATACTGGGCACAGCACACCAACGAAACCTGGCACCCGATCCTGGCTGGCCCCTACACGCCCTACACCGGAGACCAAGAACTTTGGATGGTCCCGGGCCAGGAAGCCTTCGAGTCGTTCGAAACGAACACCAAGGATCGGCTAGCGGCAACGATTCTCGATAGCATCGCCGACTGGCCCGAAGAGGCGTGGACCTACGACTTCCGTCGACGATCACCACAGCACAGGCACAAGCCCGATCCTCAGGCGTGGCCATCGCCAGCGAGGACCTTCGTGGAGAAAGCCGATTGGTTCCCCATGTCGGACGCTGGTCGCCGCGATGACCACTACTTCGTGCCGCTCCAGGAAGGGTGGACGTTTGATGAGACAGCCAGCGAAACCGCACCCCGGTTCGCACGGCTCGCGCCAATCGACCACAGACGCAGGCTCACGGCCTCGAAACCAGCGCAGGAGCGTCTTGAGAAAGCCGGCCTCAAGACCTGGAACAGCCCTGCCTCCGCAGGGCCGCGACTGGCCGAGCTCGCCCGCCTCGTGGCGTCGGGTGAGGTGGCCGAAGCCGAGCTGCCATCGGTCCGAAGGGCCGCTAGCCGAGCATGGTCTGAGTTGGTTGGGCTATCACCCCTGACCGTCTCACCGGATCTCAGGCTGGTCACTTCCCGGGGCTCTGCTCTCGGGATACTTGAACCTTCTGATTCCAAAACCCCGGGGTTGTTCGTGCACGATGTGCCTCCTGGTCTCGTGGCTCAGGTGCTGGAAGCGGGCAGTTTCCCGCTCCTCGTCGCTGATCCAGCGGATGGAGAACGGATCGCCGATGCACTCGCCGGGAACGAAGGCATCCGGGTTCAACGCACCTCGACGGTCGAGGCGAAGATCGTTCTCGACGGCCGAGAATTGACCCCTTCGGCCGAGAACGGCGAAGCACTCCTGGACGTATTCGGCTTCTGGCTGGTTCGTACCGTGCTAGCCATCGTCGATCTTCGCTCGACCCGATTCGTTCGAGTCACGAACAAGGTTCTGCACGACGCCGAGGCGACGCTGCGCCGCATGAGGTTGGCCATAGGCTCAGCAATTGACCTCACCGTTGATGACCGAACTCTCCCGGCTGCCGGGCGACTTGCCGAATGCGTACACATTGACGACCCGGACAATCCACTCCTTGTTCTCAACGGAACCGAGGTCGTGGTGCCCTCCTGGCGCGCTCTCGAGATGCTCGCCGATGACCTCGCAGAACTCATTGGCCAAGCGCAAGCGGCTTCCGAGATCCGTGCCGCAGCCCTCGCATTCGAGCGCTCGGTCGGCGACTGGCGCGAACCGTCTGACGCAGAGATCGCCAAAGTCCTGCGATGCAGTGTCGAAGCCGTGACGGATGTCCTCCACAATCTGCGGACCTCTACTGACCATCTCCGATTGCTCTTGGCCCCCTTTGTCGGCGTACTGGCCGGCATCGAGGTAGCTCGCCGGATCGACAGCGAGACAGTCGGAGATCTCAATGAACTTCATGTGCTGCTCGCGGACCTGATCGGTGACGACCAGGCGGCTGTCCTCTTTGAAAGCGCAGCACGCGCTGAGTCGGTGGATGGGATCAGGCGAGTCTTGGAGACGGAGCTTGGTCAACTCAACACCATGCTGTCAGAGCTCGGTCGCCCGCCGCTCTACTTCGCGGAGCTTCACCGAACAGCTCTGGACAGTTACCTCAACGAACACCGAGTGGGCGTGCTGAGTGCGCTCCGCAAACGCTTCCTGAAGCGGTTCGACGCCCTCTCGAGTCTCGTGGACTACGTGACGGCGAGGGACTTTCGAGACATCGCGCCCGATCCCAATTGGTTGCACGACTATGAGGTCCCCACCAATGCGATGATGCGGGAGCTGTTGGACGGGTGGCTCGCCACCAAGGGCGAACCTCCGCCACCGACGGCCAAGACGCTGAAATCGATTGACGACGTCCGAGAGGCGAACCGGTCTCTGCTGGACCGTTGTCTGCCGCAGATCGCTCATCTCATCAGGGCCTGGTCCACTAAACGGGCATTAGACGCAGGCGACGTCTGGTCCGAGATTCAACCGGTGCGCGACACACTTGAGACGTCTGGATGTCTCGACTTCGTGGACCTCGAAGAACAACAGCTCATCGAGTGGCTGGACACGCTCGATCTCTGGCCTACCGGTATGGGCATGACACTCGACCCATCCGAACTCGGACTCTCGGTCGCTGATCTCGACGCTGCGAGCTCGTCGAGGTCGACAGCGGACGACAAGCGACGACGACGACGTACTGAGCTGAAATTCGGAGAACAGACCTTTGACACTGCCAATACCGAGGGTCTACGAGAGTTAATCGACGCCGTCGCTGCGTCTGTCGACGACGACTTCCCGCAAACGCGATCGACGCCCACGAGACTCATAGCCGTCAGCCCACCCGAACGCCGCTCGCGCGGACCGAGAACCGGCTCTGGTACCACACCGAGGTCATACGGTGGACCGAAGCCAACCCAAGAACAGACCTCGGCCATCGGTCTCGCTGGGGAGGTTCTCGCATACAAGTGGCTGCAGGCGGCGTACAAGGAAACCACACCAGACTCGTGGGTGTCTGCCAACCGCACGTTCCTGCTCGGGGGTCATGCTGGCGATGACAGCCTCGGCTACGACTTCCGAATTGCTCGCAAGAACGAGACTCTCTACTTCGAGGTCAAGGCCACCACCACGGACGAGTACGAGTTCGATATCGGTGAGTCCGAACTCCGAGCAGCACGTGCAGCCAGGAAAGGTAGGTATCGGATCATCTTCATCAGGTCGACCTTCGTCCCAGAAGAGCGACGGCTCCTAGTCCTCCCGAATCCGCTCGAGCCGGATGTCATGACCTCGTTCGCCCAGATCAACCAGGGGATGCGACTCCGGTTCGATCCCGCCTTGGGCCGAGGTGGGTGAATCCCGTCTTACAGCCTTGCGGAGATACCGCGAGATCCAGCAGGGAGAGCAGCGACCGAACACCTGTTCGCCTAGCCTATGCGTTGTGTTGCGCGACCTCAGCTACCGCCTCGACATCGCCCGGCGATCACTCGCGAGCACTACCCGTCCAGACGGAAGTGTCGAACTCACCCGGGATGTCTACTCGAGATCCCACTTCGGGAGGTTGCAGCACTCTGCAACTCGGGTGATTGCTCAGCTCGTTTCTATACCGCTGCCGTCTTAGAAACGGGACGGTTCGCAAGTGGAGAGCCCATCATCAGGCCGCAAACCCGTCCACTGAATCTCTGCCAAACCGGTGTCATCCATGGACGGCGTTCAGGTTCGAATTCGGGACGGCAACGGTCGCCGGTCCCGTAGTCCTTGAGGCCGAAGACACCCCTCAGCCAGTCATCGCCCGAGAGCAAAGGGCCCCTGTCTCGGCGTCACTGCGGTCCCTTGTCGATGGGTCGAGGAGGAGGGAGCGGGGAACCATCCAGGGTCGTAAGGCCGGGCTCGACGCTGACCTTTTCGGTCGGGGAGGTGCACCAGCAACGGTGGTGGTGAGGATTACAACTTAGGTACGCGGCCGAGATGTAACGAGGCCGCGGTCGTGGTAGTCAAGAATCGCTCGCTCGGCCGCTGAGCGGACTTCGTCTTCGGGTGCGTTTGATACGTCGATCATCAGGTCGATCGCCTCGGCCACAGGAATCGGTCCCTGTGTGAGTGCTTCAAAGAGAGCTGCCGTTGAGAGTGTGAGCTCCAAGATGTTGGTCCGGAACGACCTTGCGTCCCTCTCGATGAGCACGTACCACGGTCTGACACTCGTGAGATGAGGATGTCGAGAGAGACGAAGAAATCGGTGGGGGGCTGTGAGACCGAGAAGTCCAGCAGGAGCGAAATCCGCCGCGTCCGAGTCAGGTGTGGGTTCGGAGTAGAGGACCTCGGATCGGGTCCCAACGAGGAGAACCTGGTCTCGGATCAGACCGGCCTGCTCTCCGTCTGGACCGTTTGAATCCAGGCACGAAAGCACAAGTGCCTTGAACCGACCAAAATCGGACGGAAGCCCGGCATCATCGAGGACCCATTGCTCAAGAAAACGTGACCGGCTGGAGTCTCCAAGTTCACTGTACTGGGCGAATAACACTTCGAAAGGACGACTCAGAAAGTGGTACTTTTTTGTGAGGATGCTTCGACAGTATCGCTCAAGTGCCTCCTCATCCATCGATAGCTCGATCAGCGAACGACCTTCGTGTTGCGTGAGTTGCTCACGCGCAACCTCGGGAATCTCACCATTCCTGCGCATCGTTAATCGATACTCCCTGTCGGAATAAAGGCGAACCAATGCTCTATTGAAGCCGTCGATGGCCATTCTTCGGGTCTCCTTCTCTTGATAGTCAACGTGCACAGCCCCTATCAGGCGGTCGATCCAGCGCTTGCCAGTGTCATCGCTTGGCAGTGAGTACACGCTCCGACTCTTCTCGGCGATGGCTCCGCCAATGTCCGGATCCAATGCTGCGACGAGAGCTTCTGCGAGTTGATCGATCTCGCGCGGGTCGCTTACTAGAAGCACATTCTCTCTATCGATCAGAGGTTCGGTGGTTCGCTGGTATTCGGCGACATCCTTGGTGAGGATCACGCATTTTCCGGCACTCATGGCTTCACGGGGGATCTGGGGTCGATGAATCGTGATGGGAAACCTGTTCTCGAGAAAGGCAACAACCGAGGCGCGCGCCAGTATCTCCGGGACTCTCCAAGGTGGGAGGTAGGGAACAGCGATGAACCGTTCGGTGAGATTCCTGTTCTCAACGTCACGAAGCAACCCTTCAAACCACGGCCCGCTCTGGCCGGTCACGAACAAGAGGCAGAAGTCAAGGCCTTGGTTCTGAAGGCGCTCAGCGGCCGCAATGAGCTCAGTGGTGCCCTTGAACTCCCCAAGCTTTCCGTAGACGAGAACCACCGGAGACGAGGTGGCCGTTGGCCCGATATACCGATAGTCGGACGAGCCATCCAGGTCGGTCGCGAGGTCACGTAAGTCCAAAGGCATTGTCGCCTTGAACAGGGAGCGAGGCGCGAACAAGGGCCGCCCCACAATCATGCTTGCTGGGTCGGCTCCTAACTCCAAGACGGTTTGGGCCGCCGTCGGACTAGTAAGTATGCGATCCGCCTGCGCCAGTGCGGCCCCGTAAACGGAGCGCCTCGCAATCGAAGTAGAAAGGCGGGTGATGTCGCTTCCGGCGTGCATCAGATAAAGGGGGACCCCGGTTGCGGTGGCCGCAACCTGGGCAGCGACCCCAAACGGTTCCAGGTAGATGCCGATGACCGCTCGACAGTGCCCTTCATTGATGACTCGGACTGCCTCGCCCGAGAGTCGAGTGACCAAAGCGTTGGTCGTTGGGATCGAGTAGGAACCTGACGATGACTCGAGATCATGGACCTTGACCCGACTCAGAGAGGGAAATTGATCAGACGCGTAAAGCCACTCGTTCGGCCGATGGAACTGGAGCTGACTTGCTGATGGAACACGACCCGTCCCCACGACGTGCACATCATTGCCGGCTTCTGCTAGGCGATGTGTGAGCCATAGAGCTTGGGCGCTTGTCCCGCCTATCAGGGGAGGGAACTTGCCGATGATGCATAGCGCAGTCGAGTCCATGCTCAGGTGCCAGTTGCCCTAACTGGGGAGGTCTCTTGAGATCGACTTGAGGCGGCCGACTTCGACAACTAGATCGGCGAGCATCTCAAACTTGGCGTCACGTTCCAGGATGATGATGCTCGGCCGCTGGACATTCAAGGCGTCCTCGTAAACGGAGAAGATCTCCTCCTGAATCGGAGCATCATGTGAATCAATAAGGAAACTGTCATGCCCGACCGAATAGCCGGCCACGTGGAATTGAGTCCATGGGACGCCTGCAATGTCGCCGAAGAGGTCATCCAAGTCACCAGCTATTCCGTTTGTCGCATTCAGCCACACGTTCGTTACGTCGACCAGGAGAGTTGCTCCAGTCCGTCGATGAAGCTCAGCGAGGAATTCCCCCCAACCGTACGTTGCCCCTGGGAGGCGTACCATTTCAGTGATCGTCTCGAGAACCAGAGGCAATCCGAGTTCCTCCCTCGCGATGTCAGCATTGTTGGCGATGACATCCAGGCCGCCTTGAGTGCGCCAAACGGGTGAGAGGTGCCAGATATCGAATCCTCCGGCGCGAGAGATTGCCACATGTTCGCTGAAGTACGGCGGCTCGATAAGGTCTAGTAACCGCTTGAGATCGCCAAACATAGGCATCTCGCGAGGGTCTGATGACCCCAGAGACATACTGACCCCATGTGGTATTAGTTCGAAGGACTCTCGAAGGGCTTCCAGTTCTCCGATGCGATCATTGGTTAATGGAAGGAATTGTTCGACAAGGATCTCCAGGACGTCAAGCTCGCTTGACAGCTCATGAAACTGGTCCGCCAAGGGCCGACGGTATCCGACTCCGAACTTCGTTTCGACAATGGACACGCTCACTTGGCCAGCTCCAGCCAGAACTCGGCGTACCACGTCTTCAGCACGGGGGGAAAGGGAATACGAGAGAACCACTCAGGCATGGCAGAGGCAATCTCAGACGCGGCGGCCTCAGTCGGCGGCTGTCGGAATCCCGCGTCGAACGCATTCGGAAGGCCAGATTTGGGCCGCGTCATGAATCTCTCCGGGAACTCATGCATAGATCTCAGCAATTGCCTCAGTAGGGGTTTCTGCTCCCAGGATTGAGTGTGAAGTCCGCGTTCAACCAAGCTGTCAGCGAAGGCGACGTTCTCCGTCGCCAGATACGGCACACGGACCTCGAATCCGTGAGCCATTGACGCGTGGTCAAAGGGCAAGAGATGGGCATCGATAAGTTGGTGAGTCCTGTCAGTATTGGCGAACATCGAGTGTTGATACTGAGCACCGGCCCCGACGTTCTCAATGGCAGTTAGAACGGTATTGATGAGATCAGTGCTGTGTTCGACTTGGGAGTGTCTTCGAACGATCCGTTCGATCCGCGGGCTCGGGTCTGCGTGCCACGGATAGCCCAAGTAGAGTTCGTCTGCGCCTTCTCCGCAGATCACCACCTTCGATTCTGGGAATTCCTTGCGAAGGCGAGCGAACATCCAGTACATCGTATAGGCGGAACTACCCCCCATCGAGAGAGCTGCTTTGCCGGGGCTCTCGAACAGGCCATCAAGTTCGGGTTGAACAGTCAGCAGCCGAATGCCGGCTTCGCGAGCTACATAGCGCGACCATTCCGCGTCCGGCGACCCAGGTGGGCCGACATAGACCCCCACCATTCTGTCTTTGAACCCCAGTCGAGACGCGAGTAGTGCAAGTAGTGATGAGTCAATCCCACCGGAAAGGAGTAGAAGAACTTCGGCTCCGGTGCCGTGAGTGATGGTGTCGGTGACAGCTCTATCCAGAATGGAGAGTTGCTCTGCAACGATCGCTTCATCCGATCCGAGCGATCGAGTCCCGATTCGGCCGAGTTGTTCCCACGTCTCCGAGATCGATCTAGGTCCATCCACCTCGATCTGGACAACGCTCGACGGTGGCACCTGTTCGATCCCTTCGATGACGCTGTTGCGGTAGTCCGAGAAGCCAAGGACGAAACGATTGACGAAGAAATCTCGGTTGAGGGCGATCCCATCCTCGGCCTGGACGCCGGCGACATGTGATGAGAGTGTTACCGCCATGCCGTCCTGAGCACGGTAAAGGAACAAAGGCTTGATCCCCTCCCTGTCTCGAGCTGCGACCACTCGCTTGTTCCTTTTGTCAACGATGACGATCGCGAACATTCCGTTCAGATCGTCGAAGAGGCGAATGCCGCGATATCGGTATGCCTCGCGGAGGAAGTCGTACTCGTTTCGAATTCCCCTTAATCCGTATGCGCTGGAGAGCGCCCGGTAGTTCCAGATCTCTCCGTTGAGTAGGGCGATGATCTCCTGGCCATCGTTCGATGATCCGATGCTGGCTTGCGGAGACTCGATAGCAAGGCGCACAAAGCCGGCGGCGTACCAAGCGTCGGCTTCCAACCAGTGCTCATCAGGGCCACGATCTTTGATTCGGAAGAGTCCTGTCTGGATACTTCCCCGCTCGAGTTCAGGAGCGTTGACGGTAACGACGATCCCACACAACAGAGAACGGCTCCTTCCCCAGCTCAGGCATGGCGGTCAGCGGCCAAGATGCTCTGCATATTGTGTGTGTCGATTATCAGTTCTGGAGCGCACAATGATCACTAGGAAGGGCATACTAGATGGGGCCGCGTGGAGCGACCTGCCGTTGACGCTCGCCGTCGTACTGTTGAGTCTCCGCGGTTACTCCACATTAACGAGCAAGTCAGTCCTTGGCAGTAGCGAGTACGGCATGTTCGCGAGAGGCCATCGTGAAATCGTACGAGGGTTTCCCATGGTCGAACTCCTTCAATCAGATGGGAGCACGACGGAGCTTCTTCACCCTAGATCTCTACTACCGATCGAAGCGGGTCATGCTCTGAACTGCTTTGCGGCAGTCTTTTTCGGCCACGACAGCGCAGCAAAGGCCCGTCTCGCAGACGTCGTCGTATCGCGACTCAACAAGGGGCACTGGCCGGCTCGCGGAGAACGGTGGCCTTCGCCGTCGCGTATCCCCGGGGTGCACTACATCGGGATGCGGGTCATCTCAGCAACGATCGATCTCAGGCCGCTTGCTCTGGGCTCGAGTGAGGTAGTGACGCCGAGCACGGTGGTTTTCGACTGGAGGTCAGATGGGTAGGTCACTCGACGAGAACCGGCCGATCGAAGACCGATTGTTACTCACAAAGTTAACGTGTGGTGCCGCTCTCATCAGGGTCGTCTGGGATTCGCCGAATCCTAAGTTTGTCAGCGACGTTGCTGAAGCGGTTGGTGAGTCTCGTGACTCTCCCACTCGGCTGACCACGGCATGGCAGCTGTATGCAATGCGAGCCGCGATCGCTCCGTGCGTTGTCTATTGGTGCGCGGGGAAGGGCAAGTGGGCGGCCGTGTCGGGCCTCATGTCAGTTGCAGTCTCCGCTCGCACGATGGCTCTCGTTAGAGGCTCGATCCCGGGGAGGTTGAGCACACGGCGACACCTGCATGAAGTCTCTTCGGTCATCGCGGTGTCGGACTTCTTGATTGCTGTCGGGCCATCGCAGGAGGCATCAGCACTCGCTCAACGAACTCGAGGTCGGGCGCTTTCGGGAGCTCAATTGATGGTGGCCGCCGTATACACACAAGCAGGTATCGCCAAACTGAAAAATGGCTGGTCGGGTTGGATCTCTCAAGGATCTTCACCGCGAAACGCTCTTGCGATGTCGGGCACAGCGTTCGGTCGATTGCTAAGCAAAGAAGACCTGAGTGCTGCCATTGCTCGACCTGTCGTTCTGCTGGAACTTCTGTCACTACCACTGGTTCTCGTGGGGGACACCGGTCGGCGGATTGTCGGCTTGTCTAATGTGAGTATTCACATTGGTAGCAACTACGCGATGCGCATCTCCTACTGGCACCTCGCGTGGCTAACGTCGGTCCTCTTGCTTCTCCCAGATTGCCTCGTGAAGAGACTGGCTTCCGCGTTGAGTTGGATCGGAGGGAGACACTGAATACGGCGCGCTCCCGGGTGCGACACCAGTCGGTCGCCAGGGTGATGAGCTAGGTGCCGTGACTCCCGGTGCAACCGCTGCAACCCTCGCTGGTGCATCCATCTGATGTGGCACATGAGTCGCCACTCTCAGCGGAATCGGCGTACGGGTCCACAACCTCCTTGATTGCGAACAGAGTCGCATGCTCCTGAGTGGTTGGGAGAGTCATAACCCGTCCTCCTTGCCATAGGGACAACAAGTCTATGCCGGGAGTGAGCCGGACGTCAACGCATCCGAACGATTTTCTCGGGAGAGCTGCAGCCAAGATGGCCCATTGTGAGCGGATCACTAGGACGAGGCTGCTATCTGCCCCGGGGACCTGGTGCAGGCGACCGTCGTGGTCGCGTGAGTCGACCTCATTCATTCTTGTCGAGGCTGGGCGCACCAAGGCCGCCAAAGCGCCCAGCCGAACAAAGTCACCAGCGACGCCTTCAAATCTAGTATGACGTCTTACGCATGGCTCACTTGAATCGGTAGCGGTTCCACATGGCCGTTTCCTCCCGGGCGGTTTGGGCCATTTCGTCGAGGATCTTGCAAAGGGATTCTGACCCCTGCTCGAGACTCAAATGTCTCTCAGCTTGGGCGGTGAACCCGCCTGCGTCGATCAGAGAAGTCCCTACGGCCATGTAGGAGGTTCCGTTTGAGCGCCTGACCTCGATGGTGAGCTGCTCGCCGTTCCACTCCAAGGCATAGATTCCCTCATGGTCAACGACATAGGGGATGGGATGCGAATTCAGAATCTGTTCCACGACTCGGTGGGCATGTGCTGTGAGCTCGGAGAGCCGGACACTGTCATCGGCGATCTCGTTGACGGCTTGCTCGACCATCGAGACAAGGTCTGGGTCGGAGTCGTCGGTGTGGTCCCATAAGTACCGGCGGATCGTGCAGCTCATCGATGTCGTCGACAGCGCCTGATCAACACTCACGACTGCGGTTGGTTCGCCATGCTTTGTCTCACCGAACTCGAGGCTGAGGAGAGTTCCTCGGTATTCAAACGAGACCTTGACCTCCTCATGCAGATGGGTTTCGATGCCCATCTGCTCTAACCCGAACATGACCGCGTCCATAACTCCTTGGTGTCTGTTCATGGCAACTGGGCATCGTACGTTTCTGCAGGGGGTTGGGATGACCAAATCATCCCCTGAATCCTGAAGCGAACGGGTGTTCGATTCCCTACAGTGTCGCGGTGCTCTCAAGTGACCGAATGGTGGAGTCGCAGGCCTGGGATGAGTTGTCCCGATATCGCCAACGCTACGACATCGAGGACAGAGTTGGTTCGATCGCCAGCCTGGAACGGTCGATCCAGCGGAGGCGTTCACGGGCGTCGGTTGTTCGACGTCGAGTCGGGGAACTCGAAGGACTTCTGGCCGAGTCACAGCGGGAGCTGACTGTTATCGAGAGCGAGATCACCCAGAGTCGCCGCGTCGGGGCTCAGCTGATCCGCGAGATACTGGATCAGGTACGGATCGATCACCATGAGGCGTGGACACCGACACCCATTCGTGGCTTTCGGATGTGGCAAGTCAACGACGATGGCTTCCGCGGGGCCAAGATGGCCTGGTTGTCCCCGATCTTCGTGGCGGAGTGCTTACGTGAAGTTCCCGGGGAGGACGTTCCTCACCCGGTGGAGCGGTGCGGCCCTCCTGCCTGCGGCGTCTATGCGACGAAGAGAATTGAGATGTTCCCCCAAGGGATCGGCGGACGGCTTCAAGAAGGCCAAGCGATCGGAGTCGTGGGTATGACCGGCAAGGTGATCGAGCATGCCAAGGGATACCGCAGTGCTCGAGCCATTGTGTTGGCAGTCGTCGTCCGGTACCGAGCCCACTGGTTGCTGACAGCGGAGAGTGAATTGATCAAACAGGTCTTTGCCGATCCAGCGACCGTCGTATTGAGTTGCGGGAAGCTCGGATTTCCCCCAGCCGCGACAATCGACGCTTTCCTAAACGAGACAAGGCAGAAGGAGGAGACATGGACATCGGAGTCGAACTGAGAGTCATCGACGTAACCGAAGAAGAAGCCCTGCGACCAGAGCTGCTCGAGCTGAAACGACCGGAGGCAATTGCCCAAGACATGCACATCCCTCATATGAGTGCCACCCCCCAAGTTGACCACGCTGAACTAAACCACCAGACGAGGCAGCAGCCTCGGACCGCGTCCGCTGACATCTTCAAACCTTAGGTCCAACCGAGAAGCGGGACGGATCGGCGGCAGACAGTCCCGGTTGGAATGAGGAAACTCGAACTGAGAGGGTTGCACAAGAGCTCAGGGCCCTAACCGATCTGAGCGGCAACCTCGGAATGGCCGGCTTAGTGCCTCTCAATATCGGTTATCGGATGTGAGATCCGGGTCAGCCGCCCCATTCTGTGGCTTTGTCGGTGTGTGAGCGCGCCCAAGCCGGGCCACGCCACAACGCATTCGTTCGTTCCTTCACTCGCGGCCGAACAACCACTCCTCGTGGACCTCCAACGCAGAGCACCCCACGGAGAGTGGGCTAACACGCGTCAGCTTCCGGACTCCGACAAGCAGCCTGTCAGCCGTCGATCCAACACGTTCACGACCGTTGGGCATCAGTTTGGCATCAGGAGGCCGATTCGCGGCGTTGCCAGCCGGCCGCTGTAAAGGCGAAAACCCAGGCACAGCCTGGGTCTTCTGGTGGTAGCGGGGGCGGGATTTGAACCCGCGACCTTCGGGTTATGAGTTGCTTCCCGGGTGTTCTGGTTGGTTCTCGTGAATGCTCAATAGTGTCCGCTAGCTGGGCTTTCGCGGAATCGGCGTGATGCCTGATGCCCGTGGATAACCCCTCGTGACGCCCGATCCGTTAGAAGATCCGTTAGAAGTGTGGGCAGCCATGGCTGTCCCCTGCTTGGCCGGAGGCGACCGTGAGAACTGTCACACGGTCTTCGTAGTCTCCGTGGCAGATGACAGTGCTCATGGCGGCAGTGCCGCCCCACGAACGTCCGCGTGAGCGACTCATCGCTCGCGGTGCCCAAGCTCTCAATGAACGCGAGCTCCTGGCGTTGCTGCTTCGCAGTGGCGCTCCCGGACTTAGCGCGCTCGACCTCGCAGCAGAACTGCTTGCCGAGTACCGAAGCCTGAACCGATTGGCTTCCGCCGAGCCGGAGGAGCTGTCGAACAGGCGCGGCATCGGGCCGGCCAAGGCGGCCTCCATAATCGCCGCCTTTCACCTTGCCAACAGGGCCGAGGTCGATCCCGCAGAGCCCAACGTGCTCCGGACAGTGGAAGACGTCGTAAGGGTGGCACGGCAGGAGATCCACCAGGCGCGGCGCGAACGCGTTCTGGTGCTCGTCTGCGATAGCCGCAGCCGTCTCGTGCGGAGGGTGATCGTCTCTGAAGGATCGATCGATCGATCACTCGTGCCCGTGCGCGAGATCCTCAATGCCGTCCTTCGCCACGACGGTCGCTCATTCGCACTTGCACACAATCACCCGAGTGGCGACCCTCAGCCGAGCGATGCAGATCGCCGCTCGACTGAAGCCGTTGCGGCTGCCGCCAAGGTCGCTGGCCTCCGTTTCCTTGGCCACGTCATCGTGGGTGGGGCCAGTTGGCAAGGCATCAATTGAGTTGACTGAAAGCCTGATTCAGTGCTGCCGGCACAAGGGCTGCCAGAAGCTCGCCAACCTCGCTCCGACGAGCCGCTGCCACTTCGGAGAGCTCGACGAGCTGCAGGAGTCTTCTCTGCTCGTCGATTGGTGGCAACCACAGAGTCTGCTCCAGAAGCTTCTGCGCACTGACTCTCTCTCGACGGGCACCGATACCGTGAGATACACCCTTCAGCCGACTCCAGAAGGGCTCGGCCTTGACAACTGAGCCCAGGAAGTGTGGTTCGACCTGAGACGCGTCAATATCGAAGGTTGGAAACTCGGGTGAAACGAAGAACCCTGAAAGGTCTTCCGGCACAATGGCCAGAGCTCCTTCCCAGGCCTTGAGGCGGCTCATTACAAGCTGACCTGCATGCACCCTCCGAATGCGCCGATAACTCGTCTGCGCGCCATCGAGCCGAGTCCGAGGAAACATGCCGCGACCGAAGGAATACACGCCAGCGATGTCGTACGAGGCGCTCGGCTCTACAGCAACTTCGTCATTGTTGGCTTTGAGGAGGTCGCCCAATTCCACTCGGCTCCAACCAGACGCTGACTTGGCCCGATCATCCAGATCTGGCCTGGATGTCGCAGAAACGGAAATGGCGTCACTCAATACCCCCGCCTTCACTGCGAGTCGCTCCAACTGTCGCACATCTCCTGCGAACCCCCCAAGGCGTCTGGCAACGTGGCGTTGCTCCTCAATCGGCGGAAGCGGAACCTCGATCGCCTCGAAGCGATCGATGGCGAGAGTCCGGTTGCGGCCTGCCGAGCCTGGCGATGCCGTCCGTATCAGGCTTAGACCTGGCTCACTCAGAAAGAACCAAGCTGCCCACGATGTATCGATCCGAGCGTCCTTCGGCACGAACGTCATAAACCTGTGAGACCCGATCCTGCCGGCGTCATCCTCAGAGGCGACTCCGATAGCGCCTTCCCATGCGAACACGTTGCTTATCACCAAGTCGCCCGGCTCGACAAAGAAGACCCGTTTGTTGCCCAGGTCCGCGCCCGAGACTGGTTCCTTGTGGAAGATTCCCCGCCCGAAGGATCTGACGCCTATCTCGTAGTACTCTGCATCGAGTTCCACAGTGACCGGACGTCGACGCAGCTCGAGCACATCGCCAACGCGGACTCGCTCGACGCTCACTGTTTGACTCCCAGCGTCGCCCGAAGCTCATGGAGAAGGGTCAGGATCTCTCTTTCGGTCTCCACGAGCTCGTCGAGCAGCTCCAGAGGGGGTCGATGCGAAAGGTCGTCAGGACGGTTCGGGTTCC
>DATDPT010000070.1:0-2040 GCA_035292605.1 Acidimicrobiia bacterium
ATCAGCCTCGGGGTTCGCTACGCCCGGTTCACACCGCTGTTCCGCAGGCTCCTCCTCCTGGTGTCGTTGTTCGCCGCCACCTCGGCGGTGGTCCAATCCGTGCTCCCCGGTCACAACGAGACCCTGGGCGGCGACGCCGGGACCCTCGGCCTCCTTTTGGGGGCGATGGGCGCCGGCGCCCTGGTGGGAGCATTCGTCAGGCAGCGCTTCGTGGGAAGACTCGGACGGCGGGCCCCGATGACCACCATCACCCTGTTCGGGCTCTCCGGGATCGGAGTCGGGCTTGCTCCCAATATCGCCTGGGCCTGGTTCTTCATGTTCGTTTGCGGCGCCTTCTGGGTGCTCACCCTGACCAATTTCAACGCCACCGCCCAGCTGATGGCGCCGGAATGGATTCGGGGCCGGGCGATGTCGCTCTACAGCCTGGCCTTCGGTGGCATCCTTCCCCTCGGCTCGATTGTCGGCGGGATCGTCGCCGACGCCGTCGGCACCGGGGCGGCGATGGTTGTGTTGTCGATTGGGACGGTGGCGCTGGGCCTGGCCGCCCCCGCCTTCAAGATCCCGAGTCTGGACGAGGTGGAATCGCCCGAATTCTCCGCTGAGCGCCAACCCCCGATTCACGACGAGACGATGGAGGGTGGGCCGGTGATGGTCCTCAACACCTGGACGATCGACGATGGCGACTTCGCCGAGTTCACCGAGCTGATGAATGAGATCCGCATGGTCCGATTGAGGACCGGCGCTTATCGCTGGAGTCTCTTCCGCAATGCCTCCACCCCGACCCGACTCACCGAGTTGTTCGCCATCGGGTCGTGGGAGGAGCATCTCGCTCAGCACCGGCGAATCGACGACGCCTCTGCGGCCTTGATCGCCCGAGCTCGGGCCTTCGATCGAGCCGATGGGCCGGTCACCCGGCATCTGATTGCCATCGACGTCGAGGACCCGCCGAATTTCGACCAGTTGCTGCTCACCCACGAGCGGATGCACCAGACCGACGGGTCGATACCGACCATGGTCGATCAGGAGGATTGAGCGAACCTCATCTCCCGGAGGTACTTCTTCCAATCCGAGGCGTTTGTCGACCACAGCGCATCGGTGACTATCTGGCCGATACCTACCACCAGCAGCACCCAGATCACCCAGGATGGGACGGCTGCCGCCAGCGCCGCCCCGATCAGGGCAAAGGGGACGATCTTGGTGACGACTGCCCCGGAGGCGTGCATCCAGGCTCGGGATCGGGCGGGTGCCCGCAGGTAGCTGGCGTAGTCCAACTTGACGCCTGGCTGCGGCCTTCGAAAGGTGCCTATGAACCAGCGAGTGAACCGGATTCCGAACCAGGAGCCAACCAGAAGATGACCCAGACTGTGGGTTGCCACCAGGATCGCCCCGAACCCGAGCAAGAAGGCAATCGCCGCTCCGGTCCCCCCGAGGGAGTAGGACCAGCCGACGAGCGCCAGGCCGAGGAGAGTGCCCCCGATCATCACCAGGTTCCCGATCCAGAGGGGCACGGTCATCAGCGCCCAGTTCCGGAAAGCGGTCGAATCGATGACACCGATGCGGTCGGCGTGCTCTTCGATCAGGGCCGGGTCGGCTTTCACCGCGGCAACAGCTCTCCAGAACCCCGTAGGGCCGAGCGGCTCACCGGCCTTGACCGCCACCTCTGCGATGTGCAGGGTCTCGGTGATCTCAGCGTCGTCCACTGCCCATATCTAAGTACGGTGCGACGGCTGCAACCGAATCGTTGCCGTAGGTGTTCTGATAACGATGGATGAGTTGACAACCACGCTCGCTGCGGACCTGGACCGGGCCTTCCCGGAGCTGGTCAAAACATTGGGCCCACGGCTCTATTGGGGATTGCGACGCATGTGCGGCGATCACCAGGAGGCCGAGGACCTGACCCAGGAGACCTTCATCCGGGCTTACCGGGCCCTGGGAGACTTCGACCGACGACGGTTCGAAGATCTCCGACTGACTGCCTGGGTGTGGACGATCGCGCTCAATCTGGGCCGAAACCACCTTCGCGACCGTTCGCGACGACCG
>DATDPT010000071.1:0-8521 GCA_035292605.1 Acidimicrobiia bacterium
GCGGATCTTCGGCCCGCAACGGGACTGGGAGTGCTACTGCGGCAAGTACAAGCGGATCCGTTACAAGGGGATCATCTGCGAGCGTTGCGGCGTAGAGGTCACCAGATCCAAGGTGCGCCGGGAGCGCATGGGCCACATCGAGCTGGCGGCGCCGGTCACCCACATCTGGTTCTTCAAGGGTGTCCCCAGCCGTCTCGGCTATCTGCTCGACATGTCCCCCAAGGAGTTGGAGAAGGTCATCTACTTCGCCAGCTACATCATCACCTCGGTCGACGACGAACGCCGTCAGAAGGACCTGCCCGAGCTCGAAGCAGCCATGCGTGACGAGATCGAGGTGGTCCGCTCGGAGTTCTCCGAATGGCATGAGGTACGCCTGGAGGCACTCGAAGACGAGCTGGGCCGAATGGAAGAGGGCGGGGCCAAGAGTCAGGAGATCAACGCCCGGAAGAAGGAAGTCGAGCGTGAGATCAAGGACCGTCAGGATCGGACGGACCGTGAGGTCGAGCTGATCGAGGACGCCTACGACACTTTCCGTAAGTTCAAGCCCAAGGACCTCGTCGAGTCCGAGCAGCTGTGGCGCGAGATCTTCTTCCGCTACGACGAGTATTTCGAGGGTGGGATGGGGGCCGAGGCCGTCAAGGCATTGCTCCACCGTCTCGACCTCGATGTGGAGATGGCGACGCTGAACGAGCACCTGGAATCCGGCTCGGCACAGAAGAGACAGCGGGCGACGCAACGGATGAAGGTGGTCAAGCCGTTCTGGGAGGGCCAGAACCGGGCCGAGGACATGATCCTCGAGACCGTTCCGGTGATCCCCCCGGACCTGCGCCCGATGGTCCAGCTCGACGGTGGCCGCTTCGCCACCTCCGACCTCAACGATCTCTACCGCCGGGTCATCAACCGCAACAACCGCCTGAAGCGGCTGCTCGACCTCGGTGCCCCCGAGATCATCGTCAACAACGAGAAGCGGATGCTTCAAGAGGCGGTCGACGCCCTGTTCGACAACGGCCGTCGCGGGCGTGCGGTGACGGGACCGGGCAACCGGGCCCTCAAGTCGCTCTCCGACATGCTCAAGGGCAAGCAGGGCCGGTTCCGTCAGAACCTGCTCGGCAAGCGCGTCGACTACTCGGGGCGCTCGGTGATCGTGGTCGGCCCCCAGCTCAAGCTGCATCAGTGCGGTCTGCCCAAGATCATGGCGCTGGAGCTGTTCAAGCCTTTCGTGATGAAGCGCCTGGTCGACCTGGACCTCGCCCAGAACATCAAGGCCGCCAAGCGGATGGTCGAGCGCCAGCGTCCCCAGGTGTGGAACGTCCTCTCCGACGTGATCCAGGAGCATCCGGTGCTTCTCAACCGGGCACCAACACTGCACCGTCTCGGGATCCAGGCTTTCGAGCCGGTCCTGGTCGAGGGCAAGGCGATCCAGATCCACCCGTTGGTCTGTGAGGCGTTCAACGCCGACTTCGACGGTGATCAGATGGCCGTTCACCTTCCGCTGTCCGCCGAGGCCCAGGCCGAGGCGCGGATCCTGATGCTGTCATCGAACAACGTCCTGTCCCCAGCTTCCGGTCGCCCCATCGTCACCCCGTCCCAGGACATGGTGATCGGGGTCTATTACCTCTCCGAGTACGTCGAGGACGCCAAGGGGGCCGGTCGACGGTTCGTCGACTACGACGAAGCGGTGATGGCGTACGAGATCGGCGAGTTGTCGTTGCATGCTCCGATCAGGATCCGGCTCGGGGAGATGGCCGGCGACCCGGAGTTGTATGGCGACCTCAAACAGACTTTGGGAAATCTGCTCCCGGACCAGCCGATGAGCAGTGTGGGTCTCTCCGACACGACCCTCGGCCGGGTCATCTTCAACCAGGCCCTGCCGGAGGGTTTCCCCTTCGTGGACTCGGTCGTGATCAAGGCCGACGTCAGGAAGCTGATCGAGACCATCATCGAGCGGTATCCGCGGTCGGTGGTGGCCGAGACCCTCGACGCGATCAAGGAGCTCGGGTTCCACTACGCCACCAAGGCGGGTCTCACCATTGCGCTCGATGACGTGCGCGCCCCCGCGGACAAGGCGCAGATCCTCGAGGAGTACGAGGAGCGCGCCGACCGCGTCCAGGGTCTGTTCCAGAAGGGTGTCGTCACCGACGACGAGCGCCGCCAGGAGCTGATCGAGATCTGGACCGAGGCCACAGACAAGGTGACCGAGGCGACCAAGATCAGCCTCAAGGCGCAGCGGTTCAACTCACTCGACATGATGGTCGGCTCCGGCGCCCGCGGGAACATGATGCAGGTTCGCCAGATCGCCGGGATGCGTGGCCTGGTGGCCAACCCGAAGGGTGACATCATCCCCCGCCCCATCATCTCCAACTTCCGTGAGGGGTTGTCGGTTCTGGAGTACTTCATCTCCACCCACGGTGCCCGCAAGGGCTTGGCCGACACCGCGCTTCGAACCGCGGACTCGGGTTATCTAACCCGGCGCCTGGTCGACGTCTCTCAAGAGATGATCGTCCTTGAGATCGATTGCCAGACCGACAAGGGGATCGTGATCCCTGTGCTCGACGATCGGGGCAACAAGATTCGCAACCTCCGCTCACGCATCTATGGCCGGGTCTTGGCCGACGACGTCAAGGAGGGCCGCACCTTGGTGGCCACCGAGGACGGCGACAAGTTGCGTGCCGGTGCGGTCTTGGGGACCAAGGAGCTGCACGCGGTCGAGGAAGCCGACATCGAATCGATCCGGGTCCGCTCTCCCCTCACCTGTGACACCAGAGGCGGCGTCTGCCAGGCGTGTTACGGCATTTCGCTTGCCACCGGCAAGACCGTCGAGACGGGCGAGGCCGTTGGGATCATGGCTGCCCAGTCGATCGGTGAGCCGGGAACCCAGCTCACCATGAGGACCTTCCACACCGGTGGTGTCGCCGGTGAGGACATCACCCACGGCCTCCCCCGCGTCGTCGAGCTCTTCGAGGCTCGTGCTCCCAAGGGGAAAGCGGTCATGGCCGAGGAGAAGGGTGTGATCACCGTCGTGGAGGACGAGCAGGGTCGCCGCATCGTCCTGGAGGCGGGTGACGACGAGTTCGTATATCACATCTCCCGTTATGCCAAGCTGAGGCCTGGAGTCTCCAGCGGAGAGACGATCGATGCCGGCACCCAGCTCACCGAGGGGCCCCTGGACCCGAAGGAGGTTCTCGAGATCCGAGGAGTGCGCGCCACCCAGCAGTATCTGGTCGACCAGGTACAGGAGGTGTATCGCTCCCAGGGTGTGGAGATCCACGACAAGCACATCGAGATGATCGTGCGTCAGATGCTGCGCCGGGTACGAGTCGTCTCCCCCAACGAGTCCGACTTCCTCCCTGCGGCGCTGGTCGACGATCAGACCTTCCGCGACACCAATCGGGAGTTGGTCACGGAAGGCAAGCGCCCCGCCGAAGGCAGGCCCGAGTTGATGGGCATCACCAAGGCCTCGCTGGCAACCGACTCCTGGCTGTCTGCCGCCTCCTTCCAGGAAACGACCCGTGTCCTCACCGACGCGGCCATCCAAGGACGGTCCGACTTCATGCGCGGCCTCAAGGAGAATGTCATCATCGGCAAGTTGATCCCGGCAGGGACCGGTGCCCAGCAATACCAGATGCTCCAGCCTTCGCTGCCCGGGGCGACCACGGTCGCCAGCCTCGGGTTCCTCGAAGGTGGCCCTCTGACGCCCGGTGACGACGGTCTTCCGGAGGACCCCGCAGAATGGCTGGCCAGCTTGGGCGGCAGCATTCGCCCTGACGACGAAGAGGAATAGGGCACAGACCTCTTGGACCCACGGAGGGGCCGCCAGCGGCGGCCCCTCGGACATTGACACCCAGGTGCAAGGCTCTTAGCTTTCCCGGTTAGCGGGACTGGGGGGACGGAGCTTTCATCTCAACACCCAAACCCCGCCGCTTTCCACTGTTCGCGATGGAATCGGGGTTGCGCCGCGCCTACCCTCGCCCGCCCCGGTGTAGCGCACGTCGGGAGAGATTCCGATGACTGCCAACCAAGAACCACCCGGGCCCCGCAAGTCGAGGCGTCTTGCACCCGAAGAGCTGGCTCGGGAGCTGGCCAACCGTTTCAAATCGATGGGCAGTCCGGGCGGTGACCGAAAGTGGTTCCTCCCCCATTTCGACCTTCTCAACGCTGGTCGTCTCATCCTGGGGTTCGGGGCACTTTTGATCGGGGCGGCTTTGATCGCCGGATTCGTCTGGCTGAGTGGGCTGTCGGGTTATGAGACGACGGGAAAGGTGACCAATAGCTCGCCGGTGTACGCCTGCCCCGGTGAGCCCGAGTTGGGTGAGTTGTTCGAGGGGGAGACGATCACCTTGATCGGCAGCAGCCCGGATCGGGTGTGGCTCGTGGTGCGGGACGATCGGGGGCCAGGCAACGGGGTCTACGTGCTGGCGTCGGTGGTGGTTCCGGAAGGCGACGTGAATCTGCTGTCGGTTCGGGGATGTGAGCCCTCGGACGCCCAACCGGCGGCGGTAGGAGCCAGCACCGCCACTCTGCCGGGCGAGTCCTCGTCGAGCACCGGTGATGTCACCACGACCAGACCGTCCGACACCACCCTGGCCGAGGGCACTCCGACCGCGAGCGGCTCGGGATTGCCTGGGACCTCGGGGACCACCCCCCGCCCCTCGACCACGACCACCACCCGACCCAATTCGGTGACCACAACCCAGCCCGAAGCCACCTCGACCACGACGTCGACCACCACCCCGACTTCGACCTCGACCCCGACGTCCAGCTCGACCTCCACGACGTCGACCTCGACCTCCACGACATCGACCACGACCACGACCACGACTTCCACCTCGACCACGACCACGATGTCAACCACGACCACGACTACGGTGCCAACCACGACCACACTGCCCGAGGAATCGACCACCACCACCCTGCCGCCGTGAGCGGGGCGCGCCCAACTGCCCCGTAATTGGGAGCCACAGGTCCGTATATGACCCCTGACGGTCCCAATTACGGTGAGCGAGACGCCCGTTGGCGTCCAATTCGACAACTGGTACCGTGTAACCAGCCGAGCCGGGGGTCTCCCGGCCGATTTGGTACGGGCGCAGACAGATACATAGAATCTGTCTGCGTTCGACGGCCTTTCCTGGGTGAGGGCCGATCAAGCGAGCCGGGCACCCAGCGTGCCCGGTACGCAAGGTTTCACAACAGGACCGGCATCTAGGGCTGCGCCCATGCCGCTTCCTTGCGTTTAGGAGCAAAATGCCGACGATCGAGCAGCTTGTCCGCGAGGGCAGGAAGCCAAAGACCAAGAAGGCCAAGACCGCAGGTCTGGGTGGGGCGCCGCAGCGGCGCGGGGTCTGTACCCGCGTCTACACGGTGACGCCCAAGAAGCCCAACTCGGCGTTGCGCAAGGTGTGTCGGGTCAGGCTCTCCACCGGGGTCGAGGTCACTGCCTACATCCCGGGTGAGGGGCACAATCTCCAGGAGCACAGCATCGTCCTGATCAGGGGGGGTCGGGTTCGTGACCTTCCCGGTGTTCGCTACAAGGTGATCCGGGGCACCCTTGACGCCTCCGGGGTCAGCGCCCGCAAGCAGGCACGCAGCCGATACGGGACCAAGAAGGACTCCTGATGCGTCGCGCTCCCGCCCAAAAGCGAAAGATCGAGCCCGATCCGGTATTCCGCAGTGTCCTGGTGAGCAAGGTCATCAACAAGATCCTGCTCAAGGGCAAGAAGAACACCGCGCGTGACATCGTCTACAGCGCGTTGGAGACCGTGGAGCAGCGCACCAGCCAGGACCCGGGCATCGTCCTGAAGCGGGCGATCGACAACATCAGGCCGCAGGTCGAGGTCCGCTCCCGTCGCGTCGGCGGCAGCTCCTACCAGGTCCCGGTCGAGGTCTCGCCCCGTCGTCAAGAGAGCCTGGCGATCCGATGGTTGGTCAATTACGCCCGTCAGCGGAGAGAGCCAACCATGTCGATGCGGCTGGCCAACGAGATTCTCGACGCCTCCAACTACACGGGGGCGGCGGTGAAACGGAAAGAAGACGTCCACAAGATGGCGGAGTCCAACAAGGCCTTCGCCCATTACCGCTGGTAAAGCCACCGGTCCCAACGGAGAAACTGCAAGAGATTTACCCGAACGTTCCAGCAGGCGGGCCGGCCACCGAACCAGCCCGAACCGCAGGACGTGGGACGTTCACAACCTCATAGCGAGTCGGAGTAGTAGGAAGAGATGAGCAACGGAAACGCTGCGCTGTCACATTTGCGGCAGGTGCCGCTGAGCCGAACCCGGAACATCGGGATCATGGCTCATATCGACGCGGGCAAAACCACGCTCACCGAGCGCATCCTCTACTACACCGGCCGCAACTACAAGATCGGTGAGGTCCATGAGGGCGCCGCCACCATGGACTGGATGGAGCAGGAGCAGGAGCGGGGCATCACCATCACCTCGGCGGCCACGACCTGTGTCTGGCACGAGCACCTGATCAACATCATCGACACCCCGGGCCACGTCGACTTCACCGTCGAGGTGGAACGATCGCTCCGGGTCCTCGACGGCGCGGTAGCCGTTTTCGACGGCGTGGCCGGTGTCGAGCCGCAATCGGAGACGGTCTGGCGCCAGGCCGACCGGTATCACGTCCCCCGCATTTGCTTCATCAACAAGCTGGACCGTACCGGGGCCGATTTCTACGCCGACGTCGACTCCATCTCCCATCGCCTCGGAGCCCATCCCCTCGTCATGCAGTTGCCGATCGGGACCGAAAGTGACTTCATCGGTGTGGTCGACCTCGTCGAGCAGAAGGCACATCTCTGGAGGGGAGACGACGGGAAGCAGTGGGACACCACCGAGATCCCAGGTGATCTCACCGTCTTGGCGGCCAAGTATCGCGACGCCCTGATCGAGAAGGTGGCTGAGGTCTCGGAGGACCTGCTCGACGCCTATCTCGAGCATGGGACGCTCAACGTCGAGCAGATCAAGGCTGGGGTGCGACACGGGACGATCAAGGCCGATTTCAACCCGGTCTTCTGCGGATCAGCCTTCAAGAACAAGGGAGTCCAGCTGCTTCTCGACGCGGTGGTCGATTATCTCCCCAGCCCGGCCGACCTCCCACCGATCAAGGGGTTCAAACCCGGAGACGAGGAGGTCGTGATCGAACGGGGACTGGAAGACACCGAGCCCTTCGCAGCCCTCGCCTTCAAGATCATGTCTGACCCACATGTCGGAAAGCTCACCTACTTCCGGGTGTACTCCGGGCATGCCGCAAAGGGCGATTCGGTCCTCAACACCACGACCGGCAAGAAGGAGCGTTTCGGGCGCATCCTGCGGATGCATGCCAACCATCGGGAGGATGTCGAAGAGGTGTTCGCCGGTGACATCGTCGCCGGCATCGGTCTCAAGAACACCACCACCGGCGACACCCTGTCCTCCGAGCGGGCGCCGATCCAGCTCGAGTCGATGGAGTTCCCGGCCCCGGTGATCTCGGTGGCGATCGAGCCCCGGACCAAGTCCGACGACGAACGGCTCTCCGAGTCGTTACATCGCCTCACCGAGGAGGATCCCACCTTCCTGGTCCGGACCGACGAGGAGACCGGGCAAACGATCATCTCGGGCATGGGCGAGCTCCACCTGGAGATCCTCGTCGACCGCCTCCTGCGCGAGTTCAAGGTCGAAGCCAATGTCGGCAAGCCACAGGTCGCCTACCGGGAGACGATCCGGAGATCGGTGGAAAAGGTCGAGTACCGGCATGTCAAGCAGACCGGGGGCAAGGGCCAGTACGCCCACGTTGTGATCAATCTGGAGCCAACCGGCCCCGGAGGCGGGTACGAGTTCGTAGATCAGATACACGGTGGCAAGGTGCCCCGCGAGTTCATCCCGTCGGTCGACTCCGGCATCGAGGACGCCCTGGATCAGGGAGTGCTCGCCGGTTATCCACTGGTCGACGTGCGGGCCATCCTCGTCGATGGGTCCTATCACGAAGTCGACTCGTCGGAGATGGCCTTCAAGATCGCCGGTTCCATGGCGCTCCAGGAAGCCGCCAAGAGAGCAGGGGTCAAACTCCTCGAGCCAGTGATGGAGATCGAGGTAATCACACCCGAGGACTACATGGGAGATGTCATCGGCGACCTCAACAGCCGGCGAGGCAAGGTCGAAGGAATGACCCAGCGAGGCAACAGCCAGGTCATCCGGGCCCAGGTCCCGATGTCGGAGATGTTCGGATACGCCACCGATCTGCGCTCCAAGACGCAGGGGCGGGCCACCTATTCGATGCAGTTCCATTCATATCAAGACGTACCCGACTCGATCGCTGACGACATCGTGGCGACCCGGCGTGGCGCGGCATTGAGTTCGAAGTAAGAGAGTTCTAGGAAAGAGACAGAGGAGCCAAGGAAACCATGGCGAAGGCGAAGTTTGAGCGTACGAAGCCGCATGTGAATGTGGGGACGATGGGTCATATTGATCATGGGAAGACGACGTTGACGGCTGCGATTACGCGGGTGTTGGCGGAGCGGGTGGGTGGTTCGAATCAGTTGACG
>DATDPT010000072.1:0-3803 GCA_035292605.1 Acidimicrobiia bacterium
AAGGGCGAAGAGGCCGAAGTAGATGAGATTGGCCGCGCGTTCCTTGGGGGTATACGCAGCGATTACCCCGCAGGCCTCACCGGGCCTGGCGGTTGGTGAGATGGCAGCCTCCTTGGGCACGTCGTTCATGCTAGGTGAGGCGGTGCTCCTGACCTATTCGCCCGATCTTGGTGGAAAACCATGTTTGAAACGCGCCCGAACGTGGAATAAGGCCCCTATGCCGCTCGCTCCGAGCGGCTGTGGAGGCACAAAAATGAAGAACAGGGTGACCAAAGGTTTCCTGGCGGCGGCGTTGGCATTGAGCCTGGCGCTCGTCGCCTGTGACACCGATAACCCGGACGATGGGACATCAACCACCGCGCCGGCTGGCACTGAGACAACGACAACTCTGGCGGGAACCACGACAACCGCGGCTCCCTGAATCCCAGCAACCGCCAGAAGAAGACGGGGCCCTGCCTGGGCCCCGTCTTCTTGTCTGCGATGGCCAGGGTGTTCAGAGAAAGCGGCGGACACCCTCCTCCAGTTCAGCGGGGGTGTCGACCGAGTACCAGCTTCTCCCATCCTCCCCCCAAAGCGCCCAGGTCTCAGGGGTCACCGCCTGGAACGAGACCCGATCGAGCAGGCTCTGGATCGACCCGTCGGCCTCCGCCTCCTCCATGGCCGCGTCGGCGATCGTCTTTGGATAGACGGCACATGTGACCTGACGGACCCCGTCGCGGTCCACGGGGACCACCGGGATCTTCGAGTCGAGCTCCCCGAGCCGGGTCAGGGTCTGGGAGCGGACAAACGGCTGATCCACGGCGACGATGAGGACGCGGCCCTCCTCCATCCGGGAAAGGGCAGTCACGATGCCGGCAAGGGGTCCTCGAGCCGGGAGAGCATCGGGCCAGCATTCGATCCCATCGCGGTCGGCACCGAGCAGCACGACATGGGGGAGGAGCGCCCCGAGTGCCGAGGAGACTCGTTGCAGCATGGTCTGACCTCCGACGTCGACCTCTGCCTTGTCCGCCCCCATACGCGAGCTTCGACCGCCGGCGAGGACGGCTCCAAGAGTGCTCATCGGAGCCAGGGTAGGGTGAGCGTGAGAAGGAGGGCCCTATGTCGGCGCCGGCTCGAAGCGTGTTCTTTTGGAGCATCTACTTGTTGGTCCTTGGGACCTGGCTCCTGGTCGCACCCAACCTCTTGCTCGATGGCCTCGGGTTGCCCGAGACGGAGGAGATTTGGATCCGTGTCGTCGGGATCTTGGCGGTGATCTTGTCGCTGTTCTTCTACGACGCCGCAACCAACGAGGCGCGCAGCTTCTTCGTCGCTTCGGTGCTGGCGCGTCTGTTCAGCGCAACGGCATTCGTTGTCTTCTGGATCACGGGTGAGCCCTGGCAGCTCGTGGTCTTCGGCCTCATCGATGCGGTCGGGGCAGCCTGGACCTACTCGACGTTGCGACGACCCGCGGTCTGAGTCAGTCGCCGAGCGCGATTCCCAGCCGACGGGCCGAGCTGAGCCAGGAATGGTCGAGGGGCACGAACTTGGTGATCCCTGCGACCTCCTTCAAGGGAACCGGGTCCGATCCTTCCCCGCGCGAAGCCACCATCACCCCTTGGATGCCTTCGGCCACGTACCCGGCACAGGCAGTGCCAAGCCGGGTGGCGAGCAGTCGGTCGGCCGCGGAGGGAGTACCGCCACGTTGCACATGCCCCAGAATGGTCACCCTCGACTCGAGCCCGGTCAGCGTTTCCAAACTCGAGGCGAGATGCGTGGTGCGCTTCGACCGATCCTCTTGGAGGTTTTTGAGGATCCTTCTCAGCCGGCGTCGTTCGTTGCCTTTGGCCATCTCCATCTCTTCCAGGATCGCTGCTTGCGACGAGGCCTGGTTCTTGGAGTAGGCACCTTCGGCGACCGCCACGATCGAGAAGGCGCTTCCGGCTTCCTTGCGCGCCTGAATCGAGGCCGCCACCGCCTCGATGTCATGGGGGATCTCCGGGATGAGGATCACGTCGGCCCCACCCGCCAGCCCGGCGCCAAGGGCCAGCCAGCCCACTTCATGACCCATGATCTCAACCACGATGATCCGGTGATGGGAGTGGGCCGTGGAGTGGAGACGGTCGATGGCATCGGTTGCGATCCCCATCGCGGTGTCGAAACCGAAGGTTACGTCGGTTCCGGCGACGTCGTTGTCGATGGTCTTGGGCACCGCCAGCACCCGAATTCCGGCCTGCTGAAGCTTCAGGGCATTGCGCATGGTGCCGTCGCCACCGAGACACACCAGGGCCTCCAGATCATGCTGTTCGACGATCTCTCTCATCACGGCTCGACCGTCCATTACGCTGCCGTCGGCCAACTCCATTTTGTCGACCCTGGCGCGGCTGGTGCCGAGCACCGTGCCGCCTCTGGTCAGGATCCCCGAGAGGGCGTCGGAGTCGAGCCGCACGTACCGGTTAAGCATCAGGCCCTGGAACCCGTCCTTGAAGCCGATGACGTCCATGCCGTAGGCGCGTTGTGCCGATTTGCCGATGGCTCGGATCGCCGCGTTGAGACCTGGGCTGTCGCCGCCCGCGGTCAGGATGCCGATTGTTCTCGCCACCAGGCGATGCTATCGACTCGGGCCCACCCCTCCCCAAATTGGGTTGCACAGGTCCGCATATGACCCCTCTTTGTCCCAATTACGGGGAACAATGCGCGGCAGAGCTCACCCTCGCATGCGGCGAGGGATCGCGTCCCGGTAGGTAGAGGTGAGCAGGTCGAGATCGAAGGCTGCGCCGGCCATCGACAACCGATCCCCACCCACGCCGCCAATTCGCCGGGCCAGGTCGGCTGGCAAGCTCACTGTTCCCGGCTTCATCACCACAATGAAGCGGTGCGGATCCTCGGAGAACAGACGACCGTCACCCTCCACCCACAACTCGGCCCCGACCCCCGAGGCGATGCAGATCTCGGTGATGGCCACTGCCAGGCCTCCCGACGAGATGTCGTGGAGAACCGGTGCTTGGTGGGCGAGAGAGGCCGCCATATCGATCACCTGGTTGGCCACATCGGGCTGGGCCGCGGTGGGCCGGCCACCGAGTTGGCCCAGGACCACCCGCTGCAGAGCCGATCCGGCAAAGTTGCCGGTGGCTTCCGGGCCCACCTCCCAGATTTCCATGCCTGACTTCGCCCGGTCCAAACCGGGGAGCTGGGCGGGGATCGGGTCGGCGAGACCCAGGAGCCCCACCACCGGGGTCGGGTGGATGTCGAGGCCATCTGTCTCGTTGTAGAAGGAGACATTGCCTCCCACCACCGGGATGCCGAGCGCCTCGCAGGCCTCGGAGATCCCCTCGACGGTCTCGCGGAACTGCCACATGACCTCGGGTTTCTCGGGATTGCCGAAGTTGAGGTTGTCGACGACCGCCAGCGGCCGGGCCCCCGTCGTGGCGACGTTCAATGCGGCTTCGAAGACCAGACGGGCGGCTCCACGTCGCGGATCGAGCAGGCAGAGACCCCCGTTCCCGTCGGTGGAAACCGCAAGACCCTTGGTGGTCCCCCTGATCCGGAGCAGCGAGCCGTCGTCTCCCGGGCCGCGGAGGGTGTTGAGGAACAACATGTGGTCGTATTGCTCGTGGACCCACGCCGATGAGCCAATTCCGGGGTCATCGAGAAGGCGAATCAGGGCCTCGACCGGGTCGATCGGCGATGGGTCCGGGGTTGCCCACAACTCGTCCAGCCAATCGGGGCGCCTGAGCGGCCGGTCGTATAGGGGGGCGTCGTCGGCCAGCGAGGCCGCCGGCAACTCGGCGACGATCTCGCCGGCGTGACGCACGCTCAGGGTGCCC
>DATDPT010000073.1:0-20375 GCA_035292605.1 Acidimicrobiia bacterium
GAGGGCTTCGCGCTCGATCTCGAGCTGCAAGCCCTGGCGGTCGACCTCGTCCAGCGCCTGCGGCTTGGAATCGATCTCGGTGCGCAGGCGGGCGCCGGCCTCGTCGATCAGGTCGATGGCCTTGTCGGGCAGGTGCCGGTCCTGGATGTACCGGTCTGCGAGCACGGCGGACGCGCGGAGCGCCTCGTCGGTGATCGTGCAGCGGTGGTGCGCTTCGTAGCGGTCGCGCAGGCCGCGCAGGATCTGGACGGTGTCGTCCACGGACGGCTCGTCCACCTTGATCTGCTGGAAGCGGCGCTCGAGGGCGGCGTCCCGCTCGAGGTACTTGCGGTACTCGTCGAGCGTCGTCGCGCCGATCGTCTGGATCTCGCCGCGGGCGAGCGCGGGCTTGAGGATCGAGGCCGCGTCGATAGCGCCCTCGGCGGCGCCGGCGCCGACGAGGTTATGGAGCTCGTCGATGAAGAGGATGATGTCGCCGCGCTGCATGATCTCCTTCATGACCTTCTTCAGGCGCTCCTCGAACTCCCCGCGGTACTTCGAGCCGGCCACGAGCGCGGCCAGGTCGAGCGTGTAGATCTGCTTGCCCTTCAGGCTCTCGGGCACCTGGCTCGAGGAGATGCGGGAGGCGAGGCCCTCGACGACGGCGGTCTTGCCGACGCCGGGCTCGCCGATCAAGACGGGGTTGTTCTTCGTGCGGCGTGAGAGGATCTGCATGACGCGCTCGATCTCCGTCTGGCGTCCGACGACGGGGTCGAGCTTGCCCTCGGCGGCGAGCTTCGTCAGGTTGCGGCCGAACTGGTCGAGGAGCTTCGAGCTCTTGGCCTTCTCGCCGGCAGCGCCGCCGGCAGCGCCGGGCTGGCCGCGCCGGCCGGGGCCGGAGAGCATGCGGATGATCTCGTTGCGGATCTTCTCGGAGTCGGCGTCGAAGTCGAGCAGGATGCGGGCGGCCACGCCCTCGTTCTCGCGCACGAGCCCCAGCAGGATGTGCTCGGTGCCGATGTAGTTGTGGCCGAGCGACAGCGCCTCGCGCAGCGCGAGCTCGAGCACCTTCTTCGCGCGCGGCGTGAAGGGGATCTGGCCGGTCGTCACCTCGTCGCCCTGGCCGACGATGCGGGCGACCTGGGCGCGCACCTCCTCGACGGTGATGTCGAGGCTCTCGAGCACGCGCGCGGCGAGCCCCTCCTCCTCGCGCAGGAGCCCGAGCAGGATGTGCTCGGTGCCGATGTAGTTGTGACCGAGCTGCAGCGCCTCGCGCAGACTCAACTCCAGGACCTTCTTGGCACGGGGGGTGAACGGGATGTGGCCGGAGGGCGATTGCTGACCCTGGCCGATGATCTTGACCACCTCGTCGCGAACCGATGCGAGGTCGATGTCGAGACTCTCCAGGGCCTGGGCCGCGATGCCCTCGCCCTCGTTGAGGAGACCGAGCAAGATGTGCTCGGTGCCGATGTAATTGTGGTTTAGATGCCGCGCTTCTTCCTGGGCCAGAACGACGACCCGCCGCGCTCGATCTGTGAACCGCTCAAACACCTCTCACTCCAAAGCCTGGCATACGCAAGTTTAACACCGGGCGAGTCCTGGCCCACTTGGCCCGCTTCCCACGCCTGTGTCGGTAATACCATCGTCACGAATGGACGACCTCCAAAGCCTCATAAATATTCCGCGGATTTGGAAGTCGTTGTCTCGCGTCGAGGAGCGTCTGCTCGAGGCGGCCACAGCGGAAGACAACTATCTCACCAAGATCGCACAACACCTGCTGGTGGCCGGCGGGAAGCGCTTCCGCCCCCTACTCGCCCTGCTCGCCGCAGAATTCGGCCCTCACAACGATCACCGGCCGGTGGAGGCGGGGGTCTCCGTGGAGTTGATCCACGTCGGTTCGCTCTATCACGACGACGTCATCGATGAGGCCGACACCAGGCGGGGGGCCCCATCGGTCAACGCCAATTGGTCGAACACCATCGCCATCCTGGCCGGGGACTTCCTGATGGCACGCGCCTCGGAGGTCGCGGCCACTCACCTCAGCCAGGAGTCGGTTCGCCTCCTCGCCGCCACCTACGCCGAGCTGGTGGAGGGCCAGACCAAAGAGCTCCAGCTCCTGGGCAATCTCGAACACTCGATAGACGAGTACCACCAGGTGATCGGTGACAAGACCGCCTCCCTCATCCGGACCTCGGCGCGTCTCGGGGCTCTGGCCGCCGACGCCCCCGACGACGTCGTCGAGGCACTCTCCTCTTGGGGCTGGGAGGTCGGGATGGTGTTCCAGATCGCTGACGACGCCCTGGACCTTGTCGCCGACGAAGAGACGATCGGCAAGCCCGCCGGCTCCGACATTCGCGAAGGCACATTCACAGCGCCGGTCCTGCTCGCCGCCGCGGGCCCTTCGGGTGACCGAATCAGACATCTCCTCGGCGGTCCCATGCCCTACCCGGAACCAGTGGTCGAGGAAGTCATAGACCTGGTTAGGGCCGGCGGCCACATTGAGGAGGCATTGGAGGATGCGACACGCCGTCTCGAATCGGCCTCCAAGGCGTTGGCCGCTCTCCCCGACGGCAAGCCGCGACAGATCCTGGAGACACTCGGTACGTATCTCGTGGAACGGGTCGACGCCGCAAAGACGTAAAACGAAGTACCACAACAAGGCGGAAGCTCCGGCCGTCCGGCGTCTGTTCGCCGAGGCTGCGCTAGCACGTGATGGCGCCTGTTCGAGAAGGCCGAGGGTTGGCCGATGGCGAAGTCGGCCGGCAAAAGGGGGCGCCGCGCTGTCAGGCCTCCGGCCGCAGGGTTGGGAACAGGATCACGTCGCGGATGTGGGCCTGATCGGTGAGCAGCATCACCAGACGATCGACGCCGATCCCCAACCCTCCCGTCGGCGGGAGCCCGTACTCGAGCGCCAGGAGATAGTCCTCGTCGAGGGGGTTGGCATCCTCCTCGCCGGCGGCCCGGGCGGCGGCCTGCTCCTCGAACCGGGCCCGCTGATCGTCGGGGTCGTTGAGCTCACTGAAGGCATTGGCATACTCGGACCCGGCGATCACGAGCTCGAAACGGTCAGCCAGACGGGGGTCATCCCGATTCCGCCTGGCAAGGGGGGAGACCTCGATCGGGGGGTGGGTGACGAAGGTCGGCTGCCGAATTCGACCTTCGACTACCTCTTCGTAGATCTCGGCGATGAGCCGCCCCGTGGACCAGTCTTCAACGACCTCCACCCCGACCTCGGCGCCAACCCTGCGCAGAGTCTCGATCGGTGTATCCAGATCGAGATTCTCGCCGAGGGTCTCCGAGACCAGCTCAGTCATCGTCACCTGCCGGTATGGAGGGGTCAGGTCGAGCAGCTCGCCCCGGAATTCGATCGACGTTTGCCCTACGGCGCGCTCAGTGACCGCGCCGAACACCTCCTCGACCAGCTTCAAGATGTCCCTGTGGTCGGCGAGCGCTTGATACGCCTCCAACATCGTGAACTCCGGGTTGTGCGTGGCGTCGATCCCCTCGTTGCGAAAGATCCGCCCGATCTCGAAGACCCGTTCCATACCCCCGACCACCAACCGCTTCAGATGGAGCTCAGTGGCGATCCGGAGGTACATCGCCATCCCGAGGGCGTGATGCTCGGTGCGGAACGGCCGGGCAGTCGCCCCGGTCGCCTGGGCCAACAACACCGGAGTCTCCACCTCGACGAACCCTCGCTCCTCGAATTGGCGGCGCAACTCGGACACCACCAGGGTGCGGGTCATCGCCACCTGGCGGGCTTCCTCGTTGACCATCAAGTCGAGGTAGCGGTGGCGGCTCCTCTGCTCGAGGTCCTGGAGGCCGTGCCACTTGTCGGGGAGTTGGCGGAGGCTCTTCTGAAGGACCACCAGCTCTTCGACCCTCACGCTCAGCTCACCCTTTCGGGTAGTCATGACCAAGCCCGTCGCGCCGAGCCAGTCGCCGAGGTCCACCAACTCGAAACTATCGGCCAACTCATCACCGGCCTCAACACCGTCGACGAGGAGTTGGATGGAGCCACTGCCATCTCGCAGGGTGCCGAACTGCAGTTTCCCGAAAGACCGGTGGAGCATGAGCCTCCCCGCCACCGAAACCCTCACCTCGGTCTGGGAACCCGGCTCCAACTCGCCGAAGCGCTCCCGGAGGCCGGCTGCGAGATCGGTGCGCTCGAACCGGTCGGGGTACCCGCCCGATTCGAGAATCAGAGCGTGGCGCTCCCGTCTGGCTGCCACCAGGGGATCTGCTTCCTGCTCCACATGGTCTGTCATCGGGCTCGTTGCATCGGGTCAGGGCAGGGTAACGAGCCGGCTCGGCTCATCGAGGATGAGCCCACGGTCCGGAACGAAGCGCCCGTCGACCACATCGATGGCGATGTTGTCGATGAGGCGAACCCCTCCCACGCTGGCAGCGGCAGCCAGGACCCCGGGTCGATCCAGCATTTCGATGGGCGTCATCGTGTCCTGGGAGGCCAGCATGACGTAGTCGACCTCCAGATGGCGGATGGATCTGCGCACGGTTGCCTCGATGCGCTCCCCGCGGCGCTCACCGGCGTCGATCTGCTCCGCCGCCTGGAATAGGCCCCGACTCATTGCGAGGGCCCGCTCCCGATCGTCGCGCCCCAGCCGGACATTCCGACTCGACAGCGCAAAGCCATCGGGCTCCCTGATCAGGGGGGCGTGCACGATCTGGATCGGGAAGCGCAGATCACGGGCCATCGCCTCGAGCACGGCCAGTTGTTGGGCGTCCTTGCGACCGAACATCGCCACATCGGGCTGCAACCCGGCGAATAGCTTGGCCACCACGGTGGCCACCCCGGTGAAGTGCCCGGCGCGATGCCGGCCTTCCATCTCTTGGGAGACTCCTCCGACCTCGACAGTGGTGGTCCACCCCTTCGGGTAGACCTCGTCGTGCTCGGGGAGGAACAGGATGTCGACCGAGTGATCTCTGGCCAATGCAGTGTCACGCTCGACGTCCCGGGGATAGGAGTCGAAGTCACCCGGGTCGCTGAACTGGGTCGGGTTGACGAATAGGGAAACCACCAGGGTGTCACATTGGTCTCGGAGCAGGTCCATCAACTTCAAGTGCCCCTCGTGGAAAAACCCCAGCGTGGGCAGCAACCCGACCGTTCCCGAGTAGAGCGTCCGCGTCTGGGAGAAGGTGGCCGTCAAGTCCATCGGCCGACCTCGTCGGGTCGTCCAGCCCGGATTGCGGTTGCCTCGGCCATGAGCCGGAATTGACGGCCCACATCTTCGGAGACAGTCCGAGCCGCTTCCAGGTGGCCGATCACGGTTTCGGTGTCCGCTCTGGCGATAGGTCCGGTGAGAGCCACCGGGCCCTGTTCGTAGAAGTTGGCAACCGCTCGTTGCACCAAGGGCCGTGCCACCCGCGGGTCAACGCCGGCCGAATCGAACAAATCGCTGGCGGTGGCCAGTGCAGTAATGACGAAATTGGAGGCCGCGGCGGCGGCAGCGTGGTACGCCGGGCGAATCGTGTCGTCGAGGCGAAACGGCTCCATTCCGAGTGAGGATGCCAGATGAGTCAGCGTGTCGAGTGCGAAAGCGTCGCCGTCGATGCCGACAAAGGACCCGGCCAGTGCAACGGCCCCCCGCTCCGGGTCGGGAAGAGTCTGCAAGGGATGGAAGCCGCCAATGCTGAGGCCCTTCTCGGCCAATGAACGGAGCGCGGTCAAGGGGACGAACCCCGAGAGATGCGCGGCAACTGCTATCGAGCCGGCACGGTCGGCCAGGTCTTCTGCCACCTCGGTGATGGCTTCATCCCTCACCGCGATCAAGAGGAGATCCGACTCGGGGAGGGGGGCGTCGGCCCGGATCGATGGCCCGAAGCTGGTGTCACCTGAGCGGGAGAGAACACCGCTGATCACATGACCGGCGCGAGTGGCCGCGATCGCTATCGACCCGCCGGCCCGTCCCGGGCCAACGATCATCAGCCGCATCGTCTCGCCCGTGCCTGACACACGGGAAGGCTAGTGGCACCCGACGGTGGGCTTCAGACCTGCTCTTCGCGGAGTTGCTCCGACGTGATCACGGGCCAGTTCGAGTCCAACTCCGACTTCATCGTGTGAAAGTCGTCGCGTCTCTTCCAGAACTTCGTCTTCCAAACTCTGAAGCGGCGCTTTCCTGGCTCTGGCTGCTCGTGGAGGATCTCATTCCCCCCGGCGCCTCGAACCTCGGGCAGCTCGGCCACCTCATCCGGATCGTCCACCATGTGAAGCACCTGGTGGGTGTGATGCCTCACCTTGCGGTGCTCCAGCTTGCGGTCGTCACGCGACGGCCTGCTCTCGTTGTATCCGGGGATTCCCTTGCGATGCACTCGCGACCGCTTTGCCATCTAGATCGTCTCTCCTTCCTGGACGGCGCATGTCGATGGTTGGAGAGACTCGGGGGGGCCGCGGCCACAACCCATGGGTAGAAGCTAGCACGCCCTCATGGTTTCCGGGTAGGGCCGCTAGACCAGAAACGGGATGAATCGCCTCCTCACCCGACGGCGATAGCTCGTGTAAGAGGGATAGGCGATACGCAGCCGACGCTCTTCGTAACTCGACTTCAACCAGAAGAAACCGAGAAGCCCGACACTGAGCATCGCTGCAATCCAGCTTCCCAAAGCCAGGGACGCTCCCAGGAACAGGAGGACCACACCCCCGTATATCGGGTGCCTGGCCCATCGATACGGGCCGGTCACGACCATCGAAGCTCCCGGGGCCGGCTCCGGGAGGGGTGTCAGGGCACGGCCCAGGCTCTTTGCCGACGCGAGGATCAGGTAGGCACCCAGGACCAGGATCAGGACACCGGCGCCCCGGAGCCAATCGAGATCGAGACTTGGAAGTGAGCCCTCACCAACGAGCGCCAGCGCGATCACCGTGAACAAGGCAATCTGTGCCATGACCCAATAGATGCCCGGGCTCGGCAGGTCGGCGTTGGCCCAATCCCCGAGAAGGAGCTCAACATCCTGATCCAGGACCTTCGTCAGTGCTCCGGCGGCGGTCTCACCGTTCCCCACTGCCGCGTCGGGCCAGACTTCGGCCAGAGGCTCGAGGACGAACCTCCGCTCGTGGGCTCTGACATGCGGCACCAGAAGACGCGGTGTGTTGAGCACTGGGCCGTCGCTCGAGACGATGTCGAGGTCGACGGTCCGTGGGCCCCATTTCTCGGACCGCACCCGCCCTTGGGAGTCCTCTATGCCCGCAAGACTGTCCAGAAGCGTCTCAGCGTCGAGCTCGGAGACGACCAACACGACGGCGTTGAGGAAGGGGTCCTGCTCGGGTCCCCCGATCGGGGCCGTCTCGTAGAGCCCCGAGATAGCCGTGATCTCACCAAACCTGCGGATGTCCATCAGTGCCGAACGGAGACACCTGAGCCGATCGCCGAGGTTGGAGCCAAGGGCGACGGCATATCTGGTCATCGGGTGCGGTCAACCGTCACCGAAACGTCGCCGAATTCCACCGGGATCGGTGCCTCCGGTTTGTGGACGGTAACGATGACGCGCTCGACTCGGAGGTCTTCCATCACCAGGGCAGCGACACGATTCGCAACCGTCTCGATCAGGTTGTGACTCTCCCCAGCCACCACGTAGTGAACGCCGCGGGCCAAGGCGCCGTAATCGATGGTGTCGGTGAGCTCATCTGAGGCGGCGGCCGCTGTGGTGTCGAGAAAGACACCGACATCGACGAAGAACAATTGGTTCCTTGTCTTTTCCTCGGGAAGGGCGCCATGACGAGCCCTGACTTCGATACCGGTGAGATCGATGCGATCGGTCACGAATCTGCGGTGGCCGGGATCAAGGATCGACCCTCCGGGCCGAGCGCTCTCCCTAGGATCTGCTGGATCACGGCCAAGGCCAGGATCGGGTCCTTGACCAGGCCGGACACCACCAGATAGCCACCCAGCAAGCCACCCACCGTGTCATCGATCGTCTCCCGATGGACCAGGACCCTTGCGCGATTGCGGCTCATGGCCTTGGTCAGCGTCGTGAAGAAGGCCTCGATCTCGGATGCCTCGAAATCGTGGGCCACAGGGACCGAATAGGTGGCCATCCCCGCCTCGCGATAGGCGAGCAGGTTTTGGTTACCGGGGAGCATCGAGACGACGGAGTTGATCCCGGCCTCCTCGACCAACCAGGTGATCTCTTCCTCGCGTCTCACACGACGGTGTTGGAACCCCGAGCCCCCCACCCGCTCCGACACGGCAAGACGATCGGTGATGACCCACGTGAATCCACGTGGTTTCAATCCGGCGACCATTCTTCCCATAGCTCGGGTGTCACGATAGTGGCGGCCACCAACAGCGCCGCCCTTGACGAAGAAACATCGTGAACCCGGAAAACCCTGGCCCCACGCTCGAATCCGAGAGCCGTGGTGACGGCGGTCACCCCATCGCGGTCGATCGGGCTCTCGATTCCGGTGACTCGGCCGAGAAACGACTTTCGGGAAGCTCCCAGGACCACCGGGTAACCCAGGTGGGCGAGAGTCCCGAGTCCAGCCAGCAGCTCCAGGTTGTGCCTGACCGTCTTGCCGAACCCGATCCCGGGATCGATCGCGATCGAATCGGGGCTGGCACCCATGTCGATGAGATGTGCGGCGCGTTCCGCAAGGAACCCGGCAACCACCGACACGACGTCGTCGTAACGCGGGTCCTGCTGCATGTCCTCTGGGGTCCCTTGCATGTGCATCAGGACTACGCCTACCCCTGCTTCAACCACCAACTCCGCCATCCCCGGGGCCGAACAGGCTGTCACGTCGTTGAGGATCCCGGCACCGGCCGCAATCGCGTCTCGTGCCACCGTTGGCTTGGAGGTGTCGATCGAGACCAAGAGACCAAGGTCCACCAACCGCTCCACGACCGGGATGACCCGCGATAGCTCGTCGGCGATGGAGACCGGTTGCGCCCCGGGCCGGGTCGATTCCCCACCGACATCGATTATCTCCGCTCCCGCATCGTGCATGGCGATCCCGCCGGCAATCGCATCGGCGGCAGCCGCATGCACGCCGCCATCGGAGAAAGAATCGGGGGTCACATTGATGACTCCCATGAGGGCACCCGACCTGAGATCGAGGGTCTCACCCCTCAACTGCCAGGAGCTCGAGATATCCGGCTTGCGTTGCTGGGGGTCGATGCGCGGGACCTCAGGAGCCATTTGTCAGCGGGCAGTGCCGAAGAGCAGGGACATCGCCTCGGCGCGTGTTGCCGGGTTGGTGTGCATGATCCCCCGCACCGCCGAGGTCACAGTCTTGGCCCCGGGCTTCCTCACACCGCGCATCGACATGCAGAGGTGCTCTGCCTCGATCACCACCATCACCCCGAGCGGATCCAAACGCTCGGTCAAGGCATCGGCCACCTGGGCTGTCAAGCGCTCCTGCATCTGGGGCCGTCGGGCGTACCCCTCGACCAATCGGGCGAGTTTGGACAGACCGGTCACCCTGCCCTTGGGCATGTAGGCGACATGGGCCTGGCCGTGAAACGGGACGAGATGATGCTCACACATGGAGTAGAAGGGGATCTCGCGCACCATGACGATCTCCTGGTAGCCCTCCTCTCCGAAGAAGGCATCGATCTCTTCGCCAGGATCGCGATGAAGACCGTCGAAGACCTCGACGTAGAAGCGTGCGACCCGCTGCGGGGTCTCGGCGAGACCCTCACGTTCGGGATCCTCCCCGAGTGCCTCCAGGATCTCGCGGACCGCCTTCTCGATTCTCGCCTGGTCGATCTGGCTCATCGCAGGTGAAAATAGGCACTCGAGGCCACATATTCCCAAACGCACCGAGATCGGGCTTGCCATGCAGTCACTTTGACATTATAGTGAAGTCATAGTGACATTACTCTGATGTCAGTCCCGAGGAGAATCGCATGATGTGGATCAGAAGCGCAGACAGTCTCCAAGCAGAGCTCTCGGACCGGGTCCGGCGCACCAACCAGAGCCGTTGATGCATCTCGATCACGCATTCATCGAGATCGAAGCCGCGGTCGACAACCAGGTGAGGATCGGAGCCCCCGAGTTGGCCGACGTGGCCACCGAGCTGATGTCGGCGCTGCGACCGGCATTGGAGCGAACCATGTTGGGTGTGATTCAGGAAGCCGCGGCGGAGATCTCGACGCAACTGGTGGGTCAGACCGTCGAAGTCCGGCTCAGCGAGGGAGAGCCGAGCCTGGTGATCACCGAGGAGAGAAGGAAGCTCACCGACGATCAGGAGGAATTCGAGGCAAGGGTCACCCTTCGTCTTCCCAACTCGTTGAAAGCCCTCATCGAGGAGTCCGCCACCTCGGCTGGAGACTCGATGAATGGGTGGGTGGTCGACGCACTTCGGACCCGAGCCGGGCGCCGCACTTCCGGCAGTCATATCGAGGAGACCTTCCAGCTGTGATCGAGCAGACCTTCAACGTCGGCAACAGCCCCCGCTTCGTCGCCGGGATCAGCTCCGGGTCGATCGAGGTCCTCGAGGGCGAGGCCGGCAACATCGCCCTGCAAATCGAGAGCCCGCGGGAAGAAGATTTCGTGATCAGCCAGAGCGGGGACACCGTCACCGTGCGGCGTCCTCTCGGCAGCAAAGGCTGGAACCGTCGGGAATCGACCACCCGGATCCGGGCTGAGGTCCCGGCCGGCACCACCGTCAGGATCTCCGGTGCCTCCGCCGAGATCATCGCCGAGGCGAGGCTGGCGGAAGCCTTCATCGACACCGCATCGGGAGATGTCTCGCTGAGTGAAGTCAGGGACGCCAAGATCAAGAGCGCCAGCGGTGACCTCACGATCGGGCTGGTTTCCGGGGAGGCCAACCTGCTCACCGCTTCGGGAGACGTGAGGATCCGGGACGTGGCCCACCGGATGGAGGTGAACACGGCTTCGGGTTCGGTCGATGTCGCTCTGGCCCGCGGAGACGTGATGTCTTCCGCCGCCTCAGGAGATCTCGTGGTCGACCGCTTCGAGGGCAGCGAGCTCAACCTCAAATCGGTGTCGGGGAACATCAGGGTCGGCCTGCCGAGAGGCACCAAGGTGTCCCTGGACGCACGATCCCTCTCCGGGAACATCGCACTTCCTGAGCGCAGTCCCGCCGGGGCGGCCCCGGATGACCGACGTCAGGTCCGGGCGAAACTGCGGACGATCTCGGGCGACATCGAGATCATCCGGCTGGACTGAAGCTGGAGGGCTCGATCCCGTTTTGGCGCGGAGATATGGACGTAGGCGTCCATATCTCCGCGCCAGAACGGAAGGGGAGGGACTACGCCCCGGCGTCGGCGGGGCGGCCCTTGGGTCGCAAACTCCGCTTCAAGCGCAGTGACTCGGTGACCGGCTCTTCCTCTTCCTGAGGGGCCTGCTCGGCCGCAGCGATCTGCTCCCGCGGCTGTGGGAGCACCGGGTTGTCCGGGTACTTGATGCGCATCTCCCCCTCAGCGGTGTGCTCCCACTTCGGAACATCCTCGAACAGCTTCGCCACATCGTCGGGCCCCACCGTCTCGGTTTCGAGAAGCTGGGCCACCATTCTCTCCATGGCGTCGCGGTGTCTCTCCAGAACGGACCTGGCCTCCTCGTGGGCTGCGTTGATGAGTCTGCGCACCTCTTCGTCGACCTTGGCCGCCACGTCGTCGGAGTAGTCCTGCTGACGTGAGTAATCACGACCCAAGAACACCTCACCGTTCGGCCGGCCGTACTGCATTGGGCCCAACCGGTCGCTCATCCCGTACTCCATCACCATCTTCCGGGCGATCGCAGTCGCCTTCTCGATGTCGTTGGCGGCCCCGGTGGTGGGGTCGGCAAAGATGATCTCTTCAGCGGTGCGGCCGCCGAGCAGCATCGCCAGCTGATCAACGAGCTCCGACCTCCGGACCAGGTACTTGTCGTGGGTGGGAAGGGCAAGGGTGTGTCCGAGGGAGCGCCCGCGAGCCACGATGGTCACTTTGTGCACCGGATCGGTGTTCGGCATGGCATAGCCGACGAGGGCGTGACCTGTCTCGTGATAGGCGATCAGCTCCTTTTCGTTGTCTGACATGACCTTGCTCTTGCGCTCGGGACCGGCGATCACACGGTCGATCGCCTCCTCGAGCTCGGACATCGAGATCTCCTTCTTGTGGCGGCGCGCCGTCAGAAGTGCGGACTCGTTGATCAGGTTGGCAAGGTCGGCTCCGGTGAAGCCAGGGGTGCGCCGGGCCAGGACTTCGAGATCGATCTCCTTGGCCAGAGGCTTGCCCTTGGCATGGACCTCGAGGATCGCCTTGCGTCCCTCGATGTCGGGGGCGTCCACCACTATCTGGCGATCAAACCTCCCTGGGCGGAGCAAGGCCGGGTCGAGGATGTCGGGGCGGTTGGTGGCGGCCATCACGATCACCCCGGTATTGCCTTCGAAACCGTCGAGCTCGACGAGGAGCTGGTTGAGGGTCTGTTCCCGCTCGTCATGACCGCCGCCCAAACCGGCACCACGATGTCGGCCAACGGCATCGATCTCATCGATGAAAACGATGGCGGGTGAGCTCGCCTTGGCCTGCTCGAAGAGGTCTCTGACCCGAGCGGCACCGACCCCGACGAACATCTCTACGAAGTCGGATCCTGAGATAGAGAGGAAGGGGACGCCGGCCTCACCTGCCACCGCCCGGGCGAGCAGGGTCTTGCCCGTGCCGGGAGGCCCGAAGAGGAGCACGCCTTTGGGAATCTTGGCGCCGATCTGGCGGTAGCGGTCGGGGTTGGCCAGAAAGTCCTTGATCTCTTCCAGCTCTTCCTTGGCCTCCTCGAGACCGGCGACGTCATCGAAGGTGACCTTGGGCTGTTCCTTCCCGACCAGCTTGGCCCTGGATTTGCCGAATTGCATCACCCGGTTCCCGCCGCCCTGCATCTGCATGAAGATGAAGACCATGAACCCCAGGAGGAAGAGCCACGGCAGGAAGCTGATCAGGAGCTCCCAGAATCCTGGAGGCTCCGGGTCGGAGCTCACGTCGACGCCCGACGCCAGGATCAGCTCGGTGAGCTGGCCTTCCGAGCCTTCGGGATAGCTGGCCACGACGTCCCATACCTCGTCCGTGGCCGACCCGGGCTCGCTTCTTCCCTGGACCTGGTTGGAGCGGGCGAGGATCTGGACTTCTGCGAAGTCCCCTACCTCCACGCTTTGCATGAACTCGGAAAGGTCGACCTCATCCGGTCCGGAAACCTGGTCGAACCACCACTGGGCGAGGACGGCCAACAGGATGATCGACAACCCGTAGACCACCAATGTGCGAAGAGTGCGGTTCACGACAACCTCAGTTCAGGACGGGAGCTGATGAGACCCCAATGTTACGGGACCCACCCGAATAGTCGAACCCCGGTCATTCGCTGCCCATCACGCCGACATAGGGAAGATTGCGATACTTGCCTGCGTAATCCAAGCCGTAACCCACGACGAATTCGGGCCCGATCGGGAATCCTACGTACTTCACACCGATCGGCACCCTCTGGATTCCCTCTTTGAGGAGAAGAGTCGCTATCTCCAAAGAGGCCGGTTTGCGCACGTTGAGACTCTTCATCAGGTAGTTCAGGGTAAGCCCCGAGTCGATGATGTCCTCCACGATCAGCACGTGCCTTCCTTCTATCTCCTCGTCGAGATCCTTGAGAATCCGCACCACGCCGGAGGTTTGGGTCGACGCGCCATATGAGGAGACCGCCATGAAATCGAACTCGACAGGGAGGTCGATGTGACGAGCCAGGTCAGCCATCACCATGAACGCCCCGCGCAACACACCGACGAGCAGCAGATCCTGGCCGGAGTAATCCTCGGTGATGCGCTTGCCCATCTCGGCGAGCTTGGCGTCGATGTCATCGGCTGTGATCAGGGGCTTGATGTCCATCCGGCTTCCTCTCTGGCGGAAACGGAAAGGTAGCCGCGGGTTCCCGGCTCATACCAGGCGACCGGCGCCCGACGGACCCCCGGGACCCACGCCTGCTCCCCATCGGCCTCCACCACCACGGCCTCTCCATCTGGACTCCTGGCGACGAGATCGACGTCGGGGCGGAAGATCGCCCCCCAGGTCCCGAGCGGCGCCACCCGGCAAACCTCGTCGACCAGATCCACGTCGAACACCGTGGCGCCGAGATGATGACTGCCCGGCGCGAGTGCCACCTCTGTCGCACGGACCGTAGTCATGTCGAGATGTTCGAACCTCAGCATCGGGCCGGTACGACGGACCAACAGACCACCCGTCAGCTCCTCAGATGTCGATTCACGCCTCACCACCTGCCACACCCGCTCCAGTTCCTCGGCCCGGAGACTGGTGTGTTCGCGGAACCGGCCCGCCATCCGTGCCAGAGCGCGATTGGCAAGAGCAGGGGCGACCGTGGTCAGGACACCGATCGCGACCTGGGCCCGATCGGCGTCGAACATCACAGGGAGGTTTTCCGCTTCACGATCGAGTGTCTCCGAATCGATCCTCACCGCGTCCGCCATTCGGGCCAGACTCGGCATCAGTTGCGGGTTGAACCTCTGTAGTTCGGGCACCACCCGGAGCCTGATCAGGTTGCGAGAAAGACTCATGTCCTGGTTCATCGGGTCGTCGAAGAACGGGAGACCGACGAGCAGGGCCAACTCACGGGTTTCGGATCGGGTGGCCTGCAGGAGGGGCCGATTGATGTTGGGCAGCCGCCACACCGGGATCCCGGCCAGGCCCCGCGGGCCCGTCCCCCGCAACACATTCATCAGGACTGTCTCGGCCTGATCATCGAGGGTGTGGGCGGTGAGAACCACGTCGCCCGGCTCAGAGGCGGCAACCAGGGCCTCGTACCTCACCCTGCGAGCTCGGCCTTCCGGCGAGGCGCCATCGGGCACCGCCACCGTGACCACCTCGAGGGGCATTTGCAGCATCGACGCGACCTGTTGGGCAGCGGCCTGGAGACGACCGGAATGAGGCAGTGAGTGGTTGACGTGGACCGCCCTCACCTCCGGAGAGACCCGCGACAGCAAGAAGCCAAGCGTCGCAGAGTCGGCGCCACCCGAAAGCGCAAGCAACGGTCTGCCGGGCCGCAGGTCGAGAAGTGACTCGAGGCGATCGGTGAGGCCAGTCAGGCGACGCGTTTCAACCATCGTTTGGGCGCCTCGATCTCCTCGAGGGTCGGAAGGCTCCCCACTCCACGGAAGGCAACGTTCACCGTGTCCCAGCCGGCTTCCTTCTCGACTGTCTGGATGAACTGCTCTCCCATCCGGTATTGGTTGAGCTTCATCTCCAGACCGGTGATCCGGAAGAAAGCCGCCGTGCGCTTGTCGAGTTTGCGGTTCTTGAGTACCCGACTCATGCGCTCCTGGGATTTGAGGTGCTGGTGCCCGAGACGGTCCATCACCACATGCCCATGACCTTCGAGCAAACACATCAGCGCCTGAACCTTGTCGATGACGGCCCGTTGTCCCGAGGTGGCGAACAGGCCCAATAGACCTCTCTCGTCGAGCATGGCTTCCCCGCTGTCCCTCCGGCTTGCCATCTCGCCGAGCATCCGGTTGAGACGGCCTGGCTCAGGTGTCGACTGTTCGACGAGCTCAGAGACGAGACCCATGAAATAGTCGCGAAGCCATGGGATTCCCTGGAACTGGGCGCGGTGGGTCATCTCATGGAGGGTCACCCAGAACCGGAACTCGGAGGGGCGGAATTGATGGGTGCGCTCCATCTGCATGATGTTGGGGCCCACGAAGGCCACGACATCACCGTCCTCACCGGTAGGCAGGACCAGCTCGTACTGGCCGAGGACTCTCCGAGCCAGGATCCCGAGGACAGCTGTCATCTCGGCCTGCATCAGCCGGGAGGTCAAGGCAGCCGCCCCCCTGGCGCCCGGGCCTGCATCGGCGACACGCTCCTCGAGATGCAGCCGCACCGGCTCGATCAGATGCGAGAAGCTGGCCAGGTTGCGCCCGACCCACTCCGAGCGCCCGATCACCACCGTGCTGGGGTTGCCGGGCAGCTCCAAGCCCGTTGCCTCGGGTACCAACTTGGACACCGTGGAGGTCAATCTCACCATCTCGGCCTCGAGGGCCGCCAGGTGATAGGTGTCGGCGAGCGGATAGGTGCCGGCAATTCTCTCGGCGAGACGACCTGAGCCGGACCGTGGCGAGGTGGTCACTCCTCGACGATTCGGTATCGCTTGCGAACCACCCGGGTGAAGTATTGAACCGAGGTGATGATCGCCACCAGTAGCGCCAAGACGATGGCCGTCGGCACCATGTAGCGATAGGTCCAGTCGGGCAATGGCTCGGTGGCGGCTGGTGTGGTTACCGGGACCGCCGGCTCGAAATCGACAGTGGGAACGGTGGAATCGGTGACCGTGGATCCGGTCTCTGCGGGCTCTTCGGTGGCCAGGGCGGTTGCGGTCACAGAGAAGAGCGCCCCGATGACGATGGCTAGAGCGAGCACTCGGCTCAGAGGCTTCATGGCCGCGCAGCCTACTTCCGGTCGGTGGGCGAGGCCAACGTCATCGGTCGGCGACCGATTCCCTGGCCAACGCTGCCCGGAGACGGTCGATGAACTCGGGGGGAACCTCTTCGGAGAGACGCTCCCTGACCACGACTTTCAACCTGACCTCGAACTCGAAGATATCGAGGCAACCCGAGCAATCGTCGAGATGGGCGCGGATCCGCTCGGTGCTGGCCGTGTCGATTTCCCGGTCCAGATACTGATAGAGATTGGTCAGTGCCTCGTCGCACTTCCGGCCGCTCATGGTTTCTCCGCGTCTTCGGGCAGGAGCCCCCGGTTCTCCGCGAACTCCCACAACCTCCGTTGCAGGGCCTTTCTTCCCCGATGCAGTCTCGACATCACAGTCCCGATCGGGATGTCGAGGATCTCGGCGATCTCCTTGTAGGAGAATCCTTCCAGATCGGCGAGCAGGACCGGGATCCGAAAGTTCTCGGGAAGGTCTTCGACCGCCTGTTTGATGTCGGACTCGACCAGCCCATCGAGGACCCGGTCCTCGGTGGTGCGAGCCGCCTCCGCCGACTCCTCGGACCCGATCCGACGGTAGAGATAGAGGTCCTCGACCGCTCCCAGGTCGACCTCGGACGGGCGCCGTGTCTCCTTGCGATAGTTGTTGATGTAGGTGTTGGTCAGGATCCGGTACAGCCAGGCCTTGAGGTTGGTGCCCTCCTCGAAGGTGTGATAGGCCCGGTACGCCTTGAGAAAGGTCTCCTGAACCAGGTCCTCGGCATCGGAGGGATTGCGGGTCATTCGCATGGCAGCGCTGAACAGCTGCCGGGTGTACTGGAGAGCGTCTCGTTCGAAGTCGGCCTGGTCCGCCATGCCCCGAGGACGGTAGCGACCGCAACGGAGGTCAAAGATTACGGGTTACGGATCGAGACCGTTGTCCGGTACATAGGCCCAGAGTCCTGAACCACCGATATAAAACAGAGCCTCCTCGCCGGTCCAGATCGGTGCCTCATCGAAGGAGGCGTTCTCATTGGTGGAGGGTGGGATCATCTCCCAGTCCCCGCTAGGGAACGAATAGACGGCGGTCAGAGTCTCAGACTGAAACAAGATCTGATCGAGTCCAAGGGCGACTGCGTTGGGAGTGCCATCGCTGGGCTGGCCAGGAAAACTGGGTAGCAGTTGCCATTCCTCTGTGACAAGGTCCAAAGCGGCGATCCCCTCTACCTCCGGGTCGTAACCCCAGACGAGCACGCGATTTCCCACCAGTTCGATGTCGGGCATCGCTGGACTGATCGGCGACGCGGGTATGTCTCGGAAGACGTCGGTCAACGGGTTATAGGAGAATCCCACCAACTCCCCAAGGTACCCCTGCACCCCGTAGAACACGACCTCGGTACCTGTCCAAACTGCGTCGATCATCAGCATGGGCGAAGGGAGCTCGATTGGTCTCCAGGAGTCGGTCGACGGGTTGTAAGCCGCGGCTTCACTCAAGCCGTTCTCCGCTGCTGACCGATAGCCGTCGTTGCCGCCCATCACGATCATCTCGCTGCCGGTCCACACCGCCGAGTAGCCGGGACCTCCGGTGAGGGGCGAGTCTGCGATCTGTCGCCACGAGTCGGTCGACGGGTTGTAGACGGCCCCGTTGAAGTACCAGGAGTCAGGGTGACTGCTGTCGCCGCCGCCGTGCCCTCCCCAAATGATCACCTCGTCCCCGGTCCAAACCGCGGTGTGGCCCACACGCGCCCGTAGGGGCGAGGGCGCCAGCTCTCGCCATTCTCTCGAGGCCGGGTCGAACGCAGCCCCGTCACCGAAGGCACCGCCGAATGGAATGCCACCACCCCACACAATCAGTTCTTGTCCGGTCCAGGTGGTCGAATGCCACCTGCGACCAGCGATCGGAGCCGGCTCCAAACGCTCCCATATGCCGGTGTCCTGGTCCGGAACCGTCGTCGGTGTCGCATCGGTCGACGACGTAGTTGTCTGGGCAGTCGTTGTTGTGGATGGGTTCGCGACAAGACATCCCTCTGTGTCCGGCCTGACCTCCCACACCAACCATTGTTGGTCGCTTTGGCGGTAGACGAGGGCGCCGGTGAATTCGGTATTGGGCCCACGCAATGCGAAACAGAGCAATGGCTGCTGCTCGGATCCGAACACCTCTCTCCCGACCGAGAACGTCACCGGTTCCCCGAGTCTGTTGACACTTTCCTCGAGACCTTCGAAGTTGAACTGACCCTCAGGATGCCCGGCCGCTACAGCTCCTGCGACGTCGCCGGCGATGACCGCGGACCACCACGTTTCCCCTTCCGAAGCTGCTCTTTCGACATCGAAGGGCACCGCGACTCCAGGGAGCGTTACGGGAGGTGGGCCACCAAGTCGCAGGAAACCGAGTCCCAATACGGTCACGACGGCGGCGGCCGAGACCAGCGCGATCGTCCAGCCCGGCAAGTTTCTCGAAGGCTGGGTTGCGATGGGAGCAGAGACAGCCGCGATCTGTTCCCACTCTGGAGAATCGGGTAGATCCTCGACCAGGGGAGCCAGACCGGCCCGCGCCACATCGCGGAATGGGTTGTCACTCATCGAGATGTCTCCGCAGCCTCTTGCGGGCCAGGTACAGGTAACGACGGAGCGTGGCCGGGCGAACACCAAGCAGCCTGGCGGCCTCGGTTGGTTCCAAGTCGGCCCAATACACCAAGTAGATGGCGGCGCGCTGTTGCACCGGGAGGGCCGCCACAGTTCGGACAACATCCGCACCCACCAGGAAGTCAGCCGGGTCCTCACCCAGAACCGTTACCGGGTACCGAGCGAGTGCAAGACGCTCCCGGTCAAGACGCCGACCGGCCGAACGTGCCCGATTCAGCACCGCCTGCATCAAATAAGCCCGCGGGTTCTCCAATGACAGCAACGACCGACTTTGAAGAGTCGCCACCATGACCTCCGAAACCAGGTCTGAGGCCGCATCAGGGCCGACGAGGGACGCCGCGAAACGCATCAATGGACCTCGAACCTCTTCATAGATCTCCCGGTCGGTCACGTCCTCATCCTCGGTGAAACGTCACAGACCGGCTCAGCGTTGCACGCCCCCTAAACGATTGTCATGGGCGGGGAACGGGAATCGGACACGGACCACGGCCTAAAGTTCAGAGCCGGAGAGGGGAGTCGAACCCCTGGCCCACGCCTTACGAGGACGTTGCTCTACCACTGAGCTACTCCGGCCAGACATCCAATGTTAGAGGTAGGGGTGGTACTGGGCCAGACGTTCGACGGTCGTGGGGATCGCCTGTCAACTCCCGATAACGGCTAGCGAAGCGGATGCGCTTCAACTGCCCGTTCGACGGCGGAGTAAGACGCAGGTTCATCTTGGCCAGGCCGTCCCACTCACCCGAAGGTATGTAGAAACTCTGATCGGTGGTGGCGTCATACACCGCGATCCAATCGACCTCATCCACCGTGTAACGATGCTTGACCCAAGCCGAGTCGCTAGTGACTTTGGCCAGGATTACCCGCCCATTCGAAGTCGTGTACTTGCACTGGACACGTTCCAAAGCCCCATCTTCCTTGCGGACCACGATCAGGTCGTAGGGAAGATCGTGGCCGAAGGGAATGGCGATCCCGTGGCCCTGTCGTTGTAGGTCGGCAAGGATGATCGCCTCCCCGACCTCTCCCTTGGCGGTGGTGATTCCCATGTTGTTCCCTCCCACCCCTGAACGTATCGTGTGGGTGGGACGAAAACGGGTTTCAGTCTTGGGAGCCGAGACCGGTGAACAGCGTGGCGAGAACCAACTCTCGGCGCAGGCTCCCCTGGATGTCGACCACCGCATCCAGAACGTGCTCCGCGGACATCACCGCTTTGCGGGGGTTTACATCGGTGAACGCCGAAAGGGGTAGATCGGAGTTCTTCACCGGCCCTCCCATCTGGAGCGAAGCCGAATCGGAGTACCAGGAGGCCAGGATCTCGAGACCGTTGACCAGCAAGGACTGCTCGGACCTGCGCCGCGCCCTCTGCTGGGCATCCTTGGTCATCTCGGT
>DATDPT010000074.1:0-41474 GCA_035292605.1 Acidimicrobiia bacterium
ATGAGCTTCGATACGGCACCGGGAGCATTGCTCGCCAGCCACAGGGAAATGAGCCCACCCAGCGAGATCCCGCAGACGTCGAAGTTCGCCGCGCCGCATGCCGCGGCGACATCGAGGATGTCCATGCCGAGATCCTCAATGGTGTAAGGACCTGGATGAGCCGATGAGGCGCCGTGACCCGGCAGGTCGACATTCACCACGCGTCGAACACGGTGGAGTGCGCCGAGCTGAGGGTTCCACAGGGTTCGGTCGGCGCCCATGGCGTGGAGCAAGATCAGGGTGGGCCGGTCGCCGCCGGAGTCGGACCAGCGAATGGTCCCGGTTCGGGCGTCGAGTACGGTCACTGGGATAGGACGACTCGATCGAAGCGGGCAAAAACCCGATTCATCTGGCGAGGATCGATCGCCCGCACTGACTCCAGGTCACCGGGGTCGACTCTCGACTCCATGGTCGCGGTATCGACTTCGAGGCTCTCCACACAGCCGTCGACAGCCTCCACGGCTGCCGCCGCGCTCTGGAACAGCATTGGAATGGCCAGCCATTCGAGATGCCAGGCTCCGACGCCCCTGTCCAGCTCGTGGGCGGGGGAGGTAGCAATCATCGCCGCGAATCCCTTGCACGCCTCTGCCGCCGCCCTCCCACGTATTGCGTCGATCGGATTGCGCTTCTCCGGCATGCTGGACGACCCACCGGGACGAACGGTGATCTCGGCCACCTCGCTCTGGGCGAGCAAGGCGATGTCGACGGCGACCTTCTCCATGGTGTGTGCCGAACCTGCGACGGCATGTGCCAGAGCGAGGATCGGCGAACGGTTCGAATGCCATGCGATGTCGGGTGCCTGCAGGTCGAGCTGTCGCGCCAGGGCAAGGAGCACCTCGGTGGCGGCGTCCCCGTAGGCCGCCATGTTGCCCGCACTTCCCCCCAGTTGGATCCTGAGCCGGACCCGCTCCTCCCTGAGTTTTTCGATGTCGCCGAGGACCTCGTCGAGCCACGCCGCGGCTCTCAATCCAAACGTCGTAGGACGCGCCTGTTGGAGGAAGGTGCGCCCGATCTGCGGTTGACCTCGATATTCCTCGGCAAGGCCTCTCAAGCGACGAGCCACGCCGACCAGCAACTCATCGAGGACTACCAGCGCCGCCCGGGCCTGGATCATGTGACCGGTGTCCACCGCGTCTTGAGTGGTCGCCCCATAGTGAAACCAGCGTCTCTCCGACTCGCTGGCGAGGCGCTCCCCGATCTCCTCCTCCAGGGCGATGATGGGTGTGCCTCGTTCCCAGGTGGCGGCGAGGACTCGCTCGGGATCGGCAACGGGCTGGCGACAGGACGCCGCCACGGCCTCGGCCTCCTCCGGCGGCGCCAGGCCGGCATCGGCGAGAGCCAAGGCGAGACCGGCCTCGAATTCGAGGAATGCCTCCACAGTGGCCGCCGCAGAGAACACCTCGCGCATCCCGGCGGTGGAGAAGCCTGACTCGAATGTGGGTAGGTCGGTCAATCTCGGGCTCTCGACGTCAGTAATCGAAGAAGACTGTCTCGTCGTCGCCTTGGAACTTCACGTCGAACACGTACTCCTTGGGGTCTGTGCCCTCCACGGCGCGAGCCACCAAAGTCTGGCGGCGGTTGGTCGGCACCTGTCGAAGTATGAGGTCGTCGTCATTGGCCACTTCCTCATCGGAGAAGTAGATGCGGGTGAAGCTGGGGTTGAGCATGCCCCTCGCTTGCACGATGACCGAGATGTGTGGCGCCTGGAAGTCACCCTCGATGTCCGGAACCCGCCCCGGCTTGACGGTCTCGATTCGGTAGGTGCCGGTTTCGAAGTCGGAGATCGCCCTGGCAAAACCGGTGAACCCCGGGTCCAAGTCGACGTCTCTCGTGTCGTCAGGGTGGTGGTACCTGCCGAGCGGATTAGCCTGCCAGGTCTCTATCAAGGCATCCTCGATGTGGTTGCGATCACCGTCCAAGACCCGCCCGGTGATCAAGATGCGCTCACCGGCCCCGTCCGGCGAGCGAACCACGTTCTGACCAGATCCCCCGAGACGCATCGAGAAGAACGGCCCGACCGTCTGGGAAGGGGTCTGGCCCAGCTTGTCGCTCATGCCTCGTCCTCGTCGGCCGGCGTGGCCAACTCGCCGCGAAGGACTATGTCCCAGCGCCATCCGAGCGCCCAATGGTCGGTGGTGACCTCGTGGTCGTAGTGCGCGATCATCCGCTCCCTCGAGTGGGCTGGAGCCGAGTTGTAGATGGGGTCGAGGGAAAGGAGAGGATCTCCCTGGAAGTACATCTGTGTCACCAGCCGGGCACCCAGCGCCGAGCCGAGCACCGAAAAATGGATGTGCGCTGGTCGCCAGGCATTCGGGTGGTTTCCCCATGGATAGGCGCCGGGCTTTATGGTGGTGAACCGATAGACGCCCGCCTCATCGGTGCGGCACTGCCCGACCCCGATGAAGTTGGGATCAAGAGGGGCAGGGAAGGCGGTCTCTCTCCAGTGGACGTACCGGCCGGCCGCATTGGCCTGCCAGATCTCGAGCAACGTGCCGGGCACCCCGTCCCCGTTCTCGTCAACGATTCGGCCGGTGACGATTATGCGCTCCCCGATGGCTGCCACACCGGTTCCGGAATTGGTGGTCAGATCGGCATCCTCCGCCGCCATCTCCGACCAGATCGGGCCGGGTCCGGTGCTCTCCGACAAAGTCTCGACAATCGTGATCGGCGCGTGGGTCGGGGACCGCTTGACCGTTGACCGGTAGTCGGGATAGCTGAAAGGCGGGTGATCGGCGTAAGCCCTGGGACCGAAATGCCTGACAACGGGCTCCGTCATTGCTCGGTTTCCTCGTAGATCGACTTCATCACCTTGAAAGCTCGGTTCGCAGCCGGCACGCCGGCATAGACGGCGACGTGGAGCAGCACTTCCTTGATCTCTTCCGGTCTCACCCCGGTGTTGCGAGCCGCCCGCAGATGCAGCTCGAGCTCCTCGTGGTTCAGGGCACCGAGAATGGCAATGGTGACCATGCTCCGGTCCCGTAGGTCGATCCCCGGCCTGGTCCAGAGGCCGCCCCAGACAGTGTCGGTTATCCAGGTCTGGAAATCGGCGTCCAAATCGGTGGTCGCCGCCACGGCGCGATCGACGTGATCCGCGCCGAGAACCTGCCTACGAATGGCCATGCCCTGCTCGTGTGAGCTCATCTCATCACCTTCCTCGATCGAGCCCTGGGGAGTCATGCGGGCAAGCCGACGTAGTTCTCTGCCATGGCCCTCTGCGCGTTCTCCGATGAGAACAGGTACTCCAGCTCGGTTCGCTGCAACCTTCGATCGAAGTCATCGCTGACACCAGGGAAGCGATGCATGATCGAGGTCATCCACCAGGAGAAGCGTACGGCCTTCCACACCCGGGACAGCGCCGTGGCCGAGTATCCGTCGAGCTTGGTGGTGGATCCGCTCTCGTAGAAGTCAGTGACGGCCTCGACGAGATACACGACGTCGGACACGGCCAGGTTCAGGCCCTTGGCCCCGGTGGGAGGAACGCTGTGGGCTGCATCCCCGGCGAGAAAGAGCCGGCCGAAGCTCAATGGCTCCGACACCCAGCTTCGCAGGGGAGTGATGAGCTTCTCGATCGAGGGCCCGGTGACCAGGCGTTCCGCAGTCGCACTTGGCAGACGCTCCTTGAGCGAGGGCCAGAAGCGCTCATCGGGCCAGTCATCCAGCGTGTCGTGGGCGGATCCCTGCACGTAATATCTGCTCAGATTCTCGTTTCTCATCGAGCAAAGGGCGAAGCCCTCCGCAGAATTGGCGTAGATCAGCTCGTCGTTGACCGGGGGCGTCGCGGATAGAAGCCCCACCCACACAAACGGGTACAGCCGCTCGAAAGTCTGCTGAATCGAAGACGGGATGTAGTCGCGGCTGACACCGTGGACACCGTCGCATCCCACGACGAAGTCACACTCGATGGTGTGGGCCGTGCCATCTCTCTGGTAGGTCACATGTGGCGACCTCGTGTCGATGTCGTCGATCACGACGTTCTCGGCCTCGTCGATGAGATCGATGTCGGCCTGGTCGATGGCCTCGTAGAGATCCTTCTGGAGCTCGGTCTGACCGTAGATGATGACATGCTTTCCGGTGAGGCCCTCGAAGTCGATTCGAAGCATCTCGTCAGAGAACGCGAGGTTGACACCCCTGTGAATGAAGCCCTCACTGTCCATGCGCCCGCCCAGACCGGCCTCTCTGAGGACCTCCCCGCTTCCGTACTCGATGACACCGGCGCGAACCCGGCTCAGAACATGGTCTCGGGTCCGCAGCTCCAGGATCACACTTTCCACTCCCTTCTGGTGGAGCAGGCAAGCGAGGAGCGCGCCCGCAGGGCCTCCGCCGATGATCGCGACCTGGGTGCGGTTGGAGATGTCGGTCATCTCCTAGGAAGCGGTGTCCGCCGGCGGGAGTTGGCCAACATGTTCGCAAAGCGCCCACATGTGCGTTTAGCGTACGCTGTCCTGGTCGGGGGTGCGGGCGGGCATGACCGGAGGCCGGTTCCCCCCCCGTAATTGGGACCGTGAGGGGTCACATACGACCCTGTACAACCCAATTAAGGGTCTGTCAGTAGTAGTAACGGCTCACCGTCTCGGCGACCATGGCCGGCTTCTCGCTGCCCTCGACCTCCATCGTGACCTGACGGTTGACCTGGATCCCGCCGGGGACCTCGGACACTCCGACCAGCATGACCCGGGCCCGAATCCGACCCCCGACCGGGGCTGGAGCAGGGAAACGCACTTTCTCCAGCCCGTAGTTGACGGCCATCCTGGGCTCGCCGACATCCAGCTCCACCTCTGCGGCGAGGGGCACGGTGAGTGCCAAGGTGAGAAAGCCATGGGCGATGGTCCCCCCGAACGGCCCCAGGGCCGCCTTCACCGGGTCGACGTGGATCCACTGATGGTCACCCGTCGCCTCGGCAAAGGCATCAACCCGCTCCTGGGTGATCTCCATCCAGTTGCTGACCCCGATCTCCTCACCTTGCATCGGACCGAGCCTGTCGACTGCTTCCATATTGCGGATTCTGACACAAGCCCGGGAATCGCCTAGTTTGGTGACATGGCCAAAGAGACCAAGCTCATGGTCTGGATCGACCAGGACCTGTGCACCGGAGACGGCATCTGTGAAGAGATCACCCCGGACGTGTTCGTCGGGCGCGACGACGGGTTGTGGGTGGTGAAGGAAGAAACCAAATACTTCGAACGAACGGTGGTTTTCGACGGCGAACAGGCCCCCGACGGGCCCAGAGGCATGGCTCGCATCCCCGACGCCTTGATCCAGGATGCGCTGGAGTCGGCGGAGGAATGCCCGGGCGAGTGCATCATGATCGAGCCCTACAACGCAGAGGCCCTCTACGAAGGCTGATCGACTACCGGATCGCCGTGGGCCGCAAGGAGACTGCTCGTGCACAGGCCCAACCCAAGCCACGTGGGGTTACCACGCAGAGTCATCGCCGTTTCAATCCTAGGAGTTGTGCTGGCGACGCAGCCGGCCTGTCTCGGATGCAGCGCCGTGGGATGCGAAAACGGTGTGATCTTTGAGCTCTCTGCGAACCTGACAAACGGAGAGATCTACGACGTCACAGCCTGCATAGGCGAGTTGTGTCGGTCAGCTTCGCTGGAGGGAGCTTCGGCCAACTATGAAAACGACCTCAGGCTCGATACTTTCGGCGACACCATATTCCTCAGCCCGGAAGGCGAGACTCCGGGACCACAGATTGTCACACTCATTGTCACCGATGATTTCGGATCGATCGTCAGCGAAGTCAACGAGCAGGTGGCGTTCGAACTGAGCAAACCTAACGGGCCCCTTTGCGGTCCCACTTGCTGGCTTGCGCGCGTAGCCGCGTAGGCTCAGGCGCCTTCCACCGATCAGCGAGACTGGTGACAACTACCCTCGACTGACCAGATGCAGGTACTGACCACCAAGGTCGATCCCCGTTCCGAGGAGTACCGGGCCAACCGCGCCGCCATGGAGGCGAAGCTGGCCGAGTTCGAGTCCCTCATGGAACTGGCCCGCCAGGGTGGTGGCGAGAAGTACGTCGCACGTCATCGCGAACGAGGAAAGCTCCTGGCCCGGGAGCGGATCGAGCTCCTCCTCGATCGGGACGCCCCCTTCCTCGAACTGTCCACTCTGGCGGCGTGGGGCACCGACAAGAACCTCGGAGCCAACGTCGTCACCGGGATCGGGGTGGTCGAGGGGGTGGAATGCGCCATCCTCGCCCATGACCCGACCAGCCAGGCCGGGTCGATGAATCGCTACTCGGTGTCCAAGACCCTGCGCATCATGGACATCGCCCGCGAGAACCGGCTCCCGCTGATCAATCTCGTCGAATCAGGAGGCGCCGACCTTCCTGATCAAGCCGAAGTGTTCATCGTCGGCGGCAAGTGGTTCCGAAACCTCACCCGGCTCTCCAAACAGGGCATCCCGACCCTCGCCCTGGTCTTTGGCAGCTCGACGGCCGGGGGGGCCTACTTCCCGGCGATGTGTGACTACTCGGTGATGGTCAAGGATCAGGCGAAGGTGTTCCTCGGTGGTCCGCCGCTGGTCAGGATGGCGACCGGTGAGGAATCGACCGATGAGGAGCTCGGGGGGGCGGAGATGCACTCCAAGGTCTCCGGGCTCTCGGACTACTTCGCCCAGGACGAGCAGGAGGCGATCCGGATGGGCCGGGAGATCGTGTCCCACCTCAACTGGCGGAAGCAGGGTTACGGGCCGACCAAGCCGGCCGACGACCCGGTACACGACGTGGACGACATCCTCGGCGTGATCTCCCACGATCTCCGGGTTCCCTTCGACATGCGTGAGATCCTGGCTCGCACCCTCGATGGCTCCCGGTTCGAGGAGTACAAGGCGGTTTACGGGACCTCGATCCTGACCGGCTGGGCCTCGATCCACGGGTTCCCGGTGGGGGTGGTCGCCAACCAGCAGGGAGTGATCTTCTCCGAGGAGGCGCAAAAGGCGACCGAGTTCATCCAACTCTGCAACCGCTACGACACCCCGATCATCTTCATCCACAACACCACCGGGTACATGGTGGGTAAGGAGTACGAGCAGCGGGGGATCATCAAGGACGGGGCGAAGATGGTCAACGTCGTCGCCAACTCCGAGGTGCCACACCTCTCGATCATGGCCGGGGTGTCCTACGGGGCCGGCAACTATGGGATGTCGGGTCGGTCCTACGACCCACGCTTCGTGTTCGGCTACCCGGGTCACAAGGTGGCAGTGATGGGACCGAAGCAGCTCGCCGGGGTGATGTCGATCATCGCCCGTCAAGCGGCCGAGGCCCGGGACGAGCCCTTCGACGAGAAGGAAGACGAGAGGCGACGCCTCGAGATCGAGACCCAGATCGAGCACGAGGAACAGGCCTACTACTCGACATCCCGGGTGCGGGACGACGGTCTCATCGACCCCCGGGATACCCGCACCGTGCTCGGCATCGCCCTCTCCGCCACTCACTCCGCCCCGGTCAAAGGCACTGACCGATTCGGCGTGTTTCGGATGTGAACCCTTTCCGTCGTGAACTCTCCTCGGCCACGCGGGCTAGGGTCGATTGAGTGCAACAGGCTCTCCCCTGACGCTCGTGAGCGAGAAATGGAGGAAGCAATGAGAGCAAGTAAATCACTGGTCACAGTTGCCGCCCTGATGCTGATGCTCGGCGCCTGTACCCAGGATGCCGACACCACCACGACCACTGCCGGCCTCGAAGAGCCCTCCGGCGCAACGACTTCGACCAGCGCGGGTACCGGGAGCACGGCAACTACCGCTCCCAGTGAAGAGCCTGCAGCCGGCGGTCTGCTCGCCGAGGTGATCGCGCGCGACGAGTTGAATTGTGGGACGCGGGACGAATTGCCCGGTTTCGCCGTGCTGACCGCGGAGGGCGACCACGTCGGTTTCGATGCTGATTTCTGCCGTGTGATCGCCGCAGCTGTTCTGGGTGATGCCAGCAAGGTCAATTTCGTGGATCTGGCGACCGAGGACCGATTCACTGCCCTGCAGTCGGGACAGATCGACGTCCTGGTGCGGAACACGACCTGGACCGCGGTTCGTGACGGCAGCGAAGGCGCCACGTTCCTCCAGCCCACCTTCTACGACGGCCAAGGAATGATGGTGGCGTCGGACAGCGGCTTCGCCAATGTCTCCGAGATGGACGGGGTCATTGTCTGCGTCGCTACGGGCACCACTACTGAAGGCAACGCTGCAACCGAAGCGACCCGTCTCGGGGTTGAGTGGGAGGTGCGGCCTTTCGATAGCCCTGATCTCATCCAGGAGGCTTTCCTCGCCGGTACCTGCGACGGTTGGAGCTCGGATGTCAGCCAGTTGACCGCTCTGCGTTCGGTCTACCCCGACGGGCCCGAGACTCTGACCATCCTTCCCCAGGTGTTCTCCAAGGAGCCATTGGCGCCGGCGGTTCGGGACGGTGACAGCGAATGGGCACAGGCGGTGAGCTGGGCGATCCTGGCCACCATTCAGGCCGAGGAGTTCGGGATCACCTCCGAGAGCGTCGATGACACCCTCGCCTCCACCGAGGACATCGGCATCCTGCGGTTCCTCGGAGCCGAGTTCGAGACCGCGGAGGGCACCACTGTGCTCGATCCGGATCTCGGCCTTCCGGTCGACTTCGCCTATCAGGTGGTTAGCCAGGTCGGGAACTACGGCGAGATCTTCGAGGCTCATCTAGCCCCGCTCGGGCTGGAGCGCGGAGTCAACGCCTTGTGGACTGACGGGGGTCTGCTCTACGCACCGCCCTATCGATAAGAGACAATCCGGTGTGGGCCGGGTTCCTAGCCCGGCCCACATTGGGTCGCTTCCATGACCACACGCCAAGCCGGAGCCAGGCCCCCAGCCTGGCGAGATGTCCGAGTTCTCCGCTGGGTGTTTCAATTGGTGGTCTTCGCCGCGGTGGCGGCGGTTGTCTATTGGTTGATCGACAACTACAGAAACAACACTGCTTCGAGTGGTATCCCCACCAACTTCGAGTTCCTGACCGGCCCGAGCAGCTTCGACATACCAGGGAGTGACTTCGACCAAAACCAACCGGTTCATTCCGCCATCGTGGTCGGGGTCCTCAACACCATTCGGATCTCTGTGGTTGGGGTCATCCTGGCTACGGCTCTCGGCACTCTCATCGGCATCGGACGCCTCTCCACCAACTGGGTGGTGAACAAGCTCTCCGCGGTCTACGTCGAGGTGATTCGCAATCTCCCTCTTCTCGTGATCGTGGTCTTCACCTTTCTTGGAGTCGTATTCCAAGTCCTTCCCCGAATCGAAAACGCGTGGAAGCCTCTTGACCTCGTGGTCGTTTCCAACCGGGGGATAGGTGTTCCTTGGTACCACGGCAACTCCGGAGGCCTATTGCTCCTGCTGGCCATATTCGGGGCCTTCGGTTGGTGGCTCATCGCCCGTTGGCGAAGGATCGTGTCGGAGCGAACGGGCGAGCCGCCCCGATCCGGCTTCATCGGAGCCATGTTTCTCGTCCTCACATTCATCATCGGGTGGGTCATACTCGGTTTCGGTGTGACCCTGCCCGAGGTCGACGGCCGCCAGATCGTCGGTGGGATACGGATCGACCCCTCCTACTTCGCCGTCCTCATCGCGCTCGTGATCTACACCGCGAGCCATATCGCCGAGATCGTGCGGGGGTCGATCCAAGCCGTCCCCAAAGGTCAAGGCGAAGCGGCCAGCGCGTTGGCGTTGAGCCCCTTCCAGAGGATGTGGAATGTGGTCTTACCCCAGGCGATGCGAATCGCAATTCCCCCTCTCGGGAATCAGTACCTCAATCTGATCAAGAACTCCTCACTCGGGGCTGGGTTTGCCTACATCGAGCTGACCAGTGTCACCCAGATCACGGTGGGCAACGGGTCCCCTGCCGTACCGGCGTTCGCCCTCGCTCTGGCCTTCTACGTGGTGCTATCGCTGGTCACATCGGCCTTGGTCAACGTCGTCAACCGTCGGTTCGCGTTGGTAGAGCGATGACCACCCTGACCGATACGCGCCGGACGCTGAGGCCTCGGGATGGTGCGCTGATCTGGCTGCGCCAGAATCTGTTCAGATCCAGACTCGATGCCTTGCTCACCTTGGTCCTGGGAGCGATCGGCCTCTATCTGATGTTCCGCTTCGTCCAGTTTGTCTTCGTCAACGCCCGATGGGAGATCATTCAGGTCAACCTCAAGTTGTTGTTGGTCGGTCGGTGGCCGGTGGTTCACCTGCTCCGGATCGCGGTCTCCGTGATCGCCCTGGCCTTCTGGGGCGGGGTCTTCGTCGGTCTGATCAGGGCCCGGCAGGTGCGCCGCGGCACCGCCGACCTCGACCTGGTCGGCTGGCGGAGAATCGGCGATCTGGGCCGCCGATTCGGCCTGCTCATCGCCACCGTCCTCTTGCTGCTCGCCCCCACTACCACTGCGGGGCCTCGGATGGTCGCGATCGGCCTGTTCGCCGCAGTCCTGCTCGGCCGCGTGGCCGGGTCCAGATTGGGCTCGGTGCCCCTCCCCACGGCGCTGGTCAGGCTCTCAACTCTCGGCCTGGTGATCACACCATTCGTTGTGTTCCTGTATCTGGTGGACGCGGTCCCCTTCGCGAAATGGGAGGGATTCCTGTTCAACCTGACCGCCGCCGGCGCGGGGATCATTCTCTGCTTCCCGCTGGGTGTCCTGCTTGCTCTCGGTCGTCGATCGAAGCTGCCACTCCTCAGATCGTTGTCCGTCGCCTACATCGAACTCGTGCGAGGTGCGCCGCTCTACGTCCTGCTCCTCATGGCCAACGTGTCCCTCGAGTTTTTCGTCCCACCCTGGATCGCACCAAGCAAGCCCCTGAGAGCCGTGGTGACCTTCACCCTGTTCACCGCGGCTTATGTGGCCGAAATCGTGCGTGGTGGCCTGCAGTCGGTGCCATATGGTCAAGAGGAGGCAGCGAAGGCCCTGGGGCTCAGTCCCTATCGTCAGATGACCCGCATCGTCCTGCCTCAGGCATTACGCAACGTGATCCCGGCGCAGATCGGTCAGTTCATCTCGCTGTTCAAAGACACGACGCTGGCAGGTCTCGCTCTGGGAATCCTCGACCTATTGGCGGCCGGCCAGGCCATCACCCAGCAGGAGGCCTACCGCGGCCAGGGCCTGATCATCGAATCACTCCTGTTCGTTGCATTCCTCTTCTGGGTCGGGTCGTTCACCATGTCACGCGAGAGTCAGCGTCTCGAGAGAAAGCTGGGGGTAGGGGTGAGATGAGCGAATCCATCGAATCCGTGTTCGCCGACGCGACTCAGGCCGTCGGTGACGCCATCATCGAGCTCGAGGGTGTCGACAAGTACTTCGGCAGCTTTCAGGCTCTGAAGGGCATCGACATGAAGGTGGGCCGTCAGGAGGTGGTGGTGGTCATCGGGCCTTCCGGCGGTGGCAAGTCCACCTTGATTCGGTGCATCAACCGCTTGGAGAAGCACGACAGAGGCCGGGTCGTCGTCGACGGGATCGAGCTCTCCGATGATGTGCGCAACATCCAAGAAGTCCGCCGGGAGACGGGGATGGTCTTCCAGTCGTTCAACCTGTTCCCACATCTGTCCGTGATCGACAACGTCACCCTGGCCCCACGTCTCGTGCGCCGGATGCCGAAGAGCGAGGCCGACGCTCTGGGGATGCAGATGCTGGAAAGGGTGAAGATCCCGGAGCAAGCACGCAAGTACCCGGGTCAGCTCTCTGGCGGTCAACAACAGCGAGTTGCCATTGCCCGTGCCCTTGCCATGCAACCCAAGGTGATGCTCTTCGACGAGCCGACCTCGGCGCTCGACCCCGAGATGATCAAGGAAGTGCTCGAGGTCATGGTTGAGCTCGCCCAAGGGGGGATGACCATGATCGTGGTCAGCCACGAGATGGGGTTTGCCCGCGCGGTGGCGGACCGGGTGGTGTTCATGGCCGATGGGCAGATCGTCGAGGTGGGCACGCCCGAGCATTTCTTCACCAACCCCCGTGAAGACCGCACCAAGCTCTTTCTGAGCCAGATTCTCTGATTCATGCCTCGTACCGGACGGAGGGCGGTGCCGGGGTCAGCCGGCGATGAAGGTGAGCCGAACCCGGCGGGTGTGATTGTCGACGTTGGTATCGACCAGGACCACCGACTGCCAGGTTCCCAGCTCCGGGCGACCGTTGACCACAGGGACCGTGATGCTGGGCGCGATGAATGCCGGCAAAACGTGGTCCCGTCCATGACCGGCACTGCCGTGGTTGTGACGCCAACGCCCATCGGTTGCCGGCAGCAGTTCGTCAATGGCTCCGAGAAGATCGTTATCGCTTCCCGCCCCGGTCTCGATGATGGCCACGCCCGCGGTGGCGTGGGGTACGAACACGGAGAGCAACCCATCACCACGACCTTGAGCGAACCCGGCCACTTCGGCGGTGATGTCCACCACCGAAGGTCGATCCCCGGTTCGCACCGATATCTCGGTGGTCTCCACGCCTCAGCCGGTGAACTCGACCACCACGTCCCGATAGCCGAGACCCATCAGGAAGTCGGTGAGGACGCTCCGGGCGTTGGCTTCGGCCTCCACCAGCAGACCGTCGTCGAGAGCGCCTTGGACCAGGACTTCCTCCGCCACCTGTCGGGCATCCGTCTCCAGCCGGGGATCGCCCTTGGTGAAGAGGCCAGTCTCACGGTCGAGGATCTGAGTCGCCTCGTTGTCGACCGACACGTACTGGATCTCCGCCGCCGGAACACTGATCTCGACCACGCCGTCGCTGTCCAGCGACACATTCCGCACCGATACCTGACTCAAATCGATACCGGCGCCGATCCTGGCAACAGCGAAAAGCTGGAGACTGTCACCTCGGGCCCAGTCCAGCCAGCCCCGGTCGGTGCCCTTGTCGACAATCGTGTACTGCACCGTCTCGACAGTGGTCAGGTTGGACAAATCCCGGATCGAGCTGATCACGACCGGGCCGATCTCCTCGTATGGCTCCGGTTCGAATACCGCGGCCAAATCCCCGGGGGTGGGAATGGCGTCGATGACACCACGGAAACCTGCAACAGCTGCCATCCCGATGACGCCAAACAGGGCGACGACTCCGAGGACTATGGAGATCTTAAGGATGCCCCATCTACGTCGTGGCACCTGTATCGGTTTCTGGACTATCTCTTTTTCCCGGACCTGTGTGTCGCTCATTTGGGCGCGACTCCTTTTTTCGATTGGGACGACACAGTTATGACGCCCAAGACTCGGAAAAGGTTTCCACCGGTACCCTCTCCCGACCGATGATCCGGAGAATCCTGGTAGCCAATCGCGGCGAAATCGCCCGGCGCGTCTTCCGCACCTGTCGCGACATGAGGATAGAGACGGTGGCGGTCTACTCGGACTCGGACACCAATGAGCCACATGTCTCCGAAGCCGACTCGGCGGTCAACCTTCCGGGCTCGACCCCGGTCGAGACCTATCTCAACGGGGGCGCGGTGTTGGCTGCCGCCGACGACTCGGGTGCGGACGCCATCCATCCCGGCTATGGCTTCTTGGCCGAGAACCCGGAGTTCGCCCGAGCGGTGATGAAAGCGGGCCTGGTCTGGATCGGCCCTCCGCCTGCGGCCATCGAGGTCATGGGATCCAAACTCGCCTCAAAGCGTCTGGTGGCAGAGGTAGGAGTCCCCATCCTTCCCGGTGTCGATTTGACCGGGCTCGATAACGAGGCGATCGCAGCGGCGGCCACAGCCTTCGGCTACCCGGTCCTGGTCAAGGCGAGCGCCGGTGGAGGAGGCAAGGGAATGAGGGTGGTCGATTCCAGGAAGGACCTCGACGAAGCCATCGCTGCAGGGAGGCGCGAGGCGGCAGCCTCGTTCGGTGACGACACGGTCTTCCTGGAGAAGTACCTGGAGGCGCCACGTCACATCGAGATCCAGGTGTTCGGTGACAGCCACGGCAACGTTGTCTCCCTTCACGAGCGGGAATGCTCCATCCAGAGGAGACATCAGAAGATCATCGAAGAGGCCCCCTCGGTGGCTGTCGATCAGGCCTTGCGGGCACGCATGAGCGAATCGGCGGTGGCCGTGGCCAGGGCCGCGGACTATGTGGGAGCGGGGACAGTCGAGTTCCTGTTCCAGGAGGGCGAGTTCTGGTTCCTGGAGATGAACACCCGGCTCCAGGTCGAGCATCCGGTGACCGAGATGACCACCGGTCTCGACTTGGTGCGTCTCCAGATCGATGTCGCCAATGGCGGGCCTCTGCCGGCCGAGGCATTGACTCCTTCGATTTCGGGTCATGCCGTCGAGGCCCGGCTCTATGCGGAGGACCCGGCCCGCGATTTCCTCCCGGTCACCGGGAGGTTCCATCGGTTCTCGTTCCCTGATCGACCCGGGCTTCGGGTCGACTCCGGGGTCGAGGACGGCTCGACGGTCTCGGTCCACTATGACCCGATGTTGGCCAAGGTGATCGCCCACGCCCCTACCCGCGAGGAGGCCGCGTCGGCCCTGGCCGAGTCGCTGCGACACGCCTGGATCCATGGCCCTGTCACCAACCGCGAGCTGCTGGTTCGGGTTCTGGAGCACGAGGACTTCGTGGCCGGGAGAATCGACACGAATTTCCTCGATGCTCACGACCTGAAAACGCTGGCTTCCCCCCTGGTCCTCGAAACCGAAGCCCGTCTCGCCGCGGTCGCCGTCGCCATCGCGGATCGGTTGCACCGGAGTCAACAGGCCCCGGTGCTGGGCACGATCGGGCCCGGTTGGCGCAACTCGCCAAGCCAACCGCAGAGGGTGGGGTATCGCTGGGAGACCACCGAGATCGAGGTCGAGTACCAGATTGCGCGCGACGGGCTCCGGGTGGTCGGCGGGGACGATCTGACCGTGACCTCCCAGACCTCGAACCTCGTCGAGCTCGAGGTCGACGGTGAGAATTCGGTGTTCGCCGTCGATCGCTTCGAAACGACTCGTTATGTGGACGGTCCCAGCGGACCGCTCACGTTCGAGGAACTGCCCCGCTTCGCCGGGACCGAGATCGAAGAGGACCCCGGGTCTCTTCATGCCCCGATGCCGGGCCGGGTGATCAAGGTCGAGGTAGCGGTGGGAGACCGCGTCGAGGAGGGCCAGACCCTGGTGGTGCTGGAGGCGATGAAGATGGAGCACACCCTGCGTGCCCCGTGGCCAGGGACCGTCACCTCGGTTGGTGCCACCTCGGGCCAGCAGGTGGAGGCGGAGACCGTGTTGGTGGTGGTCGAGGCGGGTTGAGAAGGCGAATCTTGACCCATCTATCCGTCCCTCCCTCCGTTCTGGCGCGGAGATCTCGACCTGTAGGTCGAGATCTCCGCGCCAGAACGAGATGTTCAAGCCCCGCGAAAGCCCCGCACCACCTCCAGGACGAAGTCGATGTCGGCCTCGGTGTGGTCGGCGTTGACCTGGAACCTGATCCCCTCGTCCCCTTTCGGCACCACCGGGTAGTTGAGACCGGTGGCCAGGACCCCGTTGCCGAACAGATCGCTCACCAACGCCGAGGTCCTCTCGGTATCCCTCACCATCAGCGGAACCACGGGGTGGGGCCCTGGGATGGTTTCGAATCCGAGATCGATCAGACCTTTCTCGAACTTCGAAGTCATCGCGGCCAGATGACCCAGCATCGCCCTTCCTTCAGCGGAGTCGACCACATCGAGAGCGGCGATCGAGGCGGCGGCCTCCCCCACCGTGATCGGGTTGGAGTAGATGTACATCGGTGCCTTCTCCCTCAAATAGGAGATCAGGCCGTTGCTTCCGGTCACATACCCGCCGTTGACCCCGAAGCCCTTCCCCAGTGTCCCGATCAGGACGTCCACAGGGCCCGACCCGGTCACCTCTTCGGTTCCTCGCCCCGTGGCGCCATAGGCCCCCACCCCGTGGGAGTCATCGACGACCACGACCACGTTCTCCGAAAACCCCTCGTCGTGGGCGCGAGCCACTTCCTGGAGCACCGCCAGGTCGACGTGGTCGCCCCGCATCGAGAACACCCCATCCGTGACCACGACCGCACGTTGTCCCGAGCCGCGGGCCTTGCCCAAGGCCTGGTCCAGCTCGTCGAAGTCGAGATGACGATAGACCTCTCGTGCGGCGGGACGAGCCAAACGCAGGGCATTGATGATGCAGTTGTGGTTCAACTCGTCCGAGAGGACCACGGTCTCCGGAGTGATCAGCGAGGTCAAAACCGAAACCACCGTGGCGTAAGCCGATGAGAAGATCATCGACCTGTCCCGACTATGGAAACGGGCGAGCCTGGCCTCCAGGTCGACGTGAGGCTGATAGGTCCCGGAGATGAACCTCACTGCGCCCGGACCGGCGCCGAAGTCACGCGTTGCGGCTTCTTCGGCGGCGACCACCAGCGGATAGTGGGCAAGCCCTAGATAGCCATTGGAGTTCATGCGAATGAACTCCTGATCCGAGCCGGCAAGGTGAAACCGGGGACCCCTGTCACCGGCGGCCGGTATCACCTCGGTTATCACCGACTCCGATCCCTTGTCGGTGCCCGCGGCGCGGAGAGACTCGACTTCCTCGCTGAGCGTGGCATCGAGTCGATCGTGAGGCATGACTCCCCGGGTTTAGCAGAGTCCTATTCTCAACGACCATGACACGTCTCGGATTCATCGGCCTCGGAATCATGGGTCACGGGATGGCAGCCAATCTGCTCTTTGCCGGGAACCCGCTGACCGTCTGGAATCGCACCCCGGAGAAGGCAGTGGACCTCGTCTGCGACGTTGCGCTCAGCCCACAGGACCTCGGCGAGCAGAGCGACGTTGTGATGATCTGCGTCTCCAACACCCCCGATGTCGAGGAAGTCGTGTTCGGCGAGTCGGGAGTCATCCATGGCCTTCGTGACGGAGCCATCATCGTGGACCACTCGACCGTCTCGCCCAGCGCCACGCGGACCTTCGCAGCCCGGGCCGGGGAGCGAGGGGTCTCCTGGCTGGACGCCCCGGTGTCAGGCGGATCGGAGGGGGCAGTCGATGGCACCCTGGTGATCATGGTCGGCGGTCCAGCCCCAGCCCTGGAAGTGGTGAGGCCTTTCCTCGACTCCTACTCCAAGTCGATCGTGCATGCCGGCGAAGCGCCCGGCTCCGGACAGATGGTCAAACTGATGAACCAGGCGCTGGTGGTGGTGAACCAATTGGCGGTATCGGAGGCTTTGCTCCTGGGTGAGGCGGCGGGCATCGACCTGGACACGGCGATCGCAGCAATCGAAGGTGGCGCCGCGGGCTCGTGGATGCTCTCCAACCGCGGCCCACAGATGATCGTCCGTGACTGGCGGCCTGGATTCACCATCGATCTCCAACAAAAGGACCTCCGTCTGGTACTCGAAGCCGCCGATGAGTTGGGAGTCCCTTTACCGGGGGTGGCCCTGGTGTTCCAGCTCTATCGAGCGCTCCAGACCCGTGGATTGGGACAGGAGGGCAACCACGCCCTGGTCAAGGCACTGGAGAAGATGGCCGGGATCGAAATCGGGAATCAGGAAACGCGCGTCAGCCCAAGAGGTCCTGTTTGACCCGGGCGACGTGGCCGGTCGCCTTTACGTTCCGATAGGCCTTCTCCAGCGCGCCGTCGGGGCCGATGACGAAGGTGGACCGGATCAAGCCTTGGCTGGTCCTTCCATATGACTTCTTCTCGCCCCAAGCCCCCAGCTCGTCAGCAAGGGCATGGTCTTCGTCGGAGAGGAGGTCGAAATTGAGGCCCTCCTTCTCCCGGAACTTGGCATTTCGTGCCGGGGGATCAGGGCTCACCCCGACGATGTCATAGCCGGCGGCGTTGAACTCTTGATAGCTGTCCCGGAAATCACACGATTCCTCGGTGCAGCCCGTGGTCATGGCGGCTGGATAGAAGAACATGACGAGGCGGCGACCGGCGAAGTCGTCTGAGGACACCCTCTCCCCATCCTGGTTACGGAGGTTGAAGGTGACGTTGTCGGCCATGGACACCGAGGCTAACCGGACGATCAGGTTGACTCTGCGGCCGCCTCTTTGGCCTCGGCGGACTCTAGGAAGGTCGATCCCCCGGCGAGGAGGCTGAGCCCGGCGGGGAGCCAATAGGACACGAGGCGAAAAACCAGCACCGGGGCCAACGTGGTGGCTGCCGGAAACCCGTAGGCCGTCAGGATGAAAACGAGGCTTCCCTCGGTGACCAGGAGGCCGCCCGGGGTTCCGGGGAGCCCGCCGGCGAGTTGGGAGGCCCCGAACGCCGCCGCCACCTGGAAGATGCCGACATCGATCCCGAAGGCATGCATCACCAACCCCAGGGCGGATGCCTCGAGCACGACCCGGGCCCAAAGGTAGAACTGGGACTCGAGATCGGGGAGATGGTCGATCATCGAGGCGTCGAGTCGCTTGCGGATGGATTGGGGCAAGAAGCGTGAGAGCGAGCCGAGCTTGCCGGAGCCAAACATCAGCAACAGACCAGCGGCGAGCACGAAAGGCGCCAGGACAACGAGGCTGACCGAGAGGAACTGAGCACTCTCACGGGGACGGGCGATCAGCAAACCGACGCCGGTCATGATGAGCAAGGCGGCGTAGTTGAGGAGGACGGTGCGGATGGCGGCACCCGTGGTCGCCTTCTCCTCGTCGCGGACTGTCCAGGCCATGGCAACCGGGGTTATCGCCCCACCCGCGGGGATGAGACGAGCCACCCCCGCCCCGACCAGAGCCCCCCGGAATGCACTGACGGCTCGCAGCGACCCACCGGCTTCGTCAACGGATTCCTTGAAGAGGAGACCGAAGAACCACTTGGCGCTGATCTGGGCCACAGCAGCCGCCACCACCAGGGCCCAGGCCACGGGGCTCATCGGGGGCAATTCGAAATTGTCGAAGACGAAAACGGCGACGCCGATGTACACGACCGCCGAGATCCCGGCGATGATGGCAACCCGCTTCGGGCTCACGGGGTCAGCGGCTCGTCAACCGTGCGTGGGAAGTCGTGATCGCCCGGGTCGGAGTCGAAGACGGCCCGTCGCAATGAGGGCCTGACTCCCCTCTCACTCTCGGGGTTGCCCTGGATTCGGCGCGCCATGAGCACACCGGAGAGGAAAAGCAGGAACAGGTACTCGGTTGGCGGCCGACCCATCGCGATCGCCACGATCGGGAGCAGGCCCCAACCCAAGAACCCGGCAACCCCCCCGCCGATCTTCCATCCGGCGACAGCCCATCCGGTGGTCCAGACGAGAAGGACCGGGTCCAATGCGGTGATCGCGCCTACCGAGGTGGCAAGTCCGCGTCCCGAGCGCCCCCTGATGAAGATCGACCAGTTATGCCCCAGCACCGCCGCCAGCCCGGCCAAGCCTGAGGCGCCCGGCCCCAGACCCATCTCCTTGGCGATGAGAACCGGGATGAGGCCTTTCAGTCCATCGAGGACTCCTGCTGTCAGTCCCCACGCGATACCAGCAGTCTTGGTGAGATTGCCGGCGCCGACGTTGCCGGTGCCGGCAACGCGAAGATCGACCCCTTTGAGACGCCCTAGAACCTGGGCGAACGGGATCGACCCCAAAAAGTAGGCCGCCACCAGGAGGAGTGGCCAGTACAAGAGCGAAATGGACCCAGGCATCCGGCGGGAGACACTAGTGGGCTATGGCCTGTTTGAGGCCTCCGCTGTGGTCGCGATCGGCTATCGAACCCTCGAATACCGGGATGTCCGCAAGCGGCAGCTCCAATCGGAAAACACTCTCACCCTGGTCACGCCGGTAGGTCAGGGAGCCACCCATGAGCTCGGCCAGCTGGCGGGCGACCGAGAGACCCAGGCCCACCGAGCCGGTGACACCGGTATGGGCGGACGAGTAGGGCTCGAAAATGCGTTCGCTGTCCACTGGTGACACCCCGGCCCCGTCGTCGCGGACCTCCACCCAGGCCCGCCCCCCTTTCTCGCCACCGATGACCCGCCGACTCGATCCCCCATACCGGTTGAGATTCGTCAGCAGGTTGCGCAGGATCTGGCGGACTCGTGCCGGATCAGCCGACACGATGGGTAAGGACTCCGGGAGGGGCTGCAGGCCGACATCGACGCTCTCCAAAGCTGCCTTGACCTCGGCGAGGAGATCGACCCGAACCAACTCCACCGAGACGGTTCCGATCTCGGCGCGGGCCGCAACCAACAGGTCCTCGACGATGAAGGTCATCTCCCTCGACTGGTCGAGGATGAGTTGCATCAACTCATCCTTCTCTTTCTGGCTCATCTCACCACCGGTCATCTCCGCGCTGAGGCCGACAACAGCGGTGAGTGGGGTCCGCAACTCGTGGCTGATGGAAGCGATGAAGGCGTCCTTGGCCCTTATCAGATCGGCGAGGGCTTCTTCTCGTGCCCGAAGGTGGGAGATATCGGCAAGGGCCACCATCACCGAGTCCGGGTTGGCCCCCGAGGTGTTGTCGACGCAGCGCGCCTGAAGCCACACCGGCCTGCCTCGGAAGGTATGGGTGAAGAACTCATGCTCGAAGATCTCACGACCTTGATAGAGAGCGACGAGGGCGTCGACAAAAGAGTCCATATTGCTTCGGTTGACCGAAGAGGCCTCACGACGTCCGAGGAGGTCCTCAGGCCCGTTTGCCTCGAGGAGGTCGAGGGCTGCCTGGTTGACCCTGACGATCTGGGCCCGACTGACCGCGTTGCGCACGACTTCGGGATAGGAGACCAGAAACTGGCGGATTCGCTCCGGGCGCCCGGCGTACTCGGATCGAACGTATGCCGCAGCCTCGGACCAGTCCTCCTCGAGGACCGCGGTCGGTGATCGGTCGAACAAGATCCTGAAACGCTCGCTATGCGCGGTCGCGGCATTGCGAACAGTGGTGAAAGCAACCGATGTCACCGCGAAGCTCAGCCCCATCACCAGACCCAAGGCGAGTGCCGCTCTCAGATCGTCCGTCCACAGCTGAGGAGTGACGATCAGGAGCAGACCCACTCCCAGCATCACCGAGAGCTGGTTCTGGATGACGAAAAGCATCCCGACCGAGCTGATCGCGATCAGGGCCAGAGCGGATGGGAGCAGGGTCTCGTCGATACCCACCAGGGCATTGGTCGCAACCAGGACGATTGCAGAAACGAGAAGCGCTACCGACCCGTCCTCGCGGTGGAGCATGATCTGTGCGGTCATGAAGCCGGCGGCGATCATGGGGCCGACCGACTGGATGAAGAGGCCATCGTTGGCGGTGGCAAACCCCGCCAGCAGAAAAACCGCGGCGCTGAACCAGGCCGCCGCCGCACCCACCCGGACCACACGACGGTGCACACGCGCCACGTCGGTCTGGGCGGCACGAAGGGTGCCGGAGTTCACTGTGACCATGAGGAGCTTTTCGGCGGATAGCCGCCCTCTGCACACCGGCCTATCGACCTATCCAGACGGGAGCTGCCCTCTCCCTCTCGACAGTTGATATGGTCCTTTTCCGAGATCGGAGACGGAGGGCCCCGCATGGCACTGAAGGTCACCTATGCGACGATGTCGGCGGACAACGAGGACTTGAACGTCTCGTTCGAGGAGGCGGTGGGGACCGCACCGAGTCGATTGGGCGCTACCCATCCCCTGATCATCAACGGGGAACGGCGCGCCACAGAGGCCACCGCCGAGGAATTCTCTCCGATCGATTCCGAGATTCTGATCGGGCGCTATTCCCTCGCCACCAACGACGACATCGACGATGCGATGGCCGCCGCCAGAGCCTTCGCCTCCGAATGGGAGGCTTGGGGCTGGGAGAGGCGGCGCGACCTCATGCTGAGGGCCGCAGACATCATGGAGGAAAGGGCCTTCGAGATGGCCGCCGACATGGCCTTCGAGATCGGCAAGAACCGCCTCGAGGCGCTGGGAGATATTGCGGAGACTGTCGAGTTCTTCCGCTACTACGCCCGTCAGATCACCGAGCACCACGGCTTCGTCACGTCTTTGGCCTCCTTGAGCCCCCAAGAGACGAACACCTCTGTCCTTCGTCCTTGGGGGGTGTGGGTTGTGATCTCACCCTTCAATTTCCCGATGGCCCTGGCCGCCGGCCCCTCAATCGGCGCCCTGATCACGGGCAACACCGTGGTGGTCAAGCCCTCGAGACAAGGTGCCCTCATGACACTCGAGTTCCATTCGGTGATGGAGGAGGCAGGTCTTCCCCCGGGCGCATTGCACGTGGTCACCGGGGACTCCAAGGCCGGGGATTACCTGGCCCATCATCCCGATGTGGACGGGCTCACCTTCACCGGTTCCTATCCGGTGGGGATGCACCTCTACAGAACCGTCAACGAGAAGCGCCCCAAGCCGGTGATCTGTGAGATGGGCGGTAAGAACCCGGTCGTGGTCACCGCTACCGCCGACCTCGACAAGGCTGCCACCGGCGTGATGCGTAGTGCGTTCGGTCTCAGCGGTCAAAAATGCTCAGCGGCCTCCAGGGTCTATGTGGAGCGATCGGTCTACGACGACTTTGTCGCCATACTCGTGGAGAAGACCGAGCAGTTGGCCGTCGGGAACCCGTTGCAACGCGACGTGTACATGGGCCCGGTCATCGACCAGGGCGTGGTGGACAAGTTCCGCCGTGCTGTGGCCGAGGTCGAATCGTCGGGAGGCAATGTCCTGGCCGGGGGAGAGGTGATCGAAGACGATGGTCTCGACCGGGGCAACTTCGTGCAGCCGACCGTCGCCACCGCCCCCTTCGATTCATGGATCTGGAAAGAAGAGCTCTTCATGCCGTTCCTGGCGATCGGGCCGGTGGATTCTCTTGCCGAGGGCCTGGAGCGGTCCAACGACACCGAGTTCGGCCTCACCGCCGGTCTGTTCGCCACCGATGAAGACGAGATCGAGCGTTGGTTCCAGGGAATCCAAGCCGGTGTTACCTATGTCAACCGTGAAGCGGGAGCCACAACCGGCGCCTGGCCCGACATCCAGTCGTTCGGGGGTTGGAAGGGATCGGGGACCTCGGGGACCGGTGGTGGCGGTCCCTGGTACCTACGTCAGTACCTGCGGGAGCAGTCGCGGACACAAGTCCGTTCGTAGAAAGAGCAGAGGGCCGATCAGACCGCCCGCTCGAACCGAATGGTGCGGCCGTCCGGGTCCTCAACCTCGATGAAGTGGTCGGTAGCCCTGAGATCGAGACCGACACTCTCGAGATGATCACCCCATCGCGGTAGGTCCTCGACGACGAAGGTGAGAAGCCTGGGATCGATCTCGGCACCCTCCACCAACTCCATGTGTTGGCCGCGTGACGGCTCCAGAATGGCCCCAGCCACCCCGGCGGGCGACCGCTGATGTGAGAACCCGAGTTTTTCCTCGTAGAACGACAGGGACTCGGGCAAGGACTTGACTCCGATCCGGATCCGCGTCGCTTCGATGCCCCCGGGGGCCCGCAATGGGCCGACCCCGGCGATCACCGACTTTGCCTCCTCCAGGGTGAACCGGCCCGCGGTCACTTCGCGCCCCACGATCACCCCCTCGAGGTGCCGGCCGGCGGCCTGGAGACGAACCAGCGTCCGGAGGTCCTCGAGGTCCCTCACCCCGCCGGCCGCGATCACCGGCTGCTCCACGGTGGCCAGGGCCTCGGCCATGATCTGCAAGTTGGGCGGGTCCTCGAGGGCGTTGCGACCGGCCTCGGATACCAGAAACGCCACCACTCCGGCCGACGACATCTCGATCAGGACCTCCTCGAGATAGCGCCCGCTGTTCTGGGTCCATCCCTTGGTGACAATCTCCTCGTCTTTGTGCACGTCGACCGAGACCGCGATCTTGTCTGGGTTGTCCCGGCACAGATCCCAGACCATGTTCTGGTTCTCGATGGCCGCCGTGCCCATGACGATGCGCCAGGCGCCGTTCTCGATGAGCCGGGCCGCCTCACCCTCGGAGCGGACTCCCCCGGCCACCTGCACCGGGACCGTGACCTCCCGCATCATCCGATCGATGAGATCACGGTTGCGGTAGTCGCCGTAGGCGGCGGCGTCGAGATCGACGATGTGAAGGATCTCCGCCCCCTGCTCCACCCAACTCTTGGCGCGCGCGATCGGGTCGTTGTCGAGCGCGATCGCATCGTCGAGACGCCCTCGCGGGAGGCGCACCGACAACCCGCCCAGGATGTTGATGCGGGCGTACAGATCCATCCCGGCAAGCTAGCGATCCAGGATGTCCGGTGGAACCGCTTACCTGAGGTACGTAGCGCCATATATGGCGCTACGTGCGCAGAGAACGGCTCAGTCACCCGATGTTCCGACGATTCCGAGCGCCCGCTCCGCCGAATCCAGGGTCTGGTCACCGGCCAGAACCGGGGCAAAGAGGTCTCCGTACCGTTGCAAACGGTCCCAGAGGTTGGCGATTGTGACCTCTCCGTTGCTCACCGTTCCCACCTCGTCCCAGGTCAAGGGAGCAGCTACCGGAGCTCCCGGTCGGGGCCGCACCGAATAGGCTGACGCCACGGTCTGTCCGAAGGCGTTGCGGTTGTGATCGACGAAGACACGGCCTTTGCGCTTCGGTTTGTCCCATTCCATGGTGATGTCGTCGGGGTTGGCTGCGGCCAGGTATGCGCCCACCTCCCCGACGAACCTCCGCACCCGGTCGTAGTGGTGTTTGGGCTCCAATGGCACATAGACATGCAGCCCCCGTGCGCCCGACAGCTTGGGGTATCCAACGAGGCCCAGTTGACGCAGCGCGATCTCGAGCAGCCGGGCCGCAGCCACCACCTGGTCCCACTCGGAGCCCTCGGAGGGGTCGAAGTCGAAGATGGCGTAGGTGGGCTTGTCGAGATCGGCGGAGGTCGAATGGAAAGGGTGGACCTCGACACATCCCATGTTGGCGAACCACATCAGGGCCTCGCGAGAGTCGGCGAGGAGGAAGTCGATGATCCCGCCCTGGGAATCGGAGGGGACCGGCACCTTTCTCATCCATTCCGGCTGATGACCAGGCGCCCGCTTCTCGTAAAACGACGGGCCCCCGATCCCATCCGGGTATCGGCTCATCGAGATCGGCCGGCCGGCGAGGTGGGGCAACAGGACCGGTGCCACCGATGAGTAGTACTGGATCAGGTCCCCCTTGGTGTACCCGTCCTCTGGGAAGAACGGCTTGTCCACATTGGACAACCGGAGGGGGCGCTCCAGTCCGACTGGCTGGAAGTGCTGGCCTTTGACCCGAACCCGGATCGGATCGGGGTACTCGATTCCCGAGGTACTCAGGTAGCGGTCGCTCCCGGTCGCGGACGTCTCCCGATCGATGACCTGTCTGGCCTCTTCCCATATCGCCTCGTGACTCTCACCCTCCCTCGCCTCCGAGATGAGGTTCATCGATACCCCCTCCTCGAGGGCAGCCTCGAGCAGCGGGGTCACCCGGAGCGACCCGGAGCCGTAGGGGATATGTCGGATCTCCCCGCTCCTTCCGAATTCGTTGTCGGTGAATTGGGCGTGGAGGGGCTGGATCATCCAGCCCGGGAAGGAAGCCTTGAGAAAGGCGAACACCGAGAGGAAGGCCTCCTTCGAGGTGAGACCACCACCGGTGATGGCGTGGACGTGGGCCCAGTCGATCACCGGTCGCACGAAGCTGAACTCACTCGCAAGCTGGGCGATGTCACCAAGGGAGCCGAATGAGCGCTCGCTGCCGGCTGTCTCCAGGCCGAGGCCGACTCCGAGCGACATGACTTTGGGCTCGACGGCCGAGAGCCGGCCCCGAACCCGGTGCATGAGGACCGCCGGCTCCTCACCATGGGTGTTCCCGAGGTGGGCCACGATCACCGGGGCCCCCAGCCATCGACCCAGCTTCATGGTGTGCTCCAACGCAGCCAGACACTGGGCTCCCTTGTCCTCCTCTTGAACGGTGAGCACCGCGAAATAGGGAGCATGAACCGAGAGCCGTATATCACGCTCCGCAGCCAACTCGCCGAATTGGCGGCATCGCTTCTCTTTCCAGGGAAACCCGGTGACGAAGGGCAGCTCCAGGGCGCGGTGGCCCTGCTCGACCAGACCGTCGAGAAACGCGGCGTCATCCCCGTCAGGGGGGAGGGTGGAGATACCGAATCGAATCGAGCTCACGGCGGAGAGGGTATGTCACCCGTAACCTGGATTCATGCGTCGAGTCTGGATCGGGATTGCTGCGGTGGTAAGCGTCCTCCTTGCCGCCTGCTCCCCGGGCACCGCTTCGACCACGACGGCCGAGGCGACAGCCACCACCTCGACTGCCGCCGTCTCGGCCGAGGCAACGGTGCAGGTGCTGCTGGCGCCCTTCAGCGAGCTGGGTGGAGGCTGGGCGGAACTGTTTCTTCCGTATGGCGAGGCCGAGGACCAACTCGGTACCTCTCCTGGAGGTGACGGTCTCATGCTGGGACCCGAGTTCGGGACCCAGACCCCGGACGGGAATTATTGGATCCTCGACGCCGCCAAACAGCGCGCCGCGGTGTTCTCCGCAGACGGCACCTATCTGGAGCAGGTGGTCTTTCCCGTGGAGGTCCTGGTCGACGGTCAGTATTTCCAATATCAGATGCCCCAGGCCCTCGACGACGGGTCGATCGCAGTCGGGGGGTTTCGTGGCGAAGACAGCACCGCCCTGCTTCGCATCGTCGATGGGAACGTCACCAGCACCACTTTCGAGGGCGCCATTTCCTGGGTGACCACCGATGGGACCTATCTGTACGGTCTGAGCTTCGAGGATGCCACGCCCTATCAACTCGACCCCAACGACCCACCCGGGGTCCCTGTCGATTGGCTGATGACCCGAGCCGGGACCCGGTTCTCGATCGTGGTCCAGGGTGACGAGATCGTGGTCCAGCTCCCCGATGCGGCTGTCCCGGTGACGAGGACGCTCCAACTCCGATACTCCGAAGACCCCGAGGTGATCGCCCATGCCGGGATCGAAGTGGAGACCGGCATCGACGGCAGCATCTTCATCCTTCTGTACGGGGCTCCCGAGTCGGACGAGACCCTGGCGATCGGAGGGTTTCTCACAATCTCCCCGGACGGGGTGGTGAGCGAGGTCGAACCCATCCGGAACCCGTTCAGCCCGGCCGACACGGGGAGCCCGGCCCATCTCGGAGTGATCCCGGGAACCTCGACGCCCTGGCTGATGGTGGTCGACGAGGACGGAGTGCGGATCTACACCCGAGGTGATTAGCGGACTTTCTCAGTTTGGACCGCCGGTACCCTTTGTGGACCAGGGTCTCTAGCTCAATTGGTAGAGCAGCGGGCTTTTAACCCGTTGGTTGTGGGTTCGAGTCCCACGGGACCCACCCGGTCGCGACTCTCAGGCGACCGCGGCCTTGACGAGCGCCACGACCTTCTTCTCGACCGCGGGAGTCCATTCAACGATCGCGAACACGACCGGCCACATCGGGCGGTCATCGAGCATGGCCGCATCTTCGAATCCCAAGACCGCGTAGCGGCCCTCGAACTTGGCCGCGGCCTTAAAGAAGCAGACGACCTTGCCGTCCGTGTTCGCGTAGGCGGGCATGCCGTACCAGGTTTTAGGCAGAAGCTCCGGCGCGTTCGCGGTGACGAGTGCGTGGATGCGTTCGGCGAGGGCGCGGTCGGCATCCGGCATCTCGGCGATGGCGTCGAGCACGGCCCGCTCGTTGTCGGCTCTCTTCTGGCCGCTGCGGCCCTGCGCCTTCAACTCCTGGGCCCGGGCCTTCATGGCGGAACGCTCCGCCTCCGAGAAACCCTCCGAACCGGACTTCTTCGTGGTAGTCATCTCTTGACCTCCGATACCAGTCGCAACTGACACTACGGGCGATCCGGGGCGGGGGCTTCTCGAATCCTGCTCGATCGCGCCGCGGACAAGGGGCCGAGACGTTCGCGGAGTAGCTGGGTGCCGGGCCCTTGTCGGCTGCCAGGGCCTTTGTGGTACTCCAGATCTTCCGGTTTCAACGGTACCCCGCACTCAGCGCAGTGGGCCACTGCGGTGGTTGCTTTGCCGCAAACGGAGTGGACGACCAAGGTCGGGGGACCGGGCTTGTCGACTTCCCAGCGATCGCCCCACGCCACAAGTGCCAGCAGGATGGGTATGGCGTCTTCGCCTTTGTGGGTGAGTCGGTACTCGAACCGGTTCGGGTGTGACCCGTACGGCTCCCGCGCGACTACCCCATGTTCGACCAGTCGCCCGAGACGATCAGAGAGCACGTTGGTGGAGATACCGAGATCCTGGCGGATCTCGTCGAACTGAGTGAAGCCGACCAGGAGGTCACGGAGGATCAGTGGGGTCCACCAGTCACCGAGGATGCTGAGTGCCCGCGCAATCGAGCAAGTCATGTCGCCGAAGTCGGTGCGTTGCATGAGAAAAACTCTAAACGTTCACTTGCATTACAAAAGTCACACCCTTAACTTGCTTCAGGCAAGTCGATGCAAGCCGCTCCCTGACGGCGCGGACCACAAGCCGAGAAAGGAAGGCACATGAGCAACGACAGCAAACCCGACACCATCGTCTTGGTCCACGGCTTCTGGGTGACCCCCCGGAGTTGGGAGGATTGGAAAGCCCGCTACGAGGCAGCCGGGTTTCAGGTCCTGACCCCCGCCTACCCCGGATTCGAGGTGGAGGTCGAGGCGCTCAACGCCGATTCCACCCCGATCGAAGAGGTGACAGTGCCAGCCATCATCAGCCACCTCGAGGACGTGGTCCGCTCCCTGGACTCCCCTCCGATCATCATGGGCCACTCTGCCGGGGGTGCCTTCACCCAGATCCTGCTCGACCATGGGTTCGGTGCGGTCGGGGTGGCTATCAATTCGGCTCCCACCGAAGGGGTTCCGGTCGTCCCGTTCTCCCAGATCAAGTCGACCTTCCCTGTGCTGAGGAACCCCGCCAACAGCCACAAGGCGATCGGATTCACCCACGAGCAATGGAAGTACGCCTTCACCAACACCTTCACCGAGGAGGAATCCCGGAGGTTGTACGAGCGGTATCACATCCCAGCATCGGCCCGGATCCTGTGGGGCAGCTCGCTCGCCAACCTCCTGCCGGGTCACCAGGACACCTGGGTCGACTATCACAACGACAATCGTGCGCCGCTGCTCTTCATCTCGGGGAGCGAGGACAACCTGATGCCTCCCAGCGTGCAGCGCTCCAATGCCAAGCACTACAAGTCGAACACCATCACCGAGGTCAAGGAGTACGAAGGCAAGGCACACCTCATGCCTTCCCAGAGTGGTTGGGAGGAGATCGCCGACTACGCCCTGGAATGGGCAGTGAGCCACGCCAGAACCTAGGCCACCGGCATGACCCGCCAGCACCGCCATTGACCAACATTCGTCTCACGCACATCGGGGGACCGACCGTCCTCATCGAGGTCGATGGTTGGCGGATCCTCACCGATCCGACATTCGACGCCCCGGGCCAGCGCTATACCTTCGGCTGGGGCTCGATGTCTCACAAGATGACCGGCCCGGCGATCGCTCACGACGACGTGGGGCCGATCGATGCGGTGCTTCTCTCTCACGACCAACACGGCGACAACCTCAATACGGCGGGGCGGGCGCTGCTCACGAAGGTGGGAGTGGTCATCACCACTGCCGCCACGGCCCACCGCTGAACCCATCGCCGGCGACGTGATCGGCTTCGCCCTCTCCTGGCCGAGACAAGAGGACGGAGTTCTTTGTATCTCCGGCCAGGGCCGGGACGCGATCGAGGAGGAGTTCGCCACCGCGCCCGATGAGGTCCGGCAGAGTCTTCGATGGCTGCCGATCGGAACCGGGGTCGAACTGGCTGCCTGAGCTCGCGTCTTGGCGGGGGTCCCGCCGCAGGCGGGGAGGGGGACTCCTTTCCCCGGTCGGCAACGTGACGAGCGCGGGACGGCGAGCCGACCCGCACCTCCGCCAATCACATGATGTCGAGAGCCTCGGCCACCTCGATGGTTCCACCGGACGCCAACTGCGGACAGGTCTTGGCGAGGACGAGAGCAGCGTCGAGGCTGTCAGCGCTGATGACCGAATACCCGGTTACCGGGTTGGCGCCACCACCCTGGGTGAAGGAGCCATCGGCGCCGATCGTGGCCGAGGCCCCGATCGGGTTGCCGGCGTCCACCACTGCGGCCCCCAGACTGCCGAACCAATCGTTCCAGGCCTGCATCACCGCTGCGCCCTCCTCCTCGGACTCCGGAGCACCACCACCGTGATAGACGAACAAATACTTGGCCATTGCTTCTCCTTTCGCACGGGACACCCTGTTGCGGACCGTTCGCACCATGTCGAACGGCATCCGCGTGTTTCGAAGTAGAAGACGAGATTCGAGCCCGGATGCTCGCGGTGCAAGCGTCGGTCAGGTCGGACGCCGGGGCGGGGTGACCGGAGCGGACCGCACCGACAGGGTGGTCAGAAACCCGATGAGCAGCGGAAGGGACACGGCCAGGACGAGCAAGGGCCAGACCGGTACCACCAACGCCGCCGTGCTGATCTGCCCGAACGGGCCGGAGTAGAAGTACTCCTCAGCTGAGCTGAACACCCAGATCAACAACACCCCGAGCGGCAGCGCCAAGGCGATCGCCACCGTGGTCTGATACCCGGTCAGCAGACCGAGGAATCTCCTGCGGATCGAGCCGGGGGCACCGACTGCGACGATGGTGCGGATCTCCTCGTCGGTCTCCGCGGCCGACACCGCAGTGACCAGTGCCACCACAATGAGCACGGCAACCAGGGTGGCCCCGAAGGCGAGGGCATAGACCTGGGTAGTGCTCAAGCCCGGATATCCGCCCATGATCTCCAGACCACCGTCATTGGTCTGACGCCACTCGTCCTCGGTGAGCGAGCGCTCCAAGATGAAGAGGGCTCGCGGACTTCGCTCAGCATCTTCGAAGTCGTCGAGTCTCGACTCCGGGATCAGGACCCGGGGCATCCCAAAGCGAAGGACCGGCACCGGATACTCGACCGCTGGGTACTCGACGTCATCCAGCCGCACCGTGGTGGGCCCTTCCTCCAACCCCAACACGACGATGTCTCCCCCGTCCAGCGCCGCTCCCACTTCCGGAACTCCCAACGCGGCCACCAGATCCGGAGACCCTGTAGCGGCGTTCCATCCACACGGCTCCTGGCAGTAACCAACCTGGACGGTTGAGCCCGCGACAAAACGAGGCTTCAGATCCGCCGTGAGGTTCAGGGCGTCGAACCGTGCCACGAAACTCTCGGGAACGATCGATGCCACCTGGGCCACATCCCCGTCGGCGATCGGCCCCACCTCTCCGAAACCCTCGAGGTCGTAGGTCCCGCTCAACAGCAGATGACCCTCGGGCTCGGGCAAACCCATGACCAACTCCCTCTCGGATTGCGATGCATCCAATGTCAGAGCCATCACCGGTGCCAACAGGATCACCATGGTCGCCGCCACTGCCACCGCGGAGCGGGTCCGGTGACGGCCGGAGTCCCTGAGCACCAGACGCCCAGTCGCCGGGAATCGATTGGCCAGCTTGCTGACGACCGCGAGGATCGGGCTGGCGAGCAAGGCCACCCCGCCCACCATCATCAAGGCTCCTGTGCCGACCAGGACGTTGGAGATCGAGCTCACCGAGGCGAGAGCGACCGTCACCAGGAGAGTCCCGAACCCGGTGAGCCCGAACCCGACCGGCACCACCCACTTACGAGGCGCCAACGCCGGCATCCGGCCCTGGAGGGCGGTGGTGGTGGGGACGCGGGCGGCGGTCCGAGCGGGCAGCCAGGCGGCGATCACCACCGAAACGATCGCCACCAACACCGGGCCGATCATGTCGATCGGCGAAACCCCGAAACCGGTCATCACTCTGGTCACAAAGGGCTGGATCAGTGGTCGACCCAAGAAGAGAATCGCGATCCCAAGGACCAGCCCCGCAGCCGAGCCGATGATCCCGATCGCCAGGCCCTCTCCCAGGACCGTCACCCGGACATGTTTCTCCGATGCCCCGTTGGCGCCGAGCAGACCGATCTCCCGCAACCGGCGGCGGGTGCCGGCGGCGAAAGCGGCGCCCGCGACGAACGCCACCTCGACCAGAAGCAGGGCGGCCGCTGCGGTCGATGCCAGCGACGACTGTTGGTCGACACTCAACCCTTGAGAAAGCCATGCCGCACGGCCATCCACATAGAACTCAGGGAGACTTCCATAGGTGAAGTCGCCGTCCTCGGCCATCTCATAGGCCCGGCTCTGAATCTGGTCGTAGTCCTCTTGCGCGAGCTCGCCGTTCCCGGCCAGCGCAACCAGTTCGTCCACCTCGGCTTGATCCAGAAGCGAGTACACGTCGTCCCCCAGGAAGGACAACTCCCCGGGTTTGGGGAGAACTGCCCCTTCGGGCCAAAACTGATATTTGACCCCCTCCCAGAGCTCCCCAAGTCTCGTCCCAGCTTCAACCGAACCGACTCCTCCAATCAGGAGAGAGGTCTCAACGTTGCCTTCCGACGCCAGCACCTCGTCGAGGCCATCCGGGCTCATCAAGACCAGGTCGTCGGTGGTCAGAATCGGTGGGCTGGCGATGCCGACCAGACGGTAATCCCGCAGCAATTCACCGATCTCCAGCTCGACAGTCTCCCCAATCGACGCCTCGAGCCGCTCGGCCATCTTGGGAGAGACCGCAATCTCACCTCGGGCATTGGGTGGCGCGCCATCGATCATGCCCAGGATCCCGTGAGCCATCGGGTCGGCCATATCGAGGTCGAGGGCACGTCCGTAGCGGCTGGAACCGAAGGAGACGTAGGCCTGCCGATAGATCAGTTGGTCGGTCTGGGGGGCGATCTCGGCCAGGGCTTCCCCGGCCCACAGCATGACCTCGTTGCTCAGATCCCTCGAGTTCGACCAGGCCCGCGCCTTCATCTCGGCCGAGCCGAACTCCATCTGGGCCTGCTCCTCCTGGGTGAAAGTGCTGGCGCGTACCAACCCGGCGACCACGACGGCGAGGGCAACCGGGACCGCGACCAGAGCGACCAGGAAGAAGGTCCGCTTCCGGTTCCGCACCGAGTTTCGGAACGCCACCTTGAGAGCGGCCTTCCGGCCGGACCCGCTCATGCCAGGTCGGCGACGGTCTCGGGCACCCGATTCCGGACCGAGACGCCCTCGACACGGCCGTCTTTCAGGCGGACCACCCGGTCGGCCCAGGCGGCATATGCAGGTTCGTGGGTTACCAGCAGGGCCGCGGCTCCGGCGTCGCAGCGGCTGCGAAGCAGCCTGAGGATGGATTCGGAGGTCGCCTCGTCGAGGGCCCCGGTTGGCTCGTCCGCGAGCAGAATCGACCGGGGACCCACCAGACCGCGAGCGATGGCGACCCGTTGCTGCTCGCCACCCGAGAGCTGGTCGGGATAGCGGTCACCCATCCCCTCCATCTCCACCTCGACCAGGGCGATCTCGGCGAAGGACCGCGCCTCACGGGGATCCATCCCGTCGAGCTCCAGTGGCAGCGAGATGTTCTCGGCTGCTGTGAGGGACGGCAGCAGATTGAACTGCTGGAAGACATAGCCGACCGCCACCCGACGGAGACGCGCCAGCTCGTTCTTCGTCATCTGAGCCAGGCTTTCTCCGGCGATGATGATCTCGCCCGTCGTCGGTTCGTCGAGAGCACCGGAAAGGTTGAGAAGGGTGGTCTTGCCCGATCCGGAGCGCCCGGTCACCGCCACCAGGTCCCCCGGCATCAGGTCGAGATCGACGTTGACTAGTGCATCCACCCTTTGAGCGCCGATTCCGTGGGTCTTGCCTACCCGTCGCAGTGAGAGCACCGGTTCGGTCATGGCTCCACCTCCAACAACTCGGGCTCAATCTCAATCACGGCGACGGGCGGAAGCTCCTCAAGCCGGCTCTCCACCCGCTCCAGCCATCTCAGCTCGGCCTCGGCACTGAAGATGAGCCGGTCCAGATAGAGCTGCCAAGCCAATTCGGAGCCGTCGTCGGATGCCTTGAGACGGGCGTAGTCCTGAAGCAAGGCCATGGTCGATCCCCGTTGCACCTCGACCACCCGACGAGGGTCGGTGACCCCGGAGACGAGGGCGATCAATACCTTCAATGAGATCTCGTCCCTGCCGGCTTCGGCCAATTCCTCTGGGCTCGTCATCCACAGCCGAGCCTGGTCACGGCCGGGGTCGGTGATCCGATAGACGATGCGCCCCTGATCGTCGCTGCCCGCCGAGGCAACCAGACCGTCTCGTTCCAGACGCTGCAGGGTGGTGTAGACCTGGCCGACATTGAGCCTCCAGGTCTCACCGATTGCCGACTCCAGGTTGAGCTTGAGCTGATAACCATGAGCCGGCTCGCTCGAAAGCAGGGCAAGAAGCCCTTCCTTGATACCCAATCCGACTCCTTACATACTCGGTATGCAGACCTTACATACCGAGTATGTAGTGGTCAAGGACTGGTGGGGACGCTGACCTGTGCAGATCCGCTGGGGCTTACCCCAGCCCGGTCGAGCAGTAGACGTTGTCCGACCAATGCAAAGACGACCAGAGCCGAACCGGCGTACAGCCCAATCATGAGCGGGCTAGCGGTGTCGGTTCCCGACAGGACTCCATGCAGCAGCGCCGAGACAAACAGACCGAACGAGGCGAAGTGAATCGAGCGCCACGCTTTCTGGCCGATGAAGCGTTTCAGATAGAAGCTGCCGATCACCACCACCAGGGCGTAGAGGGAAACCACTCCAAATGCGATCGGTAACGGGCGCCAGTCCGAGGCGCCCGGAACCAGGATCTCGATCCAGGTGAAGTCCAGAAAGTCGTGAATCGACAACACCACGATGTGGACCACGGTTGCCAGCAACGCCCCGATCCCCAACGACTCGTGGAACCATGTCAAGGGTTTGGCCTTGACGATCCGGCTGAGCAGTTTCGAGCTCACCAACAGACCCCAGATGGTGGCTGCGGAGAGGAGAGCGAAGGCAGCCACGCCCGAACCCCGGATCACGAGCCACTCGATGCTCATGCGGCCACCTCCGTCCCCGGAGTCGCATAGACGGAACCGTCGTGCCAGACGACGATGGCCGACTCTATCCAGTCGGCTTCGGCCGCCCAGACCAGCCCGTCTTCACCCTGCAACAGCACTGCTTTTGCCCCAGTCTCGGCATCGACGGCGGACCCGGCGACCACGGTCGCACTCAGGATCGGGGTTTGGACCGGCGCCATGGTCCGGGGATCGATGAGATGACTGACTTCACGGTTCCCGACCTTCCACCGGCGCCGCGCGATCGAGCTGGTGGCGAGCCCCCCGGCACCCAGGAGAACCCGGGCCGCGGCCTCGCCCCAGGGGTCCAGGATCGGGACCGTCGTTCGTGAGTCGATGCTCCTGATGTCGCCTCCGGCTGAGACCACAGTGGCCATACCCGTCTCGACGGCCCGATCACAGGCCCAACCCTTGGCGATGCCTCCGAGGTCGAGCAACGTGCTCGGCGACCGGGTCAGAGTTCGTGACTCGAGGCTCCATTCCGGGGCCGCGTTTCTCCAAGGAGCGCGATCGAGCGGCCTCACCAGCTCGAATGTCTTGTCGTAACCCCAGTCGGCGACCCCCGCCCCGACCCCGATGTCGACGAGGCCCCCGGTCAGATCACGGGCCCGGTCTCCGGCGCTGATCACCTCGGCAAGTGTGTCGGAGAGGGCGATGGAACAGTTGGTCGATGTGTTGACCTGGCTCAATTCGCTGTCATGGCGAAACCGGCTGCAGACTTGTTCAACTTCCTCGAACCAGCAACGCAGCTCCCGGACCGCATTCTCCTCGGCACACCAGGCCTCGACATCGGTTCCCATCGCCTTGAAGGTGACGTGGATCATGATCCGCTGCTCGCCGGCGCAGGCGCAGCCTGGGCCGAGGGCGCAGCCTGTGACGTTGAGCCTCCGCCGCCACCCGATCCGTTGTTCCCGCCACCCGCAGCTCGCTCAACCAAGACGGTGCGAACCTCGGCCGGGGGTGCATCGACCGGTGTGTAGCGGAGGATCACCAGACCCATGGGAGCCGGGCGAGGCATGATCGCCTGGAGCGAGGAATCCACGGTTACCGCCGGTTCGGGCTGGCTGGCGTCGACCTCGCGGGCCGGCTCGAGCCAGGAGACAATGATTGCGGTGCCCCAGGCGAGCGCGGCTCCGGTCCAAATCAGGATTCGATTCCATCGTCCGGGGTCGAAGCGGCTCATCCTCCACCTGTCGGGCCCGTGGGAAGGGTCAGGGTCACCCCATAGTGGACGAGGATTCGGGCAACTTCGGGCGGGAGCTCGGTGAGCTGGTCGACCCGAAGCGCCTCGGCCTTGCCGCTGGCGTACAACACTCGCTGGACGGCAATATCGACTCCTTCAAGACTCGGGGGCGGCACTTCGACAACCGAGGTGACTGGAGACGAGACGACGGTGGGCTCCGGCGCAGCTTCGACATCGCCTGGGCCCGCGGCCAGGGCGTATACGACGGCCAGCCCGGCCATGAGCACGAAAAACCCGGAGATTGCTTGAGGCGAGAGATGGCTCAATCGTCATCCTCCTCGTGTTCGTCCTCGTGCTCCTCCTCGTACCCGCTCTCATCACCGTTTGGGCTCTGAGCAACCGAAGACCCGGAAGAGGCATTGGCGACGACCACGGTCTCAACGATTGGCTCGGGGATAGGCTTGCCGGGCAGGGGCAGTCCCTCCTGGGCGCAGATCTCCCTGAGGGCATCGAGGGCCGCCTGCTGGATGTCGGTGATCGAGCCGTCCGCTTCGGTAGCGACCAGACGCAGCCCTGCTTCCCCACACGCCGCCATGAGGTCGGCGGCGGTTGCCGTCTGGGTGTCGAAGACCGCACCGACCTGCGGTTCGACAACGGTCGAAGTGACCGAGGTCGCGGGCTCGACAGGCGGGTCATTGCGCACCATCATCGAGGCGGCAAAAGCAGTCAGCGGTATCAACAATGTGCCGAGAGCGACTGAAGCGGAAAGTCCTTTTCGATCCGCCACCTCAGACCTCCACGAAGATGCACTCGGCCGGGCACTCTTCGGCCGCTTCGACTACGAGCTCGAGGAGCGGTTCGGGGACCCTGGCCCTTCCTTCGATTCCATCAGGGCCGTGCCCCTCTCCGGTCAACCCGTCGAAGACCACCATCCGATCGAAGTGAGACGGGTCCTCCTTGACGGCCCAGACGCCGTCGTGACGCTCGTGGAAGACCTCGGGCGCGATCTGAGCACACGTCCCGGCACCCATACAGGCGTCGCCGTTTATCCACACTTTGGCCATAGCAACAATGTCCTTCCTCGACAGACATCACGATGCCGCCGCATGTCTTAAGGACGTCTCAACAACGGTTCAAGGAATCCGCTACCCAGCCTGATCCTCGCCACCCGACCGTTGGCGATCCTTTACCGGGTCCTTGGTGGTCCTTTACGCGCTCTCCCTGATCGATACGATCTGACCACAACGATGACAGTGGCCCATGGGTTCGAGGTAACAGCGCTGGCTACAGACCTTGGTGCCGCCCTAAGGGAAAGGGCGCACGAACTCGAAATCGCACGCGGTTAACCCCCAGAATTCGACGATTCTCTCTGAGGCGCCACGCGGGAGATCAGTTCAAGCTCTCTGCCTCTTTTGTCGATAACTATCCCCGAGGTTTTCGACCGAGGTCGCACATGGGATTCACCGACCGACTGAGTATCAGACCTGGGAGGAGGCTTCTCCATGTCTCTGTCATCCTTCTTCTGTCGTTCGCTTGGCTGATCTCGTCGGCGCAGCCCTCAACGGCGCTGATCCAGAGTGTCAGCCCGCTCTCAGCCACCGTCAATGCAGGCTCATCGACCGCATTCACGGTCACCGTCAACAGCGCCCTGGGGGGATCCTGTCTCACCGCAAGCGATCCGGCCGATGCAACGGTCGGCTTCCAGTACAACCCTCAATGCAGCAACCAGAGCGGGACGTGGACCTCTGAGATCACCGTTTCGACCACTGCCAGCACGCTCCAAACGACTCATACGGTGACGATTACGGAGAGCGGTTTGGGTGGGCTCTTGCCCGGTGCCTTTCTGCTAACCGTCGCCGCCCCACCCACAACCAGCACCAGCACCAGCACCACCAGCACGACCACGACCACCACCACCACCACGACTACCACAACCGTTCCCGGAAGCTCCACCAGCACCACCATCGGAGGTGGAGCCCCTCCTTCGACCACCTCACCTGGAGGTGGCCCGGCCGGGACCTCGCCAAGCGGCAGCGTGGGCTCCCCGAGCCGGGACGACGGCGGTGCGAGACAACCCATTGGCCAGGGCTCGATTCTCGGTCCAGACGACGTAGACGAGAGCGAGGAAGCAGGCGGGGGACTGGTCCCCTGGATAGCGGAAGCCCTCCCCGGCCCAGCTGGTGACGCAGTGTCCTCCCCGTTCGTGATACTCGGAGCCATTTGGGACGCGATCACAGACACCTGGTTCGCCGCCATCCCCCTTCTCCTTTTGCTCATTGCCTTTCTAGTCGGACGTGTGATCCGTAACCGAAGAGGCCTCGATGACGAGTCGATGACAGTCGACGGAGTACCGGCGCAGTGACTCGGCGTGCTCGGTCGGCATCGCTCCTCGTTGTGATGCTGGCTGTTCTCGTGGCGCTGGTGCTGACGTCGAGCGCCTACGCCACTTCCCGAGCCACAGAAGAGATCGCACACGATTCAAGGGTCCTGCAACGCGCCGACCAGGTCATGGTGGCCACTTGGACGACTCGCAATCTCCTGATACAGGCGAACCTCCTGGTTGACGCCGCCAAGAGCCAGCTGGTCGACCAATCCCTCGTCCTGTCGGCGATCGGGGAAGCAAACCAAAGCCTCTCATCGCTCAACGCCGGAGTCGAGTCTTTGGCCGCTGAGTGGCCGGCTGGTGCCCCCGCCCTCGAGGTCGAACGCCACGCGGTGGCCACGGCCACATCCAGCGCACTGAGCTCGCTGGAAGCGGGTGATACCACCGCCGCGGCCGCGTCTGTGGATGAGGCACAGGCGAGCTTCGAGCGCCTTGCTCAACTGGCCGAGCTCGAAAGAGACAGGCGTGCCGCCGCGATCGTCTCCGCCGGGGACCGAGCCGGAAGAGTCGCAGTGGCTACCCGCTGGATGATCGCTTTGTTTCTTCCCTGCATCGCATTCTTGATCCTGCACATGCATGACCGACGCGAGAGCCGCCAGAAACTGCTCGAAAGCCAACTCGCACAGGAGAAGAGAGTTCGACGAATGAAGGACGATTTCCTGGCCGCAGTCGTCCATCACCTTCGGACCCCCCTCACGGCGGTGGTCGGATATGCCGAGCTCCTCAGGGACGGGCGTCATCGGTTCAATACCGGTCAACGAAACGAGATGATCGAGACACTCGCCGACGAGGCGGCAGATCTGGGAGAGTTGATCGAGGACATTCACATCGCTGCGCGATCGAACTCCGACACGATCACGGTCACCCCTGAGACATGTGACGTTCGCCGCATCGCCGAGGCGGTCGCCGTCGGGCTCGGACCCTCCCACCGCGAACATCTTGCGATCCGAGGCCAGGGTCTCGCCAACGCGGACCCTTTGAGGTTGCGTCAGATCCTGCGCAATCTCACGGACAACGCGCTCAAGCACCACAAGACAACTGCTGAGGTCGTCATCGAGGCCGAAGGGAACCGGCTTTACATCGAAGTCATCGACGACGGCCCGGGGATCGATCCCGCCGTGGCCGAGCAGGTGTTCAGCAACCACACATCGTCGGTCGACAGCGCCCCGGAGACTCTTGCCATCGGGGTAGGTTTGAGCCTTTGTCGACGACTGGCGGCAGCTATGGGAGCTGCTCTGACCTATGAGCGCATCGACGGCCGCACAGTGCTATCGCTGAACCTGCCGGTCGCCGTTCGAACTGTCGGCTCAGACGAGGTCGATGCCGACCAGATCACAACCCTCGACGTGGTCAGGGCGATCGAAGAGGAACCGCCGAGAATCGCCCTGCAGCCGATCTTCGACCTTGCGACCTTCTACACCGAGGAGCCCCGACTCGTCGGTGTCGAAGCCTTGAGTCGTTTCCACAAGGGCAACCCCACAGAGTGGTTTGACGCCGCCGGGGAGGCCGGTCTCAGGATCGACCTCGAACTGGCCGCGATCAAGGTGGCTGTCCAACAGACGATGAACCTGGGGGGTGCGGACTTCTTCCTCGCTCTCAATGTCTCCACCGAAACGCTCCTTTCCAAGAGTCTCCTCGACGCGGTAGCCGGTCTGCCCCCCGAGCGTGTCGTGTTCGAACTCTCCGAGGACGCTGCCGTTTCGAACTACGAGATCACTCGCGGCATCGTGGGCGGGCTACAGGCACTGGGTTATCGACTTGCTCTCGACGACGTCGGATCCGGAGAGATGGACCTCTGGCACGTGGTCCGTCTCCAACCTTCGATCATCAAGCTCGACCTCTCTTTGACCAAGAACCTGACCCCGGGAAGCGACGCGTTCGCTCTCGTCCTCGGACTCACCGTATTTGCCGCCGGAATCAACGCAGAAGTAATCGCCGAGGGCATCGAGACCAATCAGGAGTTGGATGAGATCCGTGGCATCGGGATCACATGGGGCCAGGGTTACCTTCTGGGGCGACCTCACGTGCCCGACTCTCCCGAATACGACTACTACGAATACCTTGCAGCCCAAACCGGTTCAGGTCGCTTCTCAGCGTCGGCCTGACGGAAACAGATCTCTGCTCTCCATCCAGACGCCAACAAAACGGAGGCGGCCCCGAGGGGCCGCCTCCGTGGCTCCATTGGGTAGGAGCGCCTTTTCTTCCTGCCCTGGAGTCAGGTGGTTGATCCCCCTGACCAGGACAATGAAGAAACCTGGAAGCCGGCACTGCTCTCCGGATTGCTCGGCAGGGGGTCGTCACCACTCATGGTGGTCGTCAAAGCCAGGGTGACCGCCGCCAGAACCACCAAGACGATTGCCATAACGAAGACCAGCGCCTTTCGTCGTTCCATCTCTCCCACTTCAACAGCCTCCCGACCGCTAGATCCCGTGAAGCATTATCCACGCGCGGAGGGTGGTCGAGTATGGGTTGAGCGACCTATGAAATCAGACCGCTCCCAGGGCCTGGTCCAGATCGGCGATGATGTCCTCTGCGGCCTCGACCCCGACCGAGAACCGGATCATGCCTTCGGTGACTCCCATTTGACGTCTGGTCTCGGGGTCGACATTGGAATGACTGGTGGTGGCCGGATGCGAGGCGATCGACTCCGTCCCGCCCAACGACGTCGCCAGACCGATCAGTCTCATCGAGTCGAGGAAACGGAACGCCTCCTCACGACCGCCTCTCACCTCGAAGGTGATCATGGCTCCCGTGGAGGTGCATTGACGATTGAAAACACCTCGTCTCGGGTCATCTGCACCGATCAGCCCGAGGTAGCCGAACCGACTCACCTTCGGATGAGCTGCCAGGAACTCGGCCACCCGGGACGCGTTCTCAACCTGGCGCTGCGCCCGGAGGGCGTAGGTCTCCAGACTGCGGCCCAGCAGCCAGGCCGAATGCGGGTCGGCATGGGTCCCGATCCGATAGCGCATGGTCTTGATCGGCCGCACCAGGGACACGGGGCCGGTGACGACCCCGGCAACCAGGTCGCTGTGCCCCCCGTAGTACTTGGTGGCCGAGTACACGACCAGGTCGGCGCCGTGGGCATGAGGCTGTTGGCCGAGCGGGCCGAGGTAGGTGTTGTCGACCAC